>DASPSE010000159.1:0-19997 GCA_035624085.1 Terriglobales bacterium
ACTGCAATGAAAAGCCCGGTTCTTACGCCAATTGGCGAAGCAGCCGATTGCCACAGCGAAAAGAATTGTCGCAGCAGAAGAGGCATGAAGAGGATGCCAATAAATGCCGATTAGGCTGAGGACTCCCCATGCCACGAGGGAAACTTCGAACCAATAGCACATCGTCGAAGGCGAGCTACAGCAAACTCCACGGAGGCTTCCCGCTTGTGGTTTCTTGGCAGTTGGATTTCTCGCTGAGTCGTTGAAATTCACGTGCCCGCTCCTTCAACCTTTGCCTGGGCAACTGCTCGTTGCAGCGTTTCAAATGATGGCAGCCCATTCCTGCCTGGGTAGAGTCTGCAAGCCAATCCATAGAATTGCTGTCGACTGGGCTCCGCATCCCGCCCGTTGATGCGTACTGTTGGCGAACCCGGGAACTGAAGCAAGCGAGCCATGGCCTCATCCGTCACCGCGACTTCCAGAATCGGCACACTCATAGCCTCAATCCGCAGCACCCTCCTAAGCCTCTCAACTGCGGGCTGATGGTTGGGACAGCCGGGTACGTAAAGCACTTCAATCAGCATCAACCTTTTTCCTGCCATTTGCAGTGCCCAGAACAGGACAGTGCTTGGGAGCGTGGTTTTGTCTGTGCTTCAGCTCCCGATTGCACTTCTGAAGATCAAGCACCAATTCGCTTTCAAGCTTTTCCAGCTCTTGGACCTTGCTCCGAACCTCGCCCAGCTTCGCGCTCAGCAAGTCTCTGACTTCCCGACAGGCATCTCGACGCCGGTCCCTCAAGTCCAAGAGCTGCTTGATTTCGTGCAACGAGAAGCCAAGGTTTTGCATTTGCTTAATGAAGCTGAGCCGCCTTACGTCATCTGTGGTGTAGAGGCGGAATCGGCCTGAAGTGCGTGGCGCTCTGGGCAGCAATGCCCGGCGTTCGTAGAAGCGAATGGTGTCCACGCTAAGTGCCGCTCGCTCCGCTGCCTTGCCGATCTGAATTGTGCTTTTGAGCTCTTCCGGATGTGGCGACATATAGACAAGGATACACTCTGGACCATACTCCAGAGTCAAGTATGACAATCAGCCGCCGCAAGTCCTCCGGAAACTATCCGCCTGACAGGATGAAGTTAACCGTCACCTCGGTCTCCACCTCGACCGGCTGATCGTTCAGGAGATACGGGCGATAGCGCCACTGCCGTACTGCCTCGATGGCAGCCGGCGCCAGCAGGGGATGGCCACTGAGAACTTGCAAATTTTCAATTTTCCCCTCGCGGCTGATGATCGCGCGCAACACGACTGGGCCTTGAATACGCGCCTGCCGCGCGAGCTGTGGGTATTCCGGCTGCACCTTATGGATCAGATTTCCTTCCATCATGTGAGAGACGCGAACTGGGCGAGCGGCCGGAGGCGGGGAAAGCAGTGGCATAGAAGTCGTTCCCGAACCTAGGCTGTCAAACACGGGATTTCGCGCACCGGGAGGTCCAGTGCCGCCCGGAACAGCCGGTCCGCCCGGAAATTCCAGCGGGGGCGGCGGCTCAGTTTCGTTCAGATTCGCGACCTCACGCGGAATTTGAATAGGCATCATCAGACTGTGGCCGATCATGTTGCTTGGCGGAACCGTTTGTGAACGCGTGCTTACAGCTGGCGCAGGTCCAGGTGGAGGCGCCGGCGCCACCAGCGCAGCCATCAGCTGCAGCGGCGGCAAACCCTGGATGGAGAGCAGTGGCAGCAGCAACAACGCGCCCATCGTCATAACCTGAAGAGCGAACGAAACCAGTGTCGTCCAGCCTCTGTGGGAACGATTAGCCCAGGAATACTCGCCCATGTAATCGGCAAACACGGTGTCCTCCTCGAATCAGTGCTTGCATCTAAGGACACCGCGGTGAGTGCGTCGGGAAGGATTCGGCAAAGAAAAAAGGCCGCATTTCGTGCGGCCAGGATGGGAACTTTTCGGCTTGCTAAGGTGTCACGAACTATTTCGGAGCCTCGGTGGTTGTCTGTGGCTTGCTCGCAGCAGGAGCAGCCGGCTTGGAAGCGGCCGGGGCAGCGGGTTTGCTGGTAGCCCCGCTGGTGCTCGGCTTGGTTGCCGCAGGACGCGCGGGCGCCGGCACACCCGACTGAATGTTGTAAGCATCGACGACTGCCTTCGTGATGTCGACCGAAGGCGCTGCCCATAGCACCGGCCCCTGTGGCCACGGATTGGAAGTATCCAAGATTGCGCCGAACCCTTTATCGCCAGCGTATTTCACAATGACCGGGGCCATCTTCTGCAGAATGCGCTGGGCGATCTCATTCTGCTGGCTCTGCGCATCATCACGGGCATCCTGAACCGCGCGTTCCAAGGCCTTCTGCTTCTGCTCAATCTGCTTCACCAGATTATTGCGGGCCTCTTCGGTCATCTTGTCGCTCTGCGTGTTGAGCTGCTTCTTCAAACTCTCTACTTCGTCGTTTTGACTTTTCAACTCGGTCTGCTTGGGCTCGAGCTTCTTGCCGAGCGCCTCGAAATCCCGCTGGCCCTCGTTACTGGCAAAGATGGCCTGCTCGATGTTGATAGTGCCGATCTTGCTTGCGCCGCCGCTGTTGGGTTCCGTTGCCACATTGGCAGTGTTAGCGGCGCTCGGGGCGGCTGGCAAGGCGGAATCCGCGTTGCCAGCCTGTGCCAGCGTAGTCACAGGGAGGGCAAACACGGCGGCCAGAAGAAACCGGACAAGCTTGTTTTTCATGGGGATATTATTGGACTCCTTGGAAATTGTCTCCGGGAATTTTGCTCGGATTCTTTTCACTAATGATTCTGGGAGAATTGCCTGCGTTACGATCAAAACCACAAGGCAGACCTAATCCCGGTGCTCGCGCCAACGTCGCAAGCACATGACCACCCCATATGCTTCAAATTGTCATGGTGTGGATGACTTTCATTATAGGAATAGCGCACCGCAGCGTCAAACGGGTTTCAGGTGTCTGGTCTCAGGTCCATGGCTGTCATGGTGATTCCTCATATCAGAAAGCTGACACCTGAGACCCTACACCTGAGACCTGGTTCTCTAGAACGTCGTTGCCACCGTGAAGCGGAAGGTTTTGCGCGGCTCGCGCAGCCGGTACGGCGGACCGAAGGCGTTCTTGGCGACTTGAAACGTGTAGTCACCCGCCGCCCCCGGAGGAAACAAACTGCGGGTGACGGGAATCGGTGAGTTCGCGATCTCATCGAGGCGCAGCGGATTGTACGCCCAATAAATCCTGAACGGAGCATTGATGACGGGCAGGAAAACCTGCAATTCCAGACCGGTCGACATTCTCGGGACCCAGTTTGTGCCGCTTAAGGGCTTCAGGTACTGAGAGAATGTTTCTTTCACCCCGCCGGTGCAGTCAAAGGCAATGTCCAATGACGGGCAGCCGAAGACAGTGCTGTTCAGCAGATTCAACTGCGTGGTCGAAATCTTCAACTGAGAGTCCCTGAGAATCGGTTCGACTCCCATATCGACGAAAGGCGCCAAAGCCACAGGCCCGGCAATCGTAATCCGGTATTCCGCATTGCCAGTTACGCTCAAATCGCCACCAGGAAAGACGATCTGGTTGACGGGGATCGGAATCGTGTAACTGCCTTGCAGAGGATTGGCGGGGTTCTTCGGCACCAGCGAGCCATCGGGGTTGCGCAGCGGAGTCGAGGTGGTAGTTGGCAGGAAGGACACAGGGGAGATCGAGCGGATATCAAAGCCGCGCAAATCGTTTTCGCCGCCATCGTAAAAGCGCTGGAAAGGAGGCGGCACCAGCCCGCCGTAGCCGGTCAAGAAAGACCCAGTAAGGTTGAAACCCACGGTGTTGCGCCTTTTCTGCAGGGGAATGAAGTGCTTGTAGGAGGCGACCGGCCGAATGGTTCTGACCGTTCCACCCAGACCGGCGAATTCGGTGCCCAGGAAGATGCTGGTGCCTTTGTGAGGAAATAGAGCCCTGTCCAGCGAGTTATACGTGAAGCTGGGCGTAATCTTGCTGGTCACAATTCCGTTGAGCGCGCTGGGGCCGCTGATTCCACTGAACTGCAGGAAATCAAATAAGGTCTTGGAAGCCGTGGTGAGAGCCACGATCGAGGAATTATCAAGCTGGTAGCTGATGCCGATGCGTTTGAATGAA
This sequence comes from Terriglobales bacterium, assembly GCA_035624085.1. GTDB lineage: Bacteria > Acidobacteriota > Terriglobia > Terriglobales > Acidobacteriaceae > JAFAGX01. Next base: position 4,108 of record DASPSE010000159.1, read on the forward strand.
CGCCGGATCGGATACGAGAAGTTGACGGTAAAACCCTTGCTCGATTGTGTGTAGTTCTGCAGATTCTCCTGCAAGGCCGAAGGCAGAGAGATTTGCTGGCCGGTGAAGAGAGCGGCTTCGCGGGCTTGGTCGAAGATGAACTTGGTGAAGTAAATGTTGAACCCCGCTGTCAGGGGCCGATCGAAAAGATAAGGCTCAGTGAAGCCGAAGTTAATGGCGCGTTCCAGATTGCCGAGGTTCGCGGAAATCGTGAGCGTCTCGCCCTTGCCCAGGAAGTTGTTGGTGCTGTAGCTGAGCCCAATGAACGTACCCGCCAGGCCACTGACGCCGCCGCTCAAGCCGATACTGTTCTTCCCCTTCTCATGGACTTTGAGCAGCAGATCGACGGTACCGTTCTTTTCATCCAAATGGCGCTCGGTCACGCTGGGATCTTCCGGTTTCAGGGTGTCGAAGAATCCTAATTGATTCAAGCGCTGCAGGCTCAGCTCCCAAAGCTGCTGGTTGTAAACCTGGCCCTCTTCGAGCACAATTTCGCGCCGGATCACCTTGTCTCGCGTCGTGGTATTGCCCTCAAACTCGATGCGCCGAACGTAAAACTGCTTGCCCTCATCGACATCAATGTCGATGTAAATCAGTTTTTTCTCTTCATCGAAACGCGTGTCGGGAACTGACGTAAAGTTTATGTAGCCGAATTGGCCGTAAGCCTTTCCCAGGGCTTCCAGGCCCTTGCCAATCTTGCTGCGGTCAAAGACATCTCCATCTTTGATCGGGAATAGGTTGCGCAACGCTTGACTGTTCGGGATCGCCTTGTTGCCCTTGAAAGTAATCTCGCCCAACCGGTACTTATCACCTTCCTCAATGGGCATGGTTACATCTACGGCTTTTCCCGGGCCCTGCTGGATCAATGGGACATGAAACCCTTTGTGCCCCGTGTCGTGGATATTGGTTTTGGCTTCGTTCACCACTACTTTGAAGTAGCCGCGGTTCTGAAACTCCTGGCGGACCCGCTCGGTGTCCTCATCCAACTTCGTGGCATCGTATGTGCGCGCGAAGAGATTCTCCAAAAAGATCGAATGAGGAATGCCGATCGGTTTCAGATTCTTCATCGCGCCGCGCAGAATACGACTCTTGACGTGCTGATTTCCCGTGAAGATGATCTTGCCGACCTTTACCTTTGGCCCTTCTTTCACCACGAAGGTAATACTTACCGCTGCCGGAGGAATGGGTCGCACTTCGGTGCGAACCGTGGAGAACTGCCTGCCATGTTCGGAGAGCAACTCCTTAATCACGACTTCGGCGTGTTTCACCTTGGTCGGATCGTATTGGCTCTCGACTGACAGGCCCACCTTTCGTTCTTTGAAACGGTCCAGCACGTCGCTTTTGGAGACCGAACTCAATCCCTCGTAGTTGATTTCCCTGATCGTGGGCCGCTCTTTCACATAAATGTGGATGATCCAGCCCTTGGGACTCTCTTCCCGTTCGAAACGAATGTCTTCGAAGTATCCCGTGTTCCAGAGGGAGTTGAAATCGCGCTCGAGGGCTGCTTCGTCGTAGACATCCCCTGCGCGGCTGAAGATGCGCGCCTTAATCGTCTCGGCGGGGATGCGGCGGTTGCCATGGACCTCGAACCCAGCGATCAGTTCCTGTTGCCCATGGGCGAGGGAAGCGGGAAGCAAGATGCCCAGCAGCAGCACGACGGCTAAACGTCGGAGTCTGAAGTAACATTCGAAGAATGAAGAACATGGACGGCGCTCGGAGGCGGGACTTCGCCATGCGCGACCGTACCTGCCCTTGCCGGTTGCAGGGCTATCGTGATGAGAGCGAAGAATCTCCTCTACCTCAGCAAATGGGAGTATGGAAAACCGCAATTATACGGTAGCGCCGTGGAGAGCGTCCAAGCACGCCGCCTCAGTTCCCAACGGAAGCGGGCTTGAAAAGCTCCACTTCAACCAAGACGGAATAAAACGTGGCGGAGTTGCCCAGGTCGGTAAGTTTCTGCGAGGTCAACACGTTGATGTTCTTACCCTCAGAACTGAGCTTAGCCCACAAAAGGCGCGCGCTGACCACCCCGGCCTGCACTGCGCCGTTTACTTTTGCTTTGAGAAGAATGTCTCCGCGACGGTTGAATACGCGTACGGTATCGCCGTCTGCGATTCCGCGGGCTCCAGCATCGGCTGTGTTCATCTCCAGCAACCCGGGTTCTTCCATCTGCTGCACGCTCGGCAGATTGGAGAAACTGGAGTTCAGAAAATTATCGGCCTTGCGCGCCAACAGTTCGAGCGGATAAGCCTTGGCCTGCTCACCATGCCGCGACTCGGTTGGAGGCGTGAACTGAACCACAGGATCCAACCCCTGCGCCTTCAGCGATTCGCTATACAGTTCGGCTTTGCCACTCGAGGTCGGGAAACCGCCGTTAGCAAAGGGAAGAAAGGGGACAGACTCTGCCTGCATGGGGACGGGTCGGAGCTTGTCCTGAGCGAAGTCGAAGGAACCTGTCTGCGCGGGTCGAAGACCCGCCTCCACACGGTCCCTGCCAAAGCTCAAGCGGATATGCCCTTCCTTTTCCAGCCGCTCCCGATTGATATCCCGGAGCCATGGGTTATCGGAGCTGAGAGCCGTGTCCATCATGTGATCGACAGATTCCTGGAAGCAGCTATCCTCGAATCCCATTTTGTGTGCCAGGGCGCGGAACAGCTCCATGTTCGGGCGGCATTCGCCCAATGGCTCGATAGCCTGATGCGACATCTGCAGAAAATAATGGCCATACGCCTTCTGCATGTCTTTGTGTTCAAAGAATGTGGTCGCGGGCAGCACGATATCCGCATAGTCGGTGGTATCCGTAAAGAATTGCTCGTGGACCACGGTGAACAGATCGGCGCGTTGCAACCCGCGGATGACTTCGCTGTGATTGGGACAGACTGCCGCCGGATTGGAGTTGTAAACCAATAGCACCATGATGGGAGGAGCGGTGAGCGTATTTAGCGCTTTCCCCAGTTCGACCATGTTGACGACACGTGCCGGGCGCCCGAGCGACTTGAGCATCAGATCGGGTCTTTCCAAGGCATCTTCCTTCAGCTGGTAAGCGCCGCTGGTCGAAAGCTGCAGCCCACCTCCAACATGTTTCCACGAACCGGTGATGCAAGGCAGCATCGTGATAGCGCGGGTGGCCATACCGCCGCCTTCGGAACGTTGAACTCCGTAATTCAGGCGAATGACGGCCGGTCGCGTGATGGCGTACTCGCGGGCCAGTTTGACGATGTCAGACTCAGAAATTCCGGTCCAGTGTGAAACTCGCTGTGGCGGGTACTCCTGCACCTTGGTGCGGAGCTCTTCGAAACCGACGGTATGTCGCGTGACGTAATCGGCGTCATACAGATTCTCGTTGATGATGACGTGCATCATGCCGAGGGCTAACGCCGCGTCCGTGCCGGGATTGATGGGCAGATACCAGTCGGAGCAATTGGCAGTGCGCGTACGATAAGGATCGATTACAACCAGCTTCGCTCCCTGACGCCGGGCTTCTTCGATGAACGGCCAGAGATGCACATTGTTGCCATGGATGTTGGCAGCCCAGGCGATGATGTAACGCGAGTGGCGAAATTGCTCCGGCTCTGTGCCCAGCTTTACGCCAATCACAGATTTCAGGCCCGCTTCGCCCGCCTTCGAGCAGATGGTGCGATCCAGTTGCGATGCGCCCAGCCGATGGAAGAAACGGCGATCCATCGAGGCTCCATTCAACACACCGAGTGTGCCGCCATAGGAGTAAGGCAGGATGGATTCGCTGCCGAACGTGGAGATGATCTGCTTGAAGCGAGCAGTGATTTGGTCGAGTGCTTGCTCCCAGGAGATACGCTGAAATGTGTTGCGGAGCTCCGCTCCGCCCGGACGGGCGAGGGCGCCCGTCCCCACACAAGCTGTGCCGGGGCCCTTCGGTGCAACCCTCCTCATTGGGTATAGCACGCGATCGGGCGAGTACACACGATCCAGATACTTGGCCACTTTGGCACAGAGAAAGCCGCGCGTCACCGGATGGACGGGATCACCCTGGATCTTGGTGGCCTTCCCGTCCTCCACCGTAATGAGCACACCACAGGCATCAGGACAGTCGTGCGGGCAAGCGGCGTGGACAATTTGTTTCACGTCCTATCGATTATACGGTCATAGTCCGGGACGTAGACGCGTGGAAAAGACAAATAAAATGGGGCGGCGCAAGGCCGCCCCGCGAAAGTTCAGTGTTCTCAATTACGGCAACACGCGGACCCGCCCCGCCACCACGATGGGCTTTTGGGTGTTGAGGTCCTTGAATACTAGCCCGCGGGTCACAAGGTTGGCCGCGCCGGCAGACTGCAAACCAGCAAGCCCGTTGATATTCTCGAATATGGTCGGCTCGCCAGTGTAGACCGTGAACGGCCCGCCCGCGGAGTAGCTCATGAGCAGATCGTTCTGCATTTCGAAGCTGCCCTGGTTGCCACTGTTGATACTTACGCTGTTCGCAACCAGCGAGCCCAAAATACCCTGGCGCCGCAACGACACCAGATCGGGCGTAAACGTTGCGTTCTGGAAGCTGCCGCCGACGAAGATGCGCTGTCCGACGACCAGCGTGGAATTGTTGAAGAATTGTCCAGTGAGCCAATTGTCTATAAAGCAAACGTCGTACTGGGTCACTGCACTCAGATTGACGGTATAAACGGTGTCGATTGGAATGGTCGGGCTGAGGTCCGGTAGCTCTTCCCCGACGAACATGGTAACCACTGGTCCAGGCGCCACGGCAAGAATGCGGCCTGAAATGAAGGCCTTGTCGGTGGTGATCACCTCGACGTCGCTGGCCATAATGCTGCCATCGGCCTGGAACGTGCCTACAACGGAAACAATCGCATTCGTCGGCAAGCTGCCGAGAGTGTAACTGCCGTTAAATAGTGTCTGCGGCGACACTGAACTGACGTCGATGACTTCCTGGAACCCATAGGGACCCTGCATTGTGAAGGTATTCTCGGCCGAACTCGTCGACACGACTGATCCTGTGAATTCGGTGATTTGTCCCAACTCCGAGGAAGCCGAGACCGCCATCACCTCGATAGTCGGGTTAACGCTGCCCGTGATCTGGCCGTTGTTGTCCACCGCTAGAGACTGCCGGAGGTCGAAGTCCATGTGCAGACCCGCCTGGCCGTTGCTGCTCACCGTCAACGGGCTTCCGTTCGGAAACGCGACCGTAACTGTAGAGTTGGTGAGGGTGCCGTTTATTTTGCCAACCGAGGGTGGCGTGGTTGTCATGTCCACGTAATAGATCACCGGACTGGCGAGGGTGAAGGTCGCGCTGGTGTAGCTACCCGCAGCCACCTTGTTGAAGCCCAGCAAGGAACGGAGGCCCATCAACCGGCCAAAGTCAACCGTGGTTGGCTGAGAAAGCAGAGTCACCGTGCTCGAGCTGTTGCTGACGGTAATGCTGTTGATGGTGATGTAGAAAGAGATCACCGACGGCACAGGCGCGTCCTCGCCCGTAACGAAGGCCTGGTACTGCGGTGTGCTGCCGCTCTGCGACGGCGAACTGCTACTGCTGTCTCCGCAGGCGGTGAAAGTCAGCGCTATAAGCGCAAGCAAAGCTGTAAGCAATACAAACCGTTTCATGGATCGCTCCTCCTTGTTACCGAGATTGCCCGGGGGAGCCAGGCACATCACGTTATGCAGATAAGAAACACTCGCAGGTTAGAAAAGTTCTGTGACTTGGGAAAGTTACGGAGGTCATTGTGCTGCCGGACAAGGCCTTTGGCGGTTGTACACAAGTAACCTGCACGGTGCTGAGACAGGCGCGCTGGTGTGGCTTTTTGCGCCTGGCTGCCTTGAGAGGGTTACTTAATTTCCAGTACTTCTTTTTCCTTGGCCTTGCTCATGTCTTCCATCTTTTTGATTTCGTCGTCGGTAAGTTTTTGGATCTCGTCCATGGCGCGCTTCTCATCGTCTTCGGTGATTTTCTTGTCTTTCAGCGCTTTCTTAATGGCATCGTTGCCATCCCGACGGATATTACGGACTGCAGTGCGATGCTCCTCAAGAACTCTGTGCAGATGTTTGACCATGTCCTTGCGGCGTTCTTCAGTGAGCGGAGGAACGGGAACGCGAATGATTTTGCCATCGTTCATCGGGTTCAGGCCGAGGTCGGCGGTGCGAATAGCCTTCTCGATAGCCGCCAAAGAAGTCGGATCAAATGGCTGCACGGTGATAAGTTGGGCTTCCGGCGCGTGCACCTGCGCGATCTGGTTGAGCGGCATCTGCGAACCGTAGTAATCGATGTTGACCGCGTCGAGCATGTGTACGTTGGCGCGTCCGGTGCGCGTGGCCGCCATGGCCTTGCGGAAGTCCTCGACCGCTTTGTCCATGCGGCTTTTCAGCTGAATGTAGGTATCTTTAAGGCCGGGAATCGCGGCCATACTAGCTTGAGCCATTGAAAGCTCCCTGGAAAACGGATCAAAACCGTGAATTATAAACCTGAAATGCAGATTCCTCGACACGCTCTCGCCTTCGGCTGCGAGCGGCTCGGAATGACAAGATTGAAAGACACTTCACCTTACGCGCTCACCAGCGATCCTACCTTCTCGCCGGTGACCACCTTCCGGATGTTGCCCCGACGATTGAGGTTAAAGATGATGATGGGCAGGTTGTTGTCCTTGCACAGCGAAATGGCGGTCGAGTCCATCACTTTGAGCCCCAGTTTCAGCACGTCCAGATAAGTGATCTCGGTAAATTTCTTGGCGTCCTTCACCAGCAATGGATCGGCGTCGTAGATGCCGTCCACTTTTGTGGCCTTGAGGATCGCATCCGCCTTGATTTCCATAGCGCGCAGTGAGGCTGCGGTGTCGGTGGAAAAATAAGGATTGCCGGTGCCACCGGCAAAAATCACTACACGGTTCTTTTCCAGGTGTCGTATCGCGCGGCGGCGAATGAAAGGCTCAGCCACTTGATTCATTTCGATGGCTGATTGCACCCGGGTATATACGCCTTGCTTCTCCAGCGCGTCCTGTAACGCAAGAGCGTTAATTACTGTCGCCAGCATTCCCATGTGATCGGCGGAGACGCGATCCATCTCACGAGCCTGCTCTGCCACTCCGCGGAAGAAGTTGCCTCCACCCACGACGATGGCGATCTGCACACCGAGAGAATGGACGTCGGCCAGTTCGGCGGCAATTTCGTGAATTCTTGTCTGATCAACGCCGAAGCCCTGGTTAGCCGCAAGGGCCTCGCCCGAGAGCTTGAGAAGAATACGTTTGAAAATGGGAGTTGTCATCGAGATCTTCAGATTCTTCGCAGTGAAAAGGGCGCCAATGGCGCCCTCTGTTTACTCAGCTTTTTGTTCCGGCTTGCTGATGGCGATGGTTTCGCCCGCATCGCCCACCTTGAAGCGGGCGAAGCGGCGCACTGAGATGTTCTCGCCGAGCTTGCCAATTTTACTTGCGATAAGTTGGGAGATACTCATCGTCTGATCTTTAATGAAGGGCTGCTCGTAAAGGCAAACCTCCTCGTAGAACTTGCCCATTTTGCCCTCGACGATTTTCTCCACCACCTGCGGCGGTTTGCCGGTAGCAGCCGCTTGCGAACGGTAGATGTCCTTCTCGCGTTCGTAGGCTTCGGGAGTTACATCCTCTTTGCGGACAAATTTCGGGTCGCTGGCCGCGATATGCATGGCGATGTCATGCACCAATTCTTTGAAGTCGTCGGTGCGAGCAACAAAATCGCTCTCGCAATTCACCTCCACCAACACGCCGATCTTGCCGCCGGCGTGGATATAGCTGGCCACGGAACCCTCGCTGGTGACGCGCGCAGCCTTCTTCTGCGCGACCGCAGCGCCGCGCTTGCGAAGGATGACGACGGCCTGATCCATATCACCTTTGGATTCCGTCAGCGCCTGCTTACAATCCATCATGGGGGCTCCGGTGCGTTCGCGGAGCTCTTTCACTTGAGTCGCAGAAATATTCACGGTCGATGTGCTCATAAAATCAGTTCCCAGTTTCAGGCTTCCAGTTTCGAGATTGCAGCGACTCGAAACCAAAAACAGGAGACTCGAAACTGCGTCTAACAAACTTTGACCCGCGCCGGACGACCCGCGCGGGTCTGAATTCCCTCAGGGGGCTGAAGCCCGGATGTAATCTTGCCGTTTCAGCTCACTCAGTAGGTCTGATGCTCGATCTCTTCCTCGTCCGCGCTGACCTCTTTCGCGGCGGCAGGCTGTTTGCGCGTGCCGCTGCCCAGCACTTCTTCCATGCTGATGTCTTCCGACCCCGCCTCTTCTGCTGCGGTGATCTCGACCCTTCCTTCAGCGGGAGCTTCGGCTGCGGCTGTTTCAGCCTGCTGCGCCGCGCCCGCGGCGGCGGCCAACTCGGCCACTTGCTTGTCACTCATTAACTGGGCGCCTTCGGCAACCGAATCGGCAATCTTGGTGGCAAACAGTCGTATCGCCCGTAGCGCGTCGTCGTTCCCTGGAATCACGTAATCTACTTCGCTGGGATCGCAATTTGTATCCACCACTGCAACCACCGGGATGCCCAGCTTGCGCGCCTCGCGCACTGCGATCTGTTCTTTATTTGAGTCAATCACGAAAATCGCGTCGGGCAGGCGGGTCATGTTCTTAATGCCCGCCAGGTTGGCCTGGAGATGTTTGCGCTCGCGCTCGAGCTTGATGACTTCCTTCTTGGGTAGCAACTCATAGCGGCCATCAGTGGCCATGTCGTCGAGCTCTTTCAGCCGTTTCACCGACTTCTGAACCGTTACCCAGTTGGTAAGCAGCCCGCCCAGCCAACGCTGGTTGACGTAGAAACAGCCGCTGCGTGTCGCTTCCTCGGCAATTGCGTCCTGCGCCTGGCGCTTGGTACCCACAAAGAGGATGATCTTCCCTTCGGCGGCCAGGTCCTGCACGAACTTCGACGCCTCTTTGAACATCTTCAGCGTTTTCTGCAGGTCGATGATGTAAATCCCGTTGCGCTCCCCGAAGATGTATTCCTTCATCTTGGGATTCCAGCGCTTGGTCTGGTGCCCGAAGTGGACGCCCGCTTCGAGCAGCTCCTTCATGGTGATGTTAGCCAATCAACCTCCTCGTTTAGTCTACATCCGGCGCAGTCAGTTTCGTGTCGTTCCGGATTGCTATCCCCGTCTCCGCATCGCGAGGACAGGAAGAATTGAACACCTAAAACCCGGCTACCAGCTATTAGCTTCTAGCTCTTAGCCAAAACCCTTGTCATTCCGAGCCGTCCGAAACCGCGTTTACGCGGCGAGGACGTGCGAGGAATCTGCATTTACCGCTTGCTGTACTGGAAGCGCTTCCGGGCGCCCTTCTGCCCGTACTTCTTGCGTTCCTTGGTACGCGAATCCCGGCTGATCAAGCCGTCAGCTTTAAGCTTCTTACGCAGCTCCAGGTTGAACAGCATCAGAGCGCGGGCAATTCCCAGCTTGACCGCATCGGCCTGACCATTCACGCCGCCGCCGGAAACTCGGGCAACAATATTAAACGAACTCCCGGTCTCGGTCGAAATCAACGGCTCCCGCGCGCTGCGGCGCTGCGCTTCGGTCACGAAATATTGATCGAACGGACGTCCGTTCACTTTGAAATCGCCGCCCCCCGGACGCAAATATACGCGCGCAATCGCCGACTTGCGTCGCCCTGTACCGTAATATTGAAGTGACTCTGCCATTTCTTAGCTTTCAGCACTCAGCCGCCAGCATTCAGCCAACCCAGTGCTGCGCACCTTTCCGAAGATTCCTGATACTGCCAAATCTACGCTTTCGCCGCCAATGCTTCAGGCTTTTGCGCCTGATGCGGGTGCTTATCGCCGCGATAAACCTTAAGCTTGCTGATCATCTGCCGCCCAAGCTTGGACTTCGGCAACATGCGCAAAACGGCTTGCTCGACCACTAACTCCGGCCTCTTCGCAAACCGCTTGCGAAAATCCTCCGTCCTCAAGCCCCCGGGATATCCGGTGTAGTGCTGATACACCTTCTGTTCAGCTTTCATGCCGGTGATCTTGACCTTCTCCGCATTGATCACGATCACATGATCGCCGGTATCCAGAAACGGCGTGTACCTCGGACTTTCTTTACCCATCAAGCGGCTTGCAATCTGCGACGCCAGACGCCCCAGCGTCTGCCCGGAGGCGTCCACGACATACCACTTGCGCACAATTTCCCCCGCTTTGGGGAAATAGGTTGACATTGCAAATCTCCAAAAAATGAAAAAAGCAAAGAAGACCGCTGAGTAACCTCGCAAGCGCTGAACGCGCAGGGCTATCAGGCGGGCAACCGCAGGACTGCTAAAGACTTAAAGATAGCGTAGGGGCTGGAGATTGTCAACGAAGGTAGTGGGCCAGCCAGTGCCTTAAGTACGCGATGTCACGGCAGCCTGTGCTTTCTCGCAAGACAAGCCGTGCTAAAATTGCTCTGCGTCGGCATTGCGGCTTACCCCGCGTGTCGATTGGCCCTGTCGGTGGTTGCTGCTACTGGCGGGGCTTTATTAGGTGTGTGGGATCGGGAGGGCTTGAACCTCCAACCTACGGATTCAAAGTCCGTTGCTCTGCGCCAATTGAGCTACGATCCCACAGGAGGGGGCATCCACGGGTTGCTGCCCATGAATGCCCTCGGCTCATTTAGTCAATGGTGGACCTCTCATTTCACTTCTCCTTTCGCGTGGATTGAACACCTAAAGTCATTTTTTCCTCTTCAAGATACTCTCGGCAGGAGTGTTCAGAGGTACGAAGTTCGGCGGGACCTTGCTTTTTTCCCGGTCACGACGTTGCGCGACGGCGACGGGATGATCGTGCGGGAAATCGCTCTGCCTCGCATCTATCAGTTGTTGGCTTGCATCGCGGCGCATCTTGTCAGCGACAACGGGATGAAGGCTATACGTGCGAATTTGACCAAATCCATCGGGGATTGCCTGCAAATCTCCTTGGTCGGTGAGCCGCTTCAAGGTGTTGTGAATTACAGACAGCGGGTTTGCGTAATGCCCGAGCGCAACACCGTGGACTTCAAGAGCGTCTCTTATTTCTACCGGCGTCATCGGAACAGGGGACTCCAGCAAAACGCAGCGGATCGCGTTACTGATGCCTACATCCCCGAGCATTCCAGCTACGGCACTTATCCAATTGTCTTCCAATGTGGGCGCTTCTTGAACCAGCGCATTCAGCGCATCAATGGTTTTCTTGAGTTGCGTCAGCCGCAAATCAAGCGTGGCTTTTTGCCTGAGAATTTCCTGAATCTCAGCGTGCGCAGCATCGAGAGCTTTCTGATAGTCGGAGGGTTGCACGCTCACCCTTATACATCAAGCGAGGGCAAACATGCAATTAAAAAATGAAAATAAACACCGTAGCGTCTCAAGGTGGGACGAGGCACTAGCGGATGCCAAACAGAAGCTCCTGCAAGGCAAGATTTACGTAGCACAGATTCGAGCCGCAATCAAGTTATTCGAGAGCAACAAAGCGGACCATGTTCCTTGGCGGGGCAATTGGGCGACCAAAAAGACAAGCGGCAATACAGTATTTCAGACAGCGCCGTCGGCAAACCAGTCCCGTAAGTAGTGATCGACCTACGTGCTACTTCGGTTCCGACCCCAGGCGGAGCACGTTGCCGTCGGGGTCCTCGATCTGCATCTCCAGAGCCCAGGGATAATTTGTCGGCGGAAGGCGGATAGTCACTCCTCTGGCTTTGTACTCTTCGTGCAGCTTCTCGACGTCCCCCACCCCGACCCATACCCATGCCCTGCCTTGCCCCTGACCCCCACGGCATAGGTAGATGCCAGTGCCATCGCGGCTTACACTCGTGAACTCATCACTTCCCCAGTTCGCGTTCTCAAAGCCCAGGATATCCACGTAGAAGCGCAGGCTGGCCTCCATGTTTTCCACGCGCAAGATTGGGTTGATGCATTCAAAACGAACTCGTGCAGGCATAGTCTTTTCCATCGGATTCTTCCTGTCGAATCGTTTTAAAGCGGCACTTCTTCTGAACCAAATGCTAAATGCTAATCGCTAAGTGCTGACATCTACTCATACGCCAGCGCATCGATCGGATCCTTCTGCGCGGCTTTGTAGGCGGGGTATAGCGCCCCCAGAATTGCGCCCACGATCGCAATCAGCGTCGCCCGCAGAATCCAGCCTCCGGTTACGACCACACGAAGCGTCGAACGGCCATCAATACCCACCCGCGCCAGCAGGCTGAAAACGACGCCAACAACGATTCCGGCGATCGCCAGGAGCACTGTCTCACGCAGAATTACATTGACGATATAAAGCTTGGAAGCCCCCATCGACTTCAAGATGCCGATTTCGCGCGTGCGTTCCATCACCGCCGTGTACATGGACTGGAAAATTACCAGGAAGCCGATGATGACCGAGATTACGATCACGAAATCGATGAATTGAGAAACGCCGGGGTACCTGCTCGTGGTCATCATGGAAAGGTAGTAAGCCATCGACGTCGCCACGTAACGATCCATGCCGGGCACGTGCTTGATTTCATCCACTACTGCGTCCGCATTGTTTGGGTCGTCGAGTTTCAAATAGAAGATGGTTGCTTTACCCTGGGCCCCAATCAAGTCCTGCAGCACGCCGATTTGGACGAACTTGCGCGCACCCTTCCCCGGCTCCACAATGCCAGAGACGCGGAACTTGTTGTTGAGAATCTCGATTGTGTCGCCCACTTTGATGTGCTTCACCTTCGCGAAAAGCTCATCGACCATGCAGTCGTCGGGAGCTTGAAACGGGCCACCGGACACGAATTGAAATGGGCCCGACAGCTTCTCATAAGTATTCAAGTCAATCCCTGCAATCACTTCGAGCGCTCCCGCGGTGGACACTTGCGTGACCACGGGAGCCACCGTCACCACGTGAGGCAGTTTGGCCAGAACGCTCCCAACTTTCATGGGCATGGGCGCGCCCGTGAGACCCACAATGAAAGACGAACCCGGCGGCATCACAACCACATCGGCTCCGATACCCGCCTGCCGTCGCCGCGAGTCGCTCAACAATCCCAGCGCGAGTCCGACAATAAGCAGAATGAGTGTGACCTCCAAGGCAATGGCCACGATACTGATCAAAGACCGTAGCGGACGTTGAGTCAGGTTGGCGACGATCATCTTATTCATCATGGAAGCCATTCGGCGTTCGCCTGGCATCAAGCTTACCACCCCGATGGAGGACGGGCGTCCTCGCCCGTCACCAATTCCAAAACAGGAATGATCAGCGCGATGGAGGACGGGTGTACATGCCCGTCGCATTTTCTCGCATGATAATGGATCATGCTTAGGAGATATGAATATCGCCGTAAGCTTCCGCACTATCAGCCTGATGACAAGGCCTTTTTCATAACCTTTTCTACCCATCAGCGTCAGACTCTGCCCGAACCCGCCCGCACCATCGTCATCGAAACCTGTCTTGCCGGCAACGGCAAGAAATTTAGGCTGTACGCTGTGGTGGTCATGCCTGACCACGTGCATTTGGTTCTGGCTCCTTTGTCGGATTCACGAGGTCCGATCGGTATCGCTGAAGTCATGCAGGTGATCAAAGGCGCATCCGCACACAGGATCAACCGAATGCTTGGGCGCAAAGGGCGGGTTTGGGAAGAAGAGTACTTCGACCGCGCGCTGAGGCGAGAAGAAAGCATTGAAGATAAGGTTGAATACATTGTCGGAAATCCCGTTGGCGCAGGGCTGGTGCGGAATCCGCTGGACTATCCCTGGCTGTGGAGAAGCACAGCGCACCTTTTTCGCGGCCAGTGAGACGGGCGAGGACGCCCGTCCTCCATCACTTCTTGCTACACTTCTTCGTCCAAGCAAGCCATGATATCGCCGGGCACAGATAAAGAAGATATCTACCACTCACGCGTCTTCCGCGAGGTGGTGGAAGAACTAGCCGGACCCTGGAACTCGGCAGCGGTTCGAGCAGTCGCGACCGGGGGATTCTACGATCTCCGCCGTGTTACGCTGACTTTCGCGGAATGAAGCCTGCTTCCTATCTCAATCGCGCCCTTTGCGTGGCCGCGTTTTGGACTCTTATAGGTTGTGGCGTTAGCGGTATCCCCAGGCCGCCTTCGCTTAACTTGCCTCAGCCCGTCACCGACCTGCGCGCACTGCGCAAAGGCGACAAAGTTTTTCTTGCCTGGACGGTCCCCGTCGAAACGACCGATGGCGTGAGGATCCGGCACTTGGGAACCACTCGCATCTGCAGAAGCAGCGATGCAGCAAGCAGCGACTGCGGGAGTCCAGTGGGAACAATGTCCCCACCGCCGTCCGCTTTGGCTGGTCAGAACAGGTCACCAGCGTTGACCACGAAGAGTCAGGCAAGCTACATCGACCAGCTTCCGCCGTCGCTGCTTCACGATGATCCCGCGGCGGAAGTTTTCTATACAGTTTCTGTGCTCAATCAAAGCGAGCGCAGCGGCGGGCTGTCAAACCAAGTGGCGGTTGCGGCGGTCATCGCTCTCCCGCCACCGTCCGATTTCCGCGCCCAGGTCACGGCCGACGGCGTACTTCTGAGCTGGACGGGAAATCCGCAGTCCCCGGAGACACAGCAATTGCATCACCTGTATCGCGTGTACCGTCGTGAACCGGGGACCAAGACCGATACGACGGTAGGCGAGATGCCGTTAGGCATACTGCGCACCTATCTGCTGCTGGACCACACCTTCGAGTGGGAGAAGACGTATGAGTATCGCGCCACCGTGGTTGCTCTCATTCATGCAGAAGGCCAGCCGGAAACTCAGTTCGAGGGCGATGACACTCCCTGGGTGCGAGTCTTTGCTCACGACATTTTCCCGCCCGCAGTGCCTTCCGGCTTACAAGCGGCGTTCTCGGGAGCCGGCCAGCAACCATTTATTGATTTGATCTGGGCGCCCGACACCGATATCGACCTGGCCGGATACAACATTTACCGCCATGAAGCTGGGACGGTGGAACAAAAGATCAATCCGGAATTGGTGAAGAGCCCGGCATTTCGCGATATGAATGTGACTCCGGGGCACACTTACTTCTATTCCGTTTCGGCGATTGACGTTCGCGGCAACGAAAGCGCGCACTCCGCTGAGGCTAGCGAGAGCGTGCCATAAAGTATTAAGGCAGTCGATTCAGCCGTAACGCGGCCTCAATGCTTAACGCGCACCTGGACATGCGTTCCCTCTGGTAATGTGGCGTCGAGCAACTCGACCTTGCCAGCGCGAACAACCCCGTCGAATTCCTGCCGAGCTTCAAGGGGTGACGGCGGCTGCGTCACACGGCCTGTCCCTTTATCCATCGCAGCGTTGGCCAGGCGATCCGCTTCCTGATTCTTCCCGCGAAGTACGTGCCCGATGGCAAACCAATCGAGTTGCCTGATCAACTGCTGGGCGCGGGCGTGAAGATCCTGCAGCGTTGGATTCTTCACCTTGTAAATACCCTTGATCTGCCGCACCAGCAACTCGGAATCACTGATCACCTTCAGAGCCTTATGGCCATGTTGAATCGCATACTCCAGAGATGCGATCAAAGCCTGGTATTCCGCAAAATTGTTGGTCTGATGGCCGAGGTATTCGCTCAGTGCAGCAATCTTTTTGCCCGATTCATCCTGGATGACGACACCATACCCGGAAGGTCCGGGATTGCCGCGCGCTCCGCCGTCAATGTAGGCGACAAGATAGTGTTGGGGCGCACTGTCCGCTTGCTCGGAGAAGAGACTGCCGGCACCGCGGGAAGGAGGCATGACGTGAGTTTACACTGCGGTGCATCCAGTCTGGCTTGACCTCAGTTGGAGTTTGTCATTCCGAATGGCTTTAGCCATGAGGAATCTGCTCTTGGATATGAACAGCAGATTTTCGGGGAGGAATCCCCTCGAAATGACAAGCTAAAAGCCATCACTTCAAATAATGATCAAACCAGCTAATCAACCGCT
>DASPSE010000171.1:0-4081 GCA_035624085.1 Terriglobales bacterium
GATTGTGGCGAACACAATCAAGGGTAAGGGTGTGAGTTTCATAGAAAATGTCGCAGGCTGGCACGGGAAAGCTCCCAATTACGAAGAAATGATGAAAGGCTTGGCGGAACTGGGGCTGACGGAACGCATTCCGGTGCAGCGCCTGCTGGAGAAGGCCAAGCAATACCAGGCTGAGGTCGATCGCAAGCTCGAAGCCAAGATGCCGAAGTTCAGCCGCAGCTATTGGTGGAATGCAACAGAGACCATGAAAGCACAGATGAAACCCACGCGCATGGGCTTCGGCCAATCGCTGGCGGAGAACGGCGAGGATGAGCGCGTAGTTTGCCTGGGATTGGACATTTCCGGCTCGATCACGATCAGCGACTTTTACACTAGCAAACCAGAACGCAAGAAACGCTGGATCAGCATGGGGATTGCCGAGCAGTCGGCGACGGCTGCAGCGGCCGGCCTGGCAAAGGAAGGCAAGCTGCCGGTGTTCGGAACTTATGGGACCTTCGCGGCGGCGCGCAACCTGGATCAAATTCGCACTTCGATTTGCTACGGAAATTTCAACGTGCTGATTGCAGGCGCGCACGGCGGCGTATCGGTAGGACCGGATGGAGCTACGCATCAGGCGTTGGAAGACCTGTTTGCCATGTGCGGCCTGCCGAACATGTCGGTTGTGGTTCCGTGCGATGTCAACGAGACGAAGAAAGCGGCAGACTATCTGCTCTTGAAGCATCGGGGACCCAAATACATTCGATTTGCTCGTGAAGCGACACCGATTGTGACCGACCAATACACGCCTTTTCAGTTTGGACAGGCGAATGTGATTCGTCTGCGTGGCGAGGATGCCAATTTCGCAGATGCCTTCGAGACCATCTTTGCCGCGGATCATGAGAATGAAAATGAGGATTTGACCATCATTGCCTGTGGTCCGATGGTGCCGGAGGCGATGCGGGCGGCGTGGATTTTGAAGACCGAATTCGGATATGAGACTCGCGTCATTAATATGCACACGCTGAAACCGATCGATGAAGCTGCCATTCTGCGGGCGGCACGCGAGACCGGCGTGATTGTGACAGCAGAAGAGCACCAAATCGGGGCGTTGGCGTGGCGGGTCAGCGCGGTAATTACGGAAACTCCACTGTTGTATGGAGTACCCATTATTACTGGTGCGATTGGCGTGAAGGATCGCTTCGGGGATTCGGGCGCGCCCTGGGAGTTGATCAAAGAGTTCGAAGTCAGCGCCGAACACATCGCGAAGAAAGCTGCGGAATTGATGGAAGTCAAGCGGACGGGTGCGGAAAGGCTAGAACCAGCATCGGCCGGGCATGGAGTTAAGAGCTTCTAGCCGCCACTGCCGCAAAGAGCGCAAACAAGAACCTACCGACGAATGACCAGTTGTGAGACGTCGGATTCGTAGCCTTCGTCTTCCACAGTTTGCCGGGCGGCCGAGCGCAGGGTCTGCTCATCGGCGTTTTTTGGTACAGCGCAGTGGCGATGAATTACCTCTTCGCCGGCCTCAATCCTAAGCAGCCAGTTTGACTTGGCTGCGTCCCATGAGAGTTCCACACGATCTGCGTGCATGGTGACCTCCGTCTGGATCTATAGAAATTGTAGAACAGAAGCCGGCCGTCGCCGGACAGCACTGTCGGCGCCACATGCTTACTTCCTCGGGATCGACTGGAAGATGGCGAAAGCTGCTCCCTGGGGATCAGAAAGAATAGCGAAACGACCGGCTTCCGCCAGTGTCTTCGGTTCCATGTACATCTTTGCTCCGAGTTGTTTGGCCTTAGCGGCGCTGGCATCACAGTTGGAGACCAGGAAATACGGTATCCAGTGCGGAGGCACATGAGGGTTCACAAACGCCGGCGGCGAAATTCCTCCGATAAAATCTTCTCCATTCTGAATATGTACATAGCCAGACGGCGGATCGTCGTCGGTGTCTTCGGTGATCTTCCAGTCGAAAAGATCGGTGTAGAACCCGCGAGCGCGGCCCTGATCCGGCGTATTCAAGTCGCACCAGCAGAGGGTGCCGTGCTCACCGGCGATGCCGATACCGCTAGAATTCTTCGCCTGCCACACAGAGAACACCGCGCCCGTCGGATCCTGCAAGACCGCCATGCGACCGGCGTCCATCACGTCGAATGCGGGAGCCAGAACCTGACCACCAAGCTGAGCCACTCGATTGGTGGCAGCATCGGCGTTGTCGACGGCTACGTAGAGCATCCAGTGCGGCGGCACGCCGCGTGAGCGCTGATCAGGCCGCAGAGTGTAGGCAGCAGCAGCATCGCGGCCTTGCAGCCGGAATATGGTATAGAAATCATTCGGCCCCATCGGACTATCGTCAGCCGTCCAGCCAAAGAGCGAACTGTAGAAATTCTTCGCTGCGCTTTGATCGGTGGTGCACAGTTCCACCCAGCAGAAAGCGCCTGGCTTGTGAGTGTCGAGCTTGGACATGGGCGAGAGTATATAGGAGTCGGTATTTCCGTTCCATAGCTGTCGCTATAATCGAAGATTAGAGAATTATGATTCAGACCCTCTTTGGCAGCCTTGACGAACAGCAGAAGCCCAGCTTCCTGGAACGCATGAAGGAAGCGGTAACACGCACCCGGGAAAATCTCAGTGAGCGTATCGAGGACGTCGTTTCTTTCGGCAAGGAAATCGACCGCAATACGCTGGATGATTTAGAAGCCACGCTGATCGCCGCGGATTTGGGAACTACGACCACGCAGGAAGTTTTGGCGAAGCTGCGCGAGAAAGCCGATCGCAAGCAGATCAAGAACGTCGAGGAACTCAAGCGCTTGTTGAAAGAAGAGTTGCTCGCCATTCTCAGTGCCGCCAATACAACGCCGGTGCAGAGAGTTGATGGCACGCCGGAGGTCATCTTGGTTGTGGGTGTCAATGGCACCGGAAAAACTACCACGATTGGCAAGCTGGCGCAGGTTTTCCGGTCGCAGGGGAAAACGGTTCTGCTCTGCGCGGCTGATACGTTCCGTGCTGCTGCGATCGAACAACTGGAAATCTGGGGAGAGCGCACGGGAACCGAGGTGATCCGCACAAAACCCGGGGGCGATCCTGCCGCGGTGCTCTATGACGCTCTGCAGGCGGCCTCGGCGCGTCATACAGATTATGTAGTCGTAGACACGGCGGGCAGACTGCACACCAAAACCAATCTGATGGCCGAGCTGGAGAAGATGCGCCGCACCGCGCAGCGGCTGATTCCCGGCGCGCCACACGAAACGCTGCTGGTGATGGATGCCACAACTGGCCAGAATGGCTTGCAGCAAGCCCGCCAGTTTACCGGATCGGCGGGAGTAACTGGAATCGTACTGACAAAGTTGGATGGCACGGCCAAGGGCGGCGTGGTCGTCGCAATTTGCCGGGAATTGGGATTGCCCGTGCGTTATGTCGGGGTGGGTGAAAAAGCCGCGGATTTGTTGCCGTTCGATCCCAAGGAGTTTGTGGATTCGCTGTTCGCGTAGAGTTTTTTCACAGTCAGTAGCGAATCGGTAATTGTCGAGTTGCTCTCTATGCCTCTGTGTTTGTGTGGTGAAATAATAAATTCGCGTGACCACTTCCCACGAGACTGACGAACAGTTCCTTCGCCGCGCGCTGGATTTGGCACGCGAGGGCATTGGCCTGACCTCGCCTAATCCTTCTGTTGGAGCGGTCATCGTGGATTCCGATGGCGTCGTCGTGGGAACCGGCAGCTACACCTATGACGGTGTGAAACACGCTGAAGTCTTGGCCCTCGACCAAGCCGGCAAAAAAGCACGAGGCGCGACTTTGTATATCAATCTTGAGCCATGTTCGCATGAAGGCCGCACGCCGCCATGTGTAGACGCGTTGATTGCTGCAGGTATTATCCGGGTCGTTGCTTGCATGAAAGATCCCAATCCTTTGGTGAGCGGGCAGGGATTTGAAAAACTTCGCGCGGCCGGAATCACTGTCACCACCGGCATGCTGGAAGAAGAAGCCAAAGCGCTAAACGAAGCTTTCGCCAAATACATCCGCCACCATATCCCATTGATCACGTTAAAAGCGGCGATGACGCTCGACGGAAAGATCGCGCCGCCAACAAATGAATCACATAATC
>DASPSE010000175.1:0-7622 GCA_035624085.1 Terriglobales bacterium
TGTTATGCCGAGTGGCTTCGTCATTAACTTCGCTTGGCGCTAGCAGCGCCTGCGGCGATAATGCCACTATATGGCGGGGTCACCGGTCACCTACAGTCCAGATGCGATGCGCACAGAGAAGCGCGCAGTGGCAGGGAACTCGGTCCTTGCCGCCATCGCCATTACGACGCTGAAAATTGTGGTCGGCTTGGCTACTGGCAGCTTGGGCATTTTGTCCGAAGCCGCCCACTCTGGGCTCGATCTGATCGCCGCTGTCGTTACGTTGTTCTCGGTTCGCGTTTCTGACAAACCAGCCGACGCCGACCATCAGTATGGGCACGGCAAAATCGAGAATTTTTCCGCTTTCATCGAAACCGGCCTGCTCCTGCTGACGTGTCTGTGGATCGTTTATGAAGCAATCGAAAGATTGTTTTTCCGCCGCGTGGAAGTCGACCCGAACATCCCCGCATTTCTGGTGCTGTTCACATCCATGGCAGTGGATTTCTGGCGGTCACGCGTCTTGGGCAAGATTGCGGCCAAGTACGACAGCCAGGCTTTAGAAGCCGACGCTCTGCATTTTTCGACCGACATCTGGTCAACTGGCATGGTGGCATTCGGCCTGCTGCTGGTGCTGCTGGGGCGGATCTATGGCATCGGCTGGCTGCATGACGCCGATCCCATCGCCGCATTGTTTGTTGCCGGAGTCGTGGTTTACGTGAGTTCGCGGCTGGCGCGAAGAACCATCGATGCGCTCTTGGATGCGGCCCCAGCTGGCGTTCGGGCCAATATCGTCGCGGCGGTTTCCCGGGTGGATGGTCTGCTGGAGGTGGACCGCGTGCGAATCCGCCGAGCCGGCAACCGTTACTTCGCGGATCTTTCGGTCGGCTTGTCACGCAACGTAACTTTCCAGCGCTCGGAGCAGGTGGCCCATGCCGTCACCGACGCCGTGCATGGAGTTCTGCCAGATGCGGACGTAGTGGTTCATTCCATTCCACGCGCCCCTCATCGGGAGAATATTTTTGATCGCGTGCGGGGCGTGGCGACGCGGCATAACTTCAATGTGCATGATGTCAGCATCCAGGATTTGCGAGGGCGGCTACACGTCGAGCAACATCTCGAACTGGACGAAGCCCTGACTCTGAAGGAAGCCCACGATCGCGTGACTCGTCTGGAATCCGAGATTCGCCACGATGTGCCGGAGATTTCTTCCATCCTGACTCACATTGAAAGCGAGCCGGCAACCATCGAGTCTGCGGATGAGATTGTGCGTGACGCGAAACTGGAGAAGAAACTCAAGTCCATCGTCGGACAGTTTCCTGAAGTGCTGGATGTGCACGAGGTGGAAGTCAAACGCGTGCGCGGCCGCCTTTATGTCTCATGTCACTGCACATTCTCCGATGACCTGCCACTTTCGCGCGTGCACGACGTGCAAACTGAACTGGAGATTCGTTTCAAGCAGGCCGCGCCGGAGCTGTTTCGTGTGTTGATTCATCCCGAGCCTAGCACGGACAACCGCAGATAAAAGAGTGAGGTTTTCAACTACATGATCGACGCCAAACTACGCTGGACTGATAACGAACGCTTTGCAGGGGAAGCGACGAGCCGGCATGGAATTGCCATTGATGCGGGCAAAGAAAAGACTGCCAATAGCCCAATGGAACTGGTTCTTATTGCTTTATGCGGTTGTACCGCCAGCGATGTCGTCACTATTTTGCGCAAGAAACGCGAACCGTTCACAAGCCTGGAAGTAAGAGCGGAGGCTCAACGAGCAGCAAGCCCGCCGATGGTTTATACCGATATCCGGTTGACCTACACGGTTGGAGGCAACGTCTCACATAAAGCAGTCGAAGATGCGGTCCGGTTGTCGGAGGAAAAATACTGCTCCGTCGCTGCCATGCTCAACAAAACGGCAAAGATCACTTACACCATAGAGTATTCGGACAAGTGAATATTCCTTGGCGTTCTCCGTGCCCTCGGTGGTTTATTCTTCTGAAATCGGCAATCCACAATTGGAAATCGTCAAACGCCATCCTGTTCGCGGATATTTCTATATCGCCACGGCTACGTTCTTGTGGGGAGTCGCAGCAACCCTGGGACGCGCCGCATTCACCGGTCGTCTCTTGCCTCGGGGTGAAGCTCTCCAGCCAATCGATCCGCTGATCTTGTCGCAGAGCCGCGCCACATTTTCTTTTTTGTTGCTTGCCTGCATGCTGGCCCTGTTTCGCGGCTGGCGGCGGTTGAAGCTGCCGGCTGTCGACCTCGACCGTCTGTTCGCGCTGGGAATCTTTGGAGTGGCTGCGTCAAATTACTTCTACTATCTCGCAATCCAGAGAACCAACGTGGCGACCGCCATCATTCTGCAATACACTGCGCCGGTGTGGGTCCTGCTGTATTCGGTTGCGCGTGGCCTACAGAAGCCGAGCTTGCAACGCGTGCTGGCGGTGGTGCTGGCACTGAGCGGAATTGCGCTGGTCATCGGAATCTTCAGGGTTAGCGGATTTCGGCTCGATACCATCGGCGTCACCGCAGCGATGCTGGCAGCCTTTTCGTTTACGTTTTACAACGTGGGCGGGCACAGCGTTCTGACCCGTTACGACCGCTGGACCGTGCTTCTTTACGTCCTCCTCAGCGCATCCTTATTTTGGATCGTGATCAATCCGCCCTGGAGAATCGCCGCCGCACATTATTCTGCGAGCCAGTGGCTGTTCCTGCTGGTGTTTTCGCTTATTTCCGTGCTTGCCCCATTCGCCTTCTACTTTGCCGGGCTGCAGCATCTGGAGCCAACGCGCGCCATCGTGGTGAGTTGCCTGGAGCCGGTATTTTCGATCGTAATCGCCGCCATCACGCTCGGCGAGGCGATGCAGCCGTTACAAAGTGTGGGCATTCTCCTGGTGCTTGTCGCCATCGTCGTAGTGCAGCTACCTGATCGGCGGCTACGCGAAGCGATTCCCGTCGTAGAGCCAATGGAGTGAGCAGGTCTGGAGCCCGCTTGCGCCTTCGCCTGCCCGAACTACTGTGTAACTAACGTAACCATTTGCCGTCATTTTTGACACCTTTTTTACAACCGAGGCCGGGTCTTTTTGTTAAGGTCACCTTATCCCCCTCCTGAAAATAAGTGGCGAACTTGGCGTGTGGGCAGCATGCTACCGAATGCTAAGAGAAACCACTCTGAGGTGATCCTATATGAAGTGTTCTCGCGCGTTGTCTTTGTTCGGCTTTCTCTTGTTTTCTTTTGCTCAATGCTTCGCGCACCACATGGCGGTGGTAGTCAACAAAGATAACAATACCGGAGAAGTTAGTTCCGCCCGTCTTGGCAGGATATTTCGCCTGGAAACCCGGAAGTGGGGCGACGAGAAGGACGTGGTGATTGTGCTGCACACGGACTCCGTCGGAGAGACACTCACTCTTGAGCGCCTGAACAAGATGTCGGGCAATGAATTGAAGTCCTTCATTTCGTCTCACAAAGATTCCTTCACCTTCGTGGACTCTGACGCCGATGTGCTGCGCTTCGTTGAGACGACGCCCGGGGCCGTAGGGTTGGTGGAGGTACACTCAATCGACGATCAGGTAAACGTGCTTAAAGTGGACGGCAAATTACCGATGGAAACCGGCTACTTGCCTCATTGAGAACTTCGACTGCAAGGCCAGCAATGCTTGGTGACGTGTACTCTCCCTAGGCACGCGGGGCCTCAGCGTCACTTAACGCTTCAACAAATGGAAATACCGCCGCGCCTTCTTCACATCCCCGGCAATTTGCTCGCGCAAAGCTTCCACTGACGGGAACTTGATCTCGTCGCGCAGTCTTTGCAGGAAGTGGATTTCAACTTCGGTCTCCGGAGTCAACTCGATGGGATGGAAATTCAGCAGATGGGTCTCGATTGCAAACGACTCAACCCCGAAAGTGGGCCGGTTGCCGATGTTGGTCACAGAATCGAAGCATTCCTGACCAACCCGTGTGCGCGTGATGTAAACGCCGTCTCCCGGAACAAGTTCTTCGTAGCGGCTCAGATTGATGGTGGGTACGGTGTACTTGGCGCCGTATCCTCGCCCGCGGCCGGCCGTCGAAAGAACGCTGAAAGGCCGGGCCAGCAGATGCCGAACGCGGCTGACCCGGCCTTGGGCGATCAGCTTCCGAATGTGGCTGCTCGAAACCGGTTCTCCACGCAAGCGCATTTCTGGGTAAACGTGAACCTCAAAGCCCATTTTCTTTCCAAACTCACTGAGCAGGGTGACATTGCCCGCGGCCTTGTGACCAAAGTGGAAGTTGTAGCCCTCGTGTACCTCACGCGCCCGCAAGCCCTTCTTCAGAATGTCGTGGGCGAAGCGTTGCGCCGTCATCAGCGACAGATCACGCGTGAAGGGAAGCAGCAGCACTGCCTCGAGTCCGGTGGCAGCCAACAGGCGCACCTTTTCGGGAGTCGGAGTCAACAGCTTCAAATCCGCATCAGGACGAAGAATGCGCACCGGATGCGGCTCGAAGCTGACTGCAACTGATTTCGATCCGGACGCGCGAGCACGGCTCACAATCGTCCGCAGGACCTGGACATGGGCACGATGCACTCCGTCAAAATTTCCCACGCTGAGGATCGTCGGGCCCAACTCAGCCGGAATATCTTCGAGTTTGTGACAAATCTGCATGGCTCAGCGGGCTGTTTTGTTGTCATCCCGAGCGAAGCGAGGGATCTGCAGTTTGGAGGTTAAGAAACTGCAGATTCCTCGTCGCTCCGCTCCTCGGAATGACAAGACTCAAATCACTAGTTAGTAGCTCGTAGGCCCAGATTTTCTTAGCTATTAACTACTACTTCCAGCTACTCAAATCTCAAACTCCAGCTTCATGCCATCGTAAGAAAGCCGCACGTTAGCCGGAAGTGCCGCGTTAGTTGCCCCGTGCGGCAAGTCGTGACAGATATGCGTAAAGAAAGCCCGCTTCGGCTTGAGTCGTTCAACGATTTGTAGTGAATTCGCCACCGTCGAATGCGTCGGATGCGGCTTATGGCGCAGCGCGTCTAGAAACAGTATGTCGAGATCCTGCAGCTTGGCGAACGACGCTTCCGGAATATCGCTGTGGTCGGTCAGGTAAGCGGCGCTTCCGAAGCGGAAGCCATAGATCTCTGCATCACCGTGAATCACCGGAACCGGGTCAAAGCTTGCGCCGAAGAGTTCAATCGGACCGTTGATGATGCGAAGCTCCACCTGCGCAAGCCCGCCGAACTTGTAATCCGCGTCGAAAATGTAGCGAAACATGCTGCGAATAAACTCCGCCGCTTCCGGACTGGCGTAAAGTGGAAGTTTATTCGGTTTGTGCCTGAAGCTGAGGGGGCGCAAGTCGTCGATTCCGAGAATATGATCGGCATGCGCGTGCGTGTAGAGCACGGCATCGATTTTGCGAATGCATTGCCGGATGGCCTGTTCCCGGAAATCGGGTGTGGAATCGATGAGCACGACGTTGCTGTTGTATTCAATCAGAACGGAGGGGCGAGTCCGGCGATCGTGCGGATCGGAAGAATGGCACACCGCGCAGTCGCATCCGATGGTAGGTACGCCCATCGATGTGCCGCTGCCCAGCACCGTAAGCCTGGCCTTCATCGTTTGACAGAATCCGTTCCGGTGGCTTGCGGCGGACGGGCCAGCGCGTTGGTGACTTCCACGTAGGCCATGCGCAATTCGTACAGACAGTTCTGCAGAAGGTTTTCTTCCGTGCTGGTGAGATTGCTCTTGGTTTTCTCTGAGATCATGCTGAGCGTGTCAATGGTTTGCCTCGCCCCGATGAGATCAATCCGCGGCTCGCCGCCCTGTTCATGCATAAGGCCGAGTTGCAGCATGGCAGTCATATATAGCGACGCGGTGAAACGTTCGAAGGTCATCTCCAGGTCTTTGGCAGAATGACCGCTCAACTCCACACGCGTGTCCAGATCCTTGGACGACTTACGGTATTCATCGGCCTGCTTCTGTTGTTCGGCTGCCGTAGGAGCCGGAGGCACGTCCCGGTCCCGTTCCTGCGGCTTGACGTGCTGCGGCTCAACCTTGGAGGTTGAGACTTCCTCTTCTGAAACCTCCTTGCGAACCTCCCCTTCCGGCGTAAAAAGCCGCCGGTCAGTCACGGTAAAAGATTCTTGTTTCTTCTCAGCCATAATTTTTCCTGCATCCTCACTTGGGAAACACTTCCGTGAATAGAACGCCTGCCAGCGTCAAGCGGGCGTCACCCGCTTGCAGGAGCTGTCCCGGTGTTGCACTTTCGTGGCGAATGTAGCCGAGCGCGACCGGCAGGTCTCCACTCGGCAAGGGAAGGCAAGCGGCGCTGGTGACTTCACCAACATCCTTCCCTTCAAACTGAATTTTCGTTCCCGCGGCCGGCAGCAGACCCTGTACCTCGAAGCCGGTAAACTTGCGGTGCACCGCGCCGCGCGAGCGTATGCGCTCCACAATTTCTTGTCCGATGTAGCATCCCTTGTTGAAGTTTAAAGCCCGGAGCTGTTCGGTCTCCTGGGGAAGGTCGCGTTCCCGGATATCCTGACCGTACCGCGGAATCCCACAGGCGATGCGGAATAGTTCCAACGTTGCCGTGCCGATCGGCGTTGCGCCTGATTTCGTAAGCGCATCCCGCACGAGCGGGACATGCTCAGGAGCCAACCAGATTTCGTAAGACTCAACCGTCGAATTATCACCGCGCGCGACGCTCAGAGCTAGATCCCGCCAAGTCACGTCAACAAACTGGAGCGGTTCCAATTGGTGCAGTTCGAACCCAGCAGCACGCAGCACTTCGCGAACCTTCGGACCTGCTACGCCGATCGCGGTTAACCTGTCACTCATCTCCGCCAGATCAACCTTGTCCATAATGATGTGCTTGCGGAAAATGCCCAGCAATTTCTCCGCTTGCGATTGGTCTGTATCAAGCAGCAGCGACTCGCTGCGATTGTAGGCATACAAATCGCCGAGAATGTGCCCCTGGGGATTCAGCACAAAAGCGTAGATGCCTTGCCCGGCGGGGAGATCTCGAACTTTGTTCGTGATCATGCCATTCAGCCAGCGCATTCGATCATTACCGGACAGGCTGATCTTGACTCCGTTGCTCAACTCAAAGACTCCACAGCCCGACAGCAGGGAAGTGAACTCTACCCGCTGGTCCGCCGGGCTGGCCGTTACAGGGCTGTCATGAACGGTTGTGTAACTCATAGGCTAATCTTCGATTATACAAGCGAGGAGCGACGGGTCAGGTGATCGGCGGTGGTGCAGTTTTGATTGTCATCCCGAGCAAGCCTCTTTTGCGCAGCGAGGGATCTGGGCGAGCTTGAGGCGATTTGCGGGCGTGAACGAAGTGGAAGTCCGCAGCCGAAATCCTGAGCGTGAGCGAAGGACCTCAACAATCGCGCGTTTTGGCTCGCTTCCTTATCGAACTGCACCACTAAAGTCACTGACCACTGCTTTTATGCTACCTTTCCAGCCGTGAGCCAGAACAAACGCATAGCCATCATTCCCGGCGACGGCATCGGCAAGGAAGTCATCCCCGAGGCTGTAAAGGTGATGACCGCTGCCGGCGCCGACATCGAGACCTCAACATTCGATTGGGGCGCTGACCGGTATCTTTCCGACGGCGTCACCGTTCCGTCCGGCAGTTTCGCCATGCTGGAGCGCGATTTCGATGC
>DASPSE010000181.1:0-3071 GCA_035624085.1 Terriglobales bacterium
CGAATTTCTGTGCCAAGTCGTGCAGGCAGTTGTCGAGGCTGGTGCTACCACGGTTAACATTCCGGATACCGTGGGTTACGCCACCCCGGCGGAATTTGGCGAGTTAATTCGAACCCTGCGCCAGCGGGTCCGCAGAATCGAAAATGTTGTGATTTCCGCTCACTGTCACAATGATCTTGGACTTGCTGTTGCCAACTCGTTGGCAGCCATCGAAGCAGGCGCGCGTCAAGTGGAATGCACAATCAACGGAATCGGCGAACGGGCTGGGAATGCGTCGCTGGAAGAGATCGTGATGGCGATGCGCGTCCGTCCGGACAAGCTGGCGTTCGACACTGGCGTTGCCGCCGAACAGCTTTTTCCGACCAGCCAGATGCTCAGCGAGATCACTGGCGTTCCCGTTCAGCCCAACAAAGCCATCATCGGACGCAACGCATTTGCGCATGAAGCCGGCATTCACCAGGACGGGGTACTCAAAAATCCGCTGACGTACGAGATTATGAC
This sequence comes from Terriglobales bacterium, assembly GCA_035624085.1. GTDB lineage: Bacteria > Acidobacteriota > Terriglobia > Terriglobales > Acidobacteriaceae > JAFAGX01. Next base: position 502 of record DASPSE010000181.1, read on the forward strand.
GCCACAGTCGGTGGGCGTTCCCGACTCAACCCTGGTGCTCGGCAAACATTCCGGGCGCCATGCGCTGGGCATTCGTTGCGCACAGCTCGGATATCAGTTCGACCGGCGAGAGCTCGACGAAATCTATAAGCGATTTGTGGCCCTTGCCGACCGCATCAAGCAGGTGCAGGATCAGCACCTCCGAGAACTGATCGGGAACACAAAAACTGCGGTCGCGGTTGAAGGCAAAGCCCGTGCAGCTGTGGCCAGCACCGGATCGGACACTGGGCACAAACATGCCGTGCCCGTGCATTCTCCGACTGACCTCCGCACTCCGAAGCTCTCCTTGTCCGCAATCGCCAAGCGTCACGGTGACCAGGAAGACTATCTCTGGGGTGTATAGTTCTGTCGTAAATGCTGCTAAATCTCACCATTCTGCCCGGCGACGGCATTGGCCCGGAAGTTATCGACCAAGCCGTCCGTGTCCTAGAAAGCACTGCGCAGGTTTTTGGGCACGAGTTACAACTTACGCGAAAGGATATCGGTGGCGCTGCTCTTCGCTCAAGTAACGATCCGTTACCGAAAGGCACGCTCGAGAGCTGCCTGAGTTCTCGAGCAGTGCTGCTAGGTGCGGTGGGCAGTCCGGAATTCGATCGTTACCCTGCGCATCTGCGCCCTGAACAAGGTCTGCTTCGACTGCGAAAGGAACTAGGTGTCTTCGCGAACTTGCGGCCGGCCCTTTGCTTTAGGGCGTTAGAGGATTGTTCGCCGCTGCGAGCGGAGATCGTTCGGGGGACTGACATTCTGATCGTCCGTGAACTGCTCGGCGGAATCTACTTCGGCGAGCCGCGATCGACCCGGGGATCAATGGGTAGTCGTATCGCCATCGACACCATGCGATATGCCGAGCCGGAGATTGAGCGCATCGCGCGTGTGGCATTCGAGCTGGCACGTTCGCGGCGGCGTAAAGTTACTTCTGTCGATAAAGCCAACGTTCTGGATTGCTCACGGCTTTGGCGCGAAGTGGTCACTCGCGTCGGCAAAGAATATTCTGATGTGCAGCTCTCGCACATGTATGTAGATTCAGCAGCCATGGCGTTGGTGTCGCATCCCACGAGCTTCGACGTCCTGCTGACCGAAAACATGTTCGGCGACATACTCTCGGATCAGGCAGGTAGTGTGGTGGGATCAATTGGAATGTTGCCGTCGGCTAGTATTGGCGGTGCGGTAGCTCTATACGAACCCGTGCACGGCTCGGCGCCTGACATTGCTGGACGTGGAATTGCCAATCCGCTAGGCGCGATTCTATCCGTGGCAATGATGCTCCGGCACTCGTTTCAGTTGGATGCCGAGGCCGCGTGCGTTGAGGCAGCCGTGGACAGCGTGCTGTCAGCCGGATACCGCACGCGTGATCTGGCCCAGCCGGGACAAGCGACAGTTACAACAGCAGAAATGGGACGCAAAGTTGCGGAGCGCATCCTGGCGCGTGCAAGAGCCAACGAGCTCAATACGTGTAGCGCCGACGCTACGGTTAACAATTGATGTCACGCCCACGGACACTCTTCGACAAAATTTGGGACGAGCACGTGGTGTGTGTGCCGTCCGGCCGGCTGCCGCTTCTCTACATCGATCTGCATCTGGTGCACGAAGTCACATCGCCACAAGCTTTCGACGGCTTGCGAGCTGCGGGACGACCGGTTCGCCAGCCGATGCGTACCGTGGCCACTGTAGACCATAATGTTCCGACCGAACCGCGCGGCACACCAATTACTGATCCCATCGCAGCGCGGCAGATCCAAGCTCTGCAAAGGAACTGCAAGGAATTTGGAATTCCTCTCTATGATATCGACTCGCCTGACCAAGGCATCGTGCACGTGATCGGCCCAGAGCTTGGGCTCACGCAACCAGGCATGACCATCGTCTGCGGCGACAGCCATACGAGCACGCATGGTGCATTTGGAGCCTTCGCCTTCGGCATCGGGACATCTGAAGTCGAACACGTTCTTGCCACGCAGTGCCTGCCGCAGCGCAAGCCGAAAACCATGCGGATAGAAATCAAAGGCAGCCTGGGCGAAGGCGTTACTGCCAAGGATCTCGCCTTAGGAGTCATTGGGCAGATCGGGACAGACGGCGCTACCGGCTACGTCATCGAGTACATGGGCGGCGTTGTGCGCTCGCTTTCGATGGAAGGCCGGATGACTTTGTGCAACATGAGCATTGAGGCGGGAGCTCGCGCCGCCATGATTGCGCCTGACGAAACCACACTCGCGTATTTGAAGAACCGTCGCTTTGCTCCGCGCGGCCATGACTGGGACGAAGCGGTCGCCCGGTGGCGCGCTCTCAGCTCGGATCGGGAAGCTAAGCACGATTCCGTTGTCCACATCGATGCCTCGCATCTTGCGCCACTGGTCACCTGGGGCACGAATCCCGGCATGGTGGTTCCGGTTACAGGGCGAGTACCTGAATTCAGCCAATTGAAGCCAGGAACGGATCAGCAAGCCGTGGCGCGCATGTTGGAATATATGGGACTCACCCCAGGAACGCCTATCGAGAAGATTGCTCTGGATCGCGTTTTCATCGGTTCCTGCACC
>DASPSE010000186.1:0-2142 GCA_035624085.1 Terriglobales bacterium
CGCAGTACATCACCGGGCATCAGGAATTCTGGGGCATGGACCTGATCGTTTCGCCTGCCGTACTAATTCCCCGTCCGGAAACTGAGCACGTGATTGAAACCGTTTTGCATTTAGTCGATGGAGGCCAGGCGGGCTCCCGGCGGCGAATCGTGGACGTCGGCACGGGATCCGGATGCATTGCGCTGGCTCTGGCCAAGGAATTGCCTGCAGCGGAAATCTACGCCACAGATATCTCTCCAGCTGCGCTCGAGATCGCTCGCGCCAACGCAGCTCGCCACCAGCTTGAACGCCGAGTTTGCTTTCACGAAAAGGATTTGCTGACAGGATTTGCTCCCGAATCATTTGACTTTGTAGTCTCGAACCCTCCTTACGTCGGCGAATCCGAGCAGGATCCGGTGCAGCTCGAGGTTCGCAAGTTTGAGCCGCGCAATGCGGTTTTCGCCGGCCCCGCCGGGCTGGAGGTCATCGAGCGACTCATTCCGCAAGCCCAAGCCACGCTTAAGCCTGGAGGCTGGCTCGTGATTGAGATCAGTGGGACGATTGCGGAGGGCGTCGAGCGGCTATTGAACGGCTGGCGCCATGTACAGATCACGAACGACCTGCAAGCCATTCCGAGAGTTGCCGCGGCGCAAAAACCCGGCTGCTAGTTGCCAAGGAGAGGCGGGGACTAGCGCACCAGCCATTCCGTCATGGCGTGCATGCAGGTGAGCAGCGGTCCATAAGTCAGAACTGCGAGAAACCCGATCACAAGAACTAAAGGCAGCACAAAGGGACCGGTCTCGCGCTTTTGTGGGTCAGTCCAGTTGAACAGCCGTCTCACCCGCGCGGCCAGCGAGGTGGCAGTCCCGGGCAACAGAGCAGACGTCATGGCATAGGATGGCTGCACCGGAGCAAACCGCGAAAGCTTAATGAGCGCGGACGCTAAATCGAGCGCCTCCGAAGAGTTGGAAATGGCTGCGTCGTCGGCAGCCATCTCGGACATCTCCGACCATGCTGACTCGAGACGTCCCATCGCCGGAAAACTCGCGAAGCGAAACAGCAGTTTTTTCAGATTGTCATGACGGCGAATGTGTGCCATCTCGTGTCGAAGTGCAGCCTCTAGTTCTTCAGCAGTCAGGATGGTCACTGCCGTCTCCGAAACTAGCACCTTTGGCGCGCAGATCCCTGCCACGGTGAGAACCGGATCGCGTGAGGGAAGCCTTAACACAGGGAATGCTGTGCCCTTCTCTATCCCTTTAGCTTCCTTTACCCATCTCGACAATAGTCGGGATGTTCTTTTCTGTGCTGCGATCGCCCGGAAGGTGGCAGTCAATAACCATGCTAAAGATCCAGCAGCCAGCAAAACCAACATCGGTCCAAGCGGTTCTTCAATGTGATCCGGTTCTAGAAGCAAGAACGACGGCACTGCATAAACAGTCGTAACGGCGACCGAAACCGCCAATGGAATAAGGCGCAGGCCAAGAAGGAAATTTGCCGATCGGGACGGGGCCAGCGGCCGCCACAGTTTCGCCGTCAGCTTCCAGCCCGCACTCACCGCCAGGGAAAGCGCGCAATACGCCAGAATGAATACGGACAAAGCAACACCCACGAGACGGAGCGCAAACATTTAGTGTGACCCCGTTTTTTTCAGTTCGCGGCGCTTACGCTCGACCAGTTCCTGCAACTGATCCAGCAGTTTTACGTCATGATCGGTAATCGCCTCGACGAAGCAGGACAGCGGCAAGGATGGTGCCCCGTTGGACGCCAGAATCTGTCGAATGGCTTCATCGGCCGCCGCCTTCCGAAGCTCTTCTGGTGTATGTCGCGGCATGTAACGAAAGGCTCTGCCTTCAGCCTTGCGATCAAGTAGTTGTTTTTTGTAAAGACGATCAAGCGTAGTCATTACAGTGGTATACGCAAGTCCACTATCGGTTTGAGCCAGCAACTCGCGAACCGTTGCACTTCCACATTTCCATAAGGTCTGAAGTAGCTGCTTCTCAAGCGGTCCCAATTGTCTCTTCGGATTAGGCCGTAAGAACTCTAAGATCTTTGTGGTCATATTCACTCTGTCAGAATACAGCGCCGGCAATAAGGCCGCAGGACGCCACGAAGATTTTCCCCGCCTCTCCGTCTTGTCCCTGCGAACAGCGCGCAGCCGGTTTT
>DASPSE010000317.1:0-2560 GCA_035624085.1 Terriglobales bacterium
CCGGACCCCATGCGCTTCCGTGTGTGATTCTAAAGGAAGGGAGAATGCAACGCGAGAATTCCCGCTCAAGCCGAAACCGGGGCTTGAGTGGGCGATCCGCCTTTCTGAACGACGGCTTCAGCAGCCGTTTTTCGTGCCGAAGGCCAACGCACCGGTGACGGTCTCAGCGCCGCTGACCAGCTCGGCGAAGCCCTTGCCGATGTCACCCTTGCTGGCCGGAGCGACGAACACCAAGCCATTGAGGGAGCCGTTGTCGTCTGCTACGTAGAAAGTGGCCACGAGGAGGTTGTTGACGACCTGGAAAATCCCGGAGAAATCGCTGAAGCCGGTGCCATTCAACGTGGCCGGGCCGCTGTGCGGAAAGCCCTCGCTGCCATTGTCGGTCAGCGTCAGGCAGAACGAGTTCGTCTCGTTGAACTGTTTAAGAGTCTCGGTCATGGGCCAATTGCCGCTGAAGCTCTGCGCTTTGGCAGTACTGGGCGTCAGTGCGAACGCCAAAATTGGCAACGTCATTGCGATGAATGTACGAATGTTCCTGGTCATTGTTCCTATCTCCTAGTAAGAATCGTGAGTTGGTGGTGCCAGCAGATATTTACCGAGAGACGACTCAACCAGTTGTCATGAAAATGTAAAACCATTGCAAGAAAATCTGATGCCGGGGAGAAACTTTCCGAGTCGGGGTAGTGCAGCGCGAGAATCCCTACTCAAGCCAAAATCGGGCTAGAGCGGGCCGCTGGTCCGTTTAATCAAGCCGCATTGGTGACTGCGCCGGCGGTTGAGGATGCGGCATGAAGGCATTCTTGCCGACTTGAACCTTGCAACCGCGTTCATCGAACAGTCGAGCGATTCTCCGATGGCCTTCAGATGAGTAGAGGTATTGGACGGCAGTTGCCATCGTCACGCGGTTGATTTGGTCAACACGCCCCTCCTCAACTATCCTGCCCATCGGCTTTATTCCCTTCTTCAACCGGAAACAGGTTCTTTTGTTCAGCGGACAGTAGACCTCGACGTTGTCCCAACCAAATCCCATCCCGACACTTGCCTCGCCCGTTCCGTCGTCTTGAAGCGTCCAAACTGGAGAGTCCGAAGTCAAAAAGAACTTCCCCTCTGGCGCATAGAACGCTTGGTAGTCCATCTTCGCCAACATGTTTGCAATGTTGCAGGCGGAGAGGCACATAGAGCCGAGATTGTGCGACGGTGACTGCTCGACGTCGAACCTGCGATTCAAAACGTCTCGTCGCAACTTCTCGAAGTCACCGAGGCTCCTACCCTGCTGTTTCTCGATTTCCTGGCACGTCTGGTGAAACTTTTCTTTGTCGCCAGCCTCACGCTGGAGCATCTTCCAGGCGAGTTGTACGGAGAGATTGTTGAGATGTTCGCGCCAACTCGGCACTCTTGCAAACAAGAACGCGACGAACATGATGACGTGACTCGCATTCTCGGGAGTCAGGGTGTACTGCGGGTTTGCCAACTTGCGGATAATCGGGGCCGCTTTCGATTCGACCGCTTTGAGGATGTCTTCGGCGGTCTCATTGCGCTGGCCGTCATCGGAAACAGTGTAGTAGTCCGGTCGGTGTGCTTCCTGCTTTGGCTTCGACTCTCGAATACCTTTGAAGCGTTCGCAGACCCAGAGGCTTCCCTGCTTGTCCGTGAATCCCTTGAGGTAGAACATCGGGATGTAGTGCTGCGCTTTCGCTTCTGACGATGGCGCTGTCGCCATATTGCCCTACTTCTCGCCGCCCCACGAGCGGCATGCCTCACTGTCAGTATAGACGGCTAACCCGCTCAGGCCCTGTTTGGGCCTGAATGGGGTTCTGGTGCTACCCAGGTTAGCGTCCAAAGGGCGGACGCGAACCTGGGGCACCACGTTGGAGAATTGCCGGCGAGACGCCGGCGCTACTCTGCTTACTCCGGCTGGGCCACAACCCGCAGATACGGCTTCAGAGTCTTGAAGCCCCCGGGATATTTCTTCTGTGCGTCCTCGTTCGACACCGACGTCGGGATGATGACGTCGTTGCCCGGTTTCCAGTTCACGGGCGTGGCGACAGTGTGCTTCGCGGTGAGCTGTAACGCATCGAGCGTCCGCATGACCTCATCGAAGTTGCGGCCGACACTCATGGGATAGGTCAGCGACAGCTTGATCTTCTTGTCCGGACCTACGATGAAGACCGTTCGCACGGTCGCATTGTCGGCTGCGGTACGGCCCGCGGATGTGTCTCCACTCCCGGCGGGCAACATGTTGTAGAGCTTCGCAATCTTGAGCTCAGGGTCGCCGATCATCGGATAGGTCACTTTATGGCCTTGAGTCTCCTCAATGTCCTTGGCCCAGCGGCTATGATCGGAAACCGGATCGACACTCAGGCCGATGATTTTGCAATTCCGCTTGGCAAATTCCGGCTGGAGTCCGGCCATGTAGCCGAGTTCGGTGGTGCATACCGGCGTGAAGTCCTTGGGATGCGAAAACAGAATGGCCCAGCCGTTGCCGATCCATTCGTGAAAGTTGACGGTGCCCTGCGTGGTGTCGGCGGTGAAATTGGGGGCTGTGTCATTGATGCGAAGC
>DASPSE010000200.1:0-9237 GCA_035624085.1 Terriglobales bacterium
CACCAGGAGCGAGCTTCTGGGATGTCAGCAGCGCAATCGACGTCCATTCCCCGCTTCCGCAACACCTCGGCACGCAAATCTCGTTTTGCATGCGAGGTATCGACCAGAAGCACTCGCTTCTTCTTGATTGGATCCGCTATCGGCGCGGAGAGTCCTAACGCCACTAGTGGAGTATTCATGCCGGCACCGTTGTTGACTTGGCGCGGGCTGAAGGATGCGCGGATTTGCGTTCCACATCCCGCCTCAGCAGTTCGCGGGTTCGCTGCCGCCGCGCGATCTTCTGTTTGCGCTCCCGGTTATATCTGGATTTGTCGCCATTGCGTGCGGACATAATCAACTCCTGTCATTGGGGCTGTTTGTAAACCGGCGGGCGATCACAACTTCGTGCGTCTGCTTCAGATTACCCGTCGTGATCTTCCGAGCGGCCTTGAGGCCATGAAAAAGGTCCCGAATGGTAGCAGGCGATTGAGCTATTCAGGAATAATCGGTGATGCAACGAGACGCCTCTCGATCTCTCAATCGCGAAGGCGCAAGGTGCCGTGTTGACGTGTCTTCGAGGTTAAGGTGAATTCAGTATACGCTATTTGCACGCATTGCACTGAGATCACAATTGCGGGCCAAGTACGCTGCCCGCCGGCGGCTTGCTAATTATTCGCTTTCCGCGTACCATGCCTCTGTACGTTAGACCGGCTCGGTCGTGAGCAGTTCTCGCCTCAACAGCAAGCAACCTGCACAGATTTTCTTCCGATTCCCTCCAGCGTAACTATCAAAACAAAGGAACAAGAGTACAACCAATAGAACAAGGAACAGTTAAGTGGTTCAACGACGCCAAAGGCTACGGCTTTATCAGCCGTCAGAATGGCGAAGACGTTTTCGTGCATTTTTCGGCGATCCAGGCGGGCGGTTTTAAAAGCCTTCAGGAAGGCCAGACCGTGCAGTTCGACGTAACCAAGGGCCCGAAGGGCTGGCAAGCGGAAAACGTGCAGGCGATCTAAACCGCCGGACTACTGCGAAGAGGCGAGATTGAGAAGAGATCGCCTCTTTTGCTTTTTGTGAGCGCAATACCGAAATTTGAGACCAATTGTGACAAACATCTTTGCACGAAACCTCGGTCCGACGGTCAGAACATCCAGGTGATCTTCAAAACCGGGGGCAAGGCACTGGCCATTCGGGGCATCCCCGCCGCTTCCTAATGAGGTGGTGACCCTTGTCCAAAGATCCTGACTTGGGAGTTTACGGCGATGCGAGGGCGATCGCAGGCACTGGTTCCGGTCGAATGACGGGCAATCCCCAAGTTATTCCGGGCCAGAAGTCGGCTTCGGGGAAGTTTGTCGTGGCCCGCAATTACCGGGATTGATCGCAGGCAACGGCGCGGCGTAAGGGCAGGAGCTGCAACTCCCGGATCGTCGGCTGTCCGGAAGTTGAATGCGAGCCGTCTCCCTTCACGATGGAAACAAGAAACTCGTCACCAACTCGTCACCAAAATTAGCCGTTTTGGGGCCCGTTTTGGGGCTTGCACAACACGGAAAAACAAAGCAGGCAAAGAGTTTAGGCATGTTAATGATAGAATTCACACGGTGGAAGTCATAGGTTCGAATCCTATAGCGCCCACCATCGTTATTTTCTACCAGCCCGATGCAGCCCGATGAGGCAGTTACGGACTGCCCAGCCCTCGCTAAATTGCCATCACTGCAATGCGGCATATTCCATTTTGGCTTGCTTGACGAGGGGGATGCCGGGATCGGCGTCTTTCCAGAGTTCCAGAAACTCCCGGTAAGCGCTGAGCGCACGAATGCGGGCGGCATCAGCATCCGCGCCCTGCGATGTTCGCGACTGCAAGGCATCGGCCCGCGCCATCCCAAGGCGCGACAACGCTCCCGTCCAGCAATTCCACACCATGCCTCCACGGTCGAGGACCTTCTGAAATTCGGTGGCGGCTGCGGTCGCTTGTCCCGAAGCGAGGTATGCTTGACCGCGAATGTAGGTGGGGTAAAGGCAGGAAATATTCTCTGCCCATGCGATGAGCGCCCATTCAATCGGCGGTACCGCCGGTTGTAGGTCCTTGATAGCCTCCCCAGCCGTCCCGCGATTCAGTGCCACCTGTGCCCGAATGGAAGGCAGCCACAGTGACTGCACCTGTGTGTTCAGCGGATAGCCCTTGTTCACGTCTTGCTCCAGAGAACTGGCCGGCGCTGCGTCCCCGGCCATGGCGAGCGCCAAGGCCGCTTCCACCTTGACACCCAGACTGCCGGGAAATAGTTTCAGACCCTCCCCGGCCCACTGCCTTGCCGCGCTAGCGTTGCCGTAAGCCGCCTCGCGCAGGGCGGCGTTCTCCAGCCAGATTGCTCCATTTTCCTTTTGATCCGCGCGGACCGCTGCGTCTGCAGCTTTCCGGCTCAGCTCCTGCGCCTTCGCAAGCCGGCCCGCGTAGGCTTCGCCATCGGATGCCATGGAGAGCCCCAGGTTTTCGTCGGGCGTGCCTGTAAACCACCGCAGTTGTTCTGCCATGTCTGCCGCGTCTCCCGTCAGAAAGGCCAACGCGTAGCGGCTCTGGTGAAACCCAAAAAAAACCAGATTTTTCGCGTCTGCCCGGGCCATAACCTGCCTTGCCTCGTCGAAATGCCCGGCCGCAATCAGATACGTCGTGAGGTTCGCGTAAGCGCTGGAATTCGGAGCGACCCGAACCGCTTCCCGATATACCTCGCAACTCTTTTCGCGCTCGCCCATGGCGGAATAGGCATTCCCCAGGAACCCCCGCGCGAATGAGCTTCGCGGGTACTTTGCCATCCACTCTTGCAGCGGCTCCACGACCTTTTCCCACTCCCCGGTCACCTGGGCGTAATAGTTGGCCGTGATGTGCAACTTTTCTATTTCGCTGGCGTGCTCCCGCAACGCGAATGCCTTGGCGTAATAAGGTCGCGCAGTTTCCGTTTCGCCCAGGGTCGCGTAGTCAATGGCGATGGTCTCATAACCCGTTGCGAAGTTTGGGTCTAGCTGGATCGCGCGCAGGTCATGGGGCAGCGCCGCTTGCGGGCCGCGCTCGTCGTAAAGCTTGAAACCCAGGCTGTGTTCCTTCAGCGCTTCCAGGGACGATGTCGTGGCCTCCCTCAGCGGGACATCGAATTGCTGCACCGACGCCAGTGATTCGCCCAATTTCGCCCGCAGTTGCGAAACTTCTTCCCCCAGCGAGTCCAGCACCTGTTCCTTTTTCTCCACGGTGCTCAACTCCTCGGCCAGCACATCTCCGCTCTGGCAATTCACCGCCTGTAGGCCGATCACGTACCGGCTGCCCAGACTGCTGATGGACCCCGCGATGTATGCCTTGCTGCCCGCACGTTCGCACACCTCACGGGCAACGGCAGGGGTGAGCGCGGTGCCGGGCTGGCGGTCCATCAACTGTAGCGTCGCCGCAATCTTGCTCCTCGGGAGAACCTCCAGAAAAGGCGATCCATTCAGGGCCACGTTCAGCGCCGTCTTCAGCGTGTCGTCGAAAATTGCGTCGCCGGTGCTGTTGGAAAAGTCGGCCAGAACGACTGTATCCTTGTCGCTCAGCGGCTTTTGCCGATGCGCGCGGTAGTACAAGCCGCCCCCGATCAGCGCCGCCAGCAAAGCGGCCAACGCGATCTGCCTCATCCTTCCGGACTTCGGCCGCACGGCCGGGATCGCAACGGCAGCGCTGCTCCCCACCCCAAACTGCCCGCTCTCGGTGTCGCGCTTCAGGCGCTGCAAATCGGCCCGCATTTCCGATGCATGCTGGTAGCGCAACGCCCGGTCTTTCTCCAACGCCTTCCGGATGATCCCATCCAGCGGCGCCAGGAGCCGCTGATTCCATTTGCTCGCTGACTCCTCTTTCTCGTGCAGGATCGCGCCGTAGGTCGCTCCGTCCGTTTCGCGATCGAAAGGCAGACGCCCCGTCGCCATCTCGTACAGCGTCACTCCGAAGGAAAACAGATCAGTGCGCGGGTCAAGGGGCTTTCCCGCGACTTGTTCGGGCGACATATAGTTCATCGTGCCTAGGGCGATGTTCCGGCTCGTCAGGTCAATCAGCGAAACCGTCGGATCTTCCGACCCCGACCCCGATCCCGACTCCCGCTTCAGCCCTGTCTCGGTTCGCTTCGCCAGCCCGAAATCCAAAATCTTGGCGTGCCCGCGCCTGGTCACCAGGATGTTTCCCGGTTTGATATCGCGGTGGATGATTCCTGCCGTATGGGCCGCGTCCAGCGCGTCAGCGACCTCGATCGCAACCCTCAAAAGAGATTCGTTTTCCAGCGGGCGTCCGGTAATGAGGTGCTTCAGCGTGTCGCCTTCCAGATACTCCATGGCGATGAACACCCGCCCGTCCTGTTCGCCGATGTCGTAAATTGTGCAGATGTTGGGGTGGTTGAGCGAGGAAGCGGCTCGCGCCTCCCGGCGAAAGCGCTCCAGTGCCTGCGGATCCCGCGAGACCTCATCCGCCAGAAACTTCAGCGCCACGAAACGGCCCAGCTCCGTGTCCTCGGCCTTGTACACGACTCCCATTCCACCGCCGCCGAGTTTCTCCACGATGCGGTAGCGCGCGATGGTCTGGCCGATCATGGCGCGAATGTTACGTGCAGGAAGTAATCAAGTCAATGACGGTAGATGTATCAAGACTACTTCCGCAGCTGCGCCGTGACCTCAGCCAACACTTGCGTGCCTTCTTGTTGCACTGCGTCCAGCAGAACCGGGTTTAAACCCAGCACCTGCAGTATCGTCGGGGCGACTTGCCGGGTGGTCGTTGCGGTCGCCACGGTCTGTGTCGTGAAGCTGGGATTTGCCACCAGCATGATCACGTTCGTGTCGTCATGCGCAAATCCGCCGTGATCGCCGATCATCGCCGTGCTGTTCGAGTATGTGACGCCGACATTCGGCGTCACAATAATGTCTGGTGTGCGAGGATCATCGCCAGCTTCCCAACCGCCAACGTTGTAGTTCAGCGCGACCGTAGGACCGTAGTAAATTTCGCCCATCCCAATCTCGGTCGCATCGTTTTCGAGTAGGGCGACGGCTGTGGCTACGTTGACACCTCTTTTTAACCAAAGCACAGAGACATCGTCTTCGGTGGCGCCAATACCGGTCGGGTTCAGCGGTGACTCGGAATAGGGAATGAGATCGCCCAACAGCGTCGCTGGCGTATCGGTTCCATCGGCTACGTAACGGGTCGGATCGATAGGCGATTCCCCGTGCTTCGCCGTGATTATCACCAGCGTTTCGTTGTAGATGTCAGCAGTCTTGAGGGCGGCGACGATGTAACCGATACAAGTATCAACGTACTCAATCTCATTTAGTAGCTCTGCACTGGGCACCGCCGCGGCGTCCTTGTACCCACCCGCGGCTACGCCGGCCTCATTCACTGATTGTCCGACGTAGACGGACTGGAAGTTCATGCCGAAAACCGCCGGAACGACCGCCGGCGCGCCGGAGTGCGTTTTGCCAGAAATCTGGTTCAACAGGGCGTACACCTTGATCGCGTCGTAGCACTGGATATTCTCAAAGCTGGAGTTCCACGCTGATGTGCCGAGTGGGTCGCGGATCGGATCGCACTGGGCGCCTTCCAACGTCTTCACCCCAGGCAGCTTTACCACCGTCGAGTCGACTTCTGGCGAATAATAATCGTCGAGTCCATTACCGCCGGGTCCGCCTACAAACGAATACGACGGATGCTTGTCAATCCACGCCGTGTATCCGCCGGCCGCATGAATCACACCAAACGCCGTATTGATCCGAATGAAATTCCAAGGGTACACCGGAGCGCAACCCTGCAATGGGTCACGTTCTAATTTCTGAGGATCGATTGAGGCAATCCCTCCCTCGGTGAGTCCCGCGCCGGGTGCGCCGCCATTCAGCTTGGTATCGTCGATATCAATGCCTTGGTCGTTATCCGTGGTTGTTCCGAACGGTGGTGCGTACGGGATGCACGGGCCAGGCGCCAGGCCTGTGCCGGTCGTTTTCGCTGGCCCATCGAGCGAGCGATCGTACGCGACGTCGTAGTAAAGACCAGTCGTTTTCGGCGTGCCGCCAGAAGCCAGCGCCGCCATTCCGGGAAAAGAGTCTGAAGGTTTGGAAGACTCGGTATTTACGTAGTTGATTGCCGTCTGGCTCAGCGTCGCCATATTCGGACAATAGGGGCTCCCGCCATTCACAGCGGCAATCCCGTGCGAACAGTTATAAAAATCTACGGCGTGCATGCCATCGATGCTCAATAGCAGAACATGTTTGATCTTGCCCGTGCCGACGGCGTTAGTTTGAGCGGCCGTTCCCAGCGTGGACGCCAGCGCAAACGCCAGCGCAGTTCCAGCCAATACGAGTCCATTCGTCTTCATAAGACCTCCGCGAGGCTACAGTATTGGCCGTGAATGTTACCGAGTTGTTAATTCTCCGTGAAATCTCGTTCAGAGTCTGCACAGCGCAGGCCGGCACAGGGTGGACAGGAAGATGACATTTTTTTAATGATTCATTCATGCAGGTGTCATCTGCCGTTAATGGGACACGATTACAACTTTCTGGCGCACTCAACGATGCGCAAGCCGAACACCCAAGGAATCCGAGGATAAAATGAAGGGGAGGCGACATGAGCCAAGATGAGCTGTCCCCAAGACCGTTTCTTGTTCTTGATGGCCCTTTTCAGACTGGCGCCAGAATTCTGGCGGTTGTTCGGCCGGCAGCATGGCGGGTTTTGCTGGTGTTGGCGAGCTGTGCGTTGCTAACCGCGCAGAATGTGGTGTTGACGGGTTCTCTCAGTGGACGCGTGACCGACCAAACTGGTGCCGTAGTCCCGGGTGCCAACGTCGTGATACAGAGCCTTGCCACCGGCGTGCAACAGTCCGCTACTACAAATCATGACGGCCTCTATCACTTCCCGGCCGTGATGCCCGGAGCCTATTCGATCGCAGCCAGTCTGAAAGGTTTTCGCGATGTTCAAGTACTGGTGCGCGTGCTGGTTGGCAACACAACCGTACAGGACATCATTCTGCAAGTCGGAGCCGGAGGCGACACAGTTAGAGTGAACGGAGAACTTCCGCTTTTGCGTCCGGCGGAATCTTCGTCCAGTACGGTGTTGGACCACTCATTTATTAACCAATTGCCGCTCGACGGACGCAAATACACCAACTTCATGACCTTGACGCCGAACACCAGCTACGACGGCGATACCGGCCTGGTGAGTATTGCCGGTCAGCAGGGTGGAGAAGATTCGGGATACGCTAACGGAAACGGGTCCACCGCGTTCACGGTGGACGGATCCAACGCCACCAACAACTACTTTTCCGACATCATCGGCCGCAATCGCATCCCGTATCTGTACGGCGAGGACTCGATCCAGGAGTTCCAAGTTTCGGTGAGCCCGTACTCGGCCATTTACGGCGGAGGGGCTGGCTTCGTGAATTCGGTGACCCGCTCGGGAAGCAATTCGCTTCATGGCAGCGCCTTTTATTACAACCGCAACTCCGCGACTGGGGCCAACGATGCCCTCGATAAGGCAGCCGGACTTCCTAAGCCGGACGATTCTCTGCAACAGTTCGGAGCAAGAGTGGGAGGACCTATTCTCCACAACAAGCTCTGGTTCTTCGTCGATTACGAACAGCAGCTGCGCCATTTCCCGATCTCAGTCATCAACCCCGATCTGGCAACGAACTCCTCGAACTTGGGCGCTTTTGTGCTCGCTAATTTTTTCCCGCCTTCGGTAACCACGGCGCCAGCCCTGCCTCCACCGAACGGGCCTTTGCCGCTGCCGAATCTCGATACCCAGCCCCAACTCCCCGGCAACCCGTATTACGGGATGTACCTCCAGCAAATTTCGAATACTATTAACGCGCTGAACTCCAACCTCGGAATCAAATCCAGAAACGCCAACGATTGGGTGATTACGCCCCGGCTGGATTATCAGCCCACCAACCGCGACGGCCTCTTTCTCACCCTCGATGTGAACCGCTTCGACTCCCCCGGCGGCGTCATCCTTGACCCGACGGTCGGTAACTACGGAACGCAATCACTGGCCAACGCTTACGTCCGTGCCTATCAGGCCACTCTGGGATGGACGCACACCTTTTCTCCCAACCTGCTCAACGAATTTCACGCGAGCACCTCGCAGGATAACGAGATTGCAACTCCAACTGGCCTCGCACCGAATACACCTACCATCGTCCTCGATAGCCCATCGGCGTTCATTCTGGGTAACAATGCGTTCTCTATAGGTAGGGTGTTTGAGAGACAGTACTCTGTGTCGGACCGCGTCGATTACGTCATCGGCAAGCATACGTTCCAATTCGGTTTCGATTTCAACCGCACGTTTGACGCGGACACCGACGATGGCGGCGCCGATCCGAACGAGGCAATTGATTTCGGGTCACCACTTGGCCTGTATGAATTTCCGAATCTGGAAGCCTTTGCGCTGGGTGAATACATCAGTTTCAGCCAGGCCGCTGGCAACCCCAGGTTCTCTTTTGCTGTGCCCTACTACGGGTTCTATGTGCAGGACTCGTATCGCACCCGGCCGAATCTGACGCTGGAAATGGGTCTGCGCGAGGACTTTCAGGTTTACCCGCAGCCACTGGAGAATCCGGCCTTCCCACTCACGGGGCAATATCCCAACCAGTTCCGGCGCATAGCACCCCGTTTCGGCTTCGCCTGGCAGCCAGTGTCGAAGACCGTGGTTCGTGGCGGATTCGGCATGTTCTATACCAACATGAACGGCCTGAATTACCGCAACGCCGTGATCTCGAACGGGGTGCCTTCGCAGCAGGAGGAGGCGAGTTCCAGTTACAGTTCTTCCACAGGTTACCCGAGCCAACAGGTGCCCACGTTCCCCAATATCCTCGCCGCGAATAACCCTCTGTTCGGCGCTTCCTCAGACATTTCCCTGGTTTCTCCGCAGTTCCGGGTGCCCTATATCGAGCAGGCAAGCTTGCAGATTGAGCGCTAGATTGTCGAGAACACCACTTTGACCGTGGGCACCATGTGGAATCACGGCGTGCACATAATTTCGGGCAGCGCCTATGACGCGAACCTCGAACCACTGCAAGGCACAACTACGTACACCGTTTGTCCTCCCGGCGCGCTTACGCCGTCCTCCTGCACTGGCCCAGTGATCACCCTGCCGACTATGGATAACGGTCTGCTCAAGGACGGGCGCATCGTCAATCCCAGTGTCCTCGGCCAGATCCAGGAGCTGATCAGCCCGGCGCAAAACTATTACAACTCTTTGTTCGTACAACTGCAACG
>DASPSE010000204.1:0-7438 GCA_035624085.1 Terriglobales bacterium
ATGCCGCCCGCGGCACCCGAGACGGACTGACGGGTTCCGTCTGCTTCACCTTGCTGAGCTGACCAGTAACAGCACGATCAGCATCGCCAGAACGAAGCTCGCGATCAGCGAGAACGCGGAATGAAACGGATGGCTGTGGAAATATCCGCCATCGTGGGTCCTGAAATGTAGCAAGGCCCTCATACAATCCTCCTCGCTTACGGCGTATTAGACACCATTTCTCGCCGCATTTGCAGTGATAGCAGTTGCCGCAATCCAGTCTAAAGCTGCATGCCCAAAGTCAGTACAGCCGAAAACTAACCTCAATATTCACTTGCACCGCTACCGGGATCCCATCTTTGCGGGCCGGCTCAAACTTCCAGGTGCGAATCGCCTCGATCGCCTTCTCGTCAAGACCCATTCCGAGCGAGCGGTAAACGCGGATGTCGTGGGGGTGGCCGTCGGCCCCGACAATCACCCACAACACGCATGTTCCCTGGTACTTGGCCTTGCGCGCCTCTTCCGAGTAATCCGGGTCCGGGGAATAGATCGGACGAGGCGCAGAGACTCCGCCGCCCACGTGGTAAATGCCCCCTCCAATGCCGCCGCCTCGTCCCGGACCCACCCCGGGACCAGTCCCCGAACCCACGCCGCCCCCGCTGCCGGAACCAATCCCACCGCCGAAACCAGGGCCGTTGGAGGGCGGTCCTAGAACCGCAGACAGAGGATCACCGAGGACGCCAGTGTGTGGCAGGGAGATTTGGGGAGGAACCACAACCGTGGGTTCGACTGCCAGCTTGGGATTCTCATTGCGAATGACCACTGCCGGCGGCGTGATCTGCTCGCGAGCCAGCCGGGGCAAAGCGCCTTTGGAAGCCAGCAGTTTGTCGCGATCTCCACCGCCCCCACCTCCGCCAGCCTTGGATTTCGAAGCGGGCAGAATGTAGGGGCTGACGTCGGTGATGACGTTCATCATCTGCTGGCGAATCTCATTCCGGTGAGTTACCACAAAATGACCGGAAGCTACCAGCAGCGCGACGGCGACCACGTGGCCAACAAAAGAAAACAGGAAAGTAACCCTGCGGGTTTTGTACAGCCCGTATCCCTCACCGAAGAGGGTAGGCAGAATAGGCGGCTCCGGCGTGAGCGATGCTGGCGGAGCCGGTTCCAAGCCGCGCTGTGATACAACAATCCCCATCTCGGTCATCCGGTCCTGTCAGGCTGGTCCCAGGAGACACGGATCCCCGGCGATTATGCTACTCGCATTGTCGAACTTCGGGCAGTGATCTCCCTCACAATGCAGTAAGTTCCCAAGCCGGGTAAGAATGAAGATGGTTTCTATCGCACCAGGGCGTTCCGCCCATTTGGCGCGCATCCCTATTGCGAACCAGCCCGCTCGCCGGCTAGCTTTTCTTGCCGGTCACCGCGAAAAACGCGGCGGCTTCCTGCTCCACATTCTTGCTGCCGCAGTGCGGGCAGCGGATATTTTCCTTGTCGTGTTCCTGCAGGGTAAGAACTGTCTCAAACGACTTGTTGCAGTCGTGGCAGATGTAGTCGTATACGGGCATGGGGAGCACCTCGCATGTGGACTCTGTGAGAATTGTAGCGCGATTTGAAGGGAAGGGTTGGCGGAATTGTGGGCAGCACCGTCCCGGTGATCGGTATCGCAGACTTGAAGCTCGATTCCGCAGTAGAATGCGTCTGCAGAACTGCATCGGCAGGAGGCTTCTATGAGGACGACAGCCAAGAAGCGCGCAGCACGAAAATCCACTCGATCCAGCCGGAAACCCCCGCGTTCGCCCAGCGCGGCTGCCACGATACGCAAGATGGGCAATGACTGGGCTCAGAATTGGAATGCCGGCGACCTGGAAAAAGTGGTTGCGGTCTATGCCCCCGACGCCGTCTATCTTCCGCCTCACCACGAGGCGGTGCATGGCCGTGATGCCATACGAGAATATCTGCGCGGGCCGCGCAGCCATGGCGTTTCCGAGCTAGTCTTCGACGTCACTTACATAAAGCAGAGCGGCGACGTCGCCTGGGATGTAGGAACATATCGCATGACGGTGCCACAGAATGACGGCACCAAGAGGGAAGACCACGGCAAGTACCTCACCGTGTGGAAGCGCGTCGGCACGAAGTGGCTGATCGCGGCCGATGCATGGTCGAGCGATCTGCCGGCGGTGCAGTAGAGGAAAATCGCAGGTTCTGACCCACGTCCAACCCTCACTCCGAGCGCAGCGCTTCCATCACATCGACGCGCGCAGCGCGGATCGCCGGCAGCATCGACGCGACCACCGCCACCGTCATCAGCACGAAAGCAGATACGGATACAGGCAACGCGCCGGGCATCTTCACGTCCAGGAAATAACGGCCCGCCAAACGCGCTAGCACGAACCCGAATGCCGCGCCTGCGAGGACCCCCGCCCCAGCCATCAACGCGCCTTCTGCCATGATGCCTCTGAGTAGATGCTGCGGCTGCGATCCCAGCGCCAGCCGGATGCCGAATTCCCGTGTCCGCGCGCTAACCGAGAACGTCAGCACGCCCGCGACACCAACCACCGCAATCGCGAGCGCGACAGCGGCGAACACCCCAAACACCAGCGAGTTCAAACGGTCCGGCGTAAGCACTTCGGCGCGGACGTCCTCGAGAGTGGCAGCGTGCTCTACGGGCTGTTCCGCAGACATCCCGCGAATAATGCTGGTGACTGGCGTGACCAGCGAGTAAGGGTTTGCTCCGGTGTGGATGAAAAGGCGGCCGCCATAGATTGGCCCCTCTTCAAATGGAGTATAGATCGTAAGCATGGGCTCCGGAACGACGTGTTCGTCGTCAATATCGGCGGTGACGCCAATGATGCGGTGCGGTGCGGGGTTAATCCCGGGGGCGAATTGCAGCACAGGATCCGTCCAGTAGACATGCCGATTGATGACATCCTGATTGGGGAACATGCGCTGTGCGAGAGTCTCACTGATGATAGCGACGTGCTCTTTGCTTTGGCCGTCAAGTTCATTGAAATCACGGCCGGCGAGAATAGGAACGCCAAGCGCGGCAAAGAATCCCGGGGAAATGACTCGCAACTGCGCGCGAGGATCTTCGCCGGGGACGTGAACATGACCGTCGGCGGAGAATTGAAAGCCGGGACCGAAGGTGCCGGCGTCGCGCCAGGGGACGACGAGACCGAACGCGGTCTTGTTCACGCCCGGTAACGCATCCACGCGGCGGATCGATTCCTTGTAGAAATCGACGACTTGCTGAGGCGTTTTTCCTTGGGACATGGCAGGAACGTTAATGGTGAGGACGTGACGCATATCGAGACCCGTCCGCGTCCTTTGCAACTCGATCAGCGTGGTGATCACCATACTTGCGCCGGCCAGCAACACGAAGGAAGCGGCGATTTGTGTCACCGCGAAGATTCGCTGGCGGCGGCTGGTAGTGCTGGTGATCCGGACGCTGCCGCTCGATAGGCTCAGTCCAGTGGAGGTGTCGGCCGAGGGCAAGCGGGGGACAAACGCCAAAATCACCGCGGCGACGATGGCCAGCGCCGCTCCCACCCAAAGCAAGCTCGAATCGACCCTGAGATCGAGCGCGCGGACGGAGAAGCGCGAGGCGTAGCGGGCCAGGACGGCCACCATCGGCTGCGCGCTCACTACGCCAAGTGCGGCGCCCGCGCCACAGAGCAGAAGGCTTTCAGCCAACAGCATTCGGCGGAGCGCGCCTGGACTTGCGCCGAGCGCCGCCCGGACCGCCAGCTCGCCTTCGCGGCGCACCGTTCGGGCGAGAATCAGGTTAGCGACATTCGAACACGCGATGATAAAGACGAGCGCGGACGCGGCAAGAAGCACCAGAAGAATGGTGCGAGCGCCGGACGTGATCTGGTCGCGGAAGAGCTTCGCGTCAATGCGGTAGTCGTCTTGAGCGCGATAAGCTTCGGGGTGGTCCTTCTTCATCGCGGCATAGACGGAGCGCAACTCGGCCCGGGCTTGATCGAGGGTGGCGCCAGGAGCGAGGCGGCCAAACAGCTCCGTCATGCGATGGATGCGGCCGGTGACCATGGTGGCCGAAAGGTGGTGCGGGCTGGTGACGACGTTGGCGATAATTTCGGTATCTTCAGGATAGGGGACGCAGGGCTCGAGCACGCCGATAACAGTCGCGGACCGATCGCCAAAGCTACCAAGGCGAACGGCCTTCCCGATGACAGAAGGATCTTTCCTGAAAGTGGTCGTCCAGAACCGATACGTCAGAACGACGACGCCGGCAGCCTTGGGACCATCGTCTTCGGGTCCGATGAGGCGACCAAGCACGGGATGGAGCCCCATCACATCGAAATACGAACCGCCAACCACCCCGGCCCTTACTTCACGAGGTTCACCCAGGCCGATCATGGTGAAGCCGATGGTGGAGAAATCGCCGAACGCGCTCAGCGTTTTTACGCTGGCGCGCAAATCCTGAATCTCGGGTACGGAAAAGGTGGTGTTTTCCTCGCGGATGCCGGGGGCGCTCTGCCGGATGTAGATCAGCCGGTCCTCGTCGCGGTTGACCAGAGGCTTGAGCAGGACACCGCGCACGAGCGTGAAGATGGCCGCGTTGGCCCCGATTCCGAGAGCCAGCGTCAGGATCACGGCGATGGCAAGCCCCGGAGTCCGAATTAGCGAGAAAATCGCAACTCTGAAATCACGAACGAGCGACATGTTCTCACCCCCATGCCAGTGGGGTACTAGCACCACACCTGCCAATACTAAGCGTCACATTGTAAATCACTTAGGGCGTGATGAGTCGGTCTGCGCTGCCCGTTTCAGGACGCCCTGTCGCGAAATCGGACACCGGGCGCCCGGTCCAGAAGGAGTGCTGCGCCAACTTTCCACCAATAACGGCTGGGGCTTCTAGTCTCCTGGCATCATCTTTTGTACCCAATCTTCCTGAGCAGGTCGTGCCGCCACGTCACATCCGCTGCTCCTTCTACGCCTTTCGGTGAACTGCCGTCGATGACGCCAAGCACGCCGCGTCCTTGCTCGCTCTGGGCCACGATGACCTCGACGGGATTGGCAGTCGCGCAGAAGATCGAACACACTTCCGGCACGTTGCGAATGGCATTCAGCACATTGATGGGATAAGCATTCTGCAGCACCAACACAAACGTATGTCCGCAAGCCAAGGCTTGAGCATTACGGATGGCAACGTCGCGAAGGGCTTGATCGTTGCCTTCCGACCGCGTCAAACAAGCGCCAGAACTCTCGTTGAAAGCCAAGCCAAACTTCGCCTGCGGCACCGTGGAGGTAACCGCTTCGTACAAATCTTCGACCGTCTTGATGAAATGTGACTGGCCGACAATGATGTTGGCATCTGCCGGAAATTCCATCCGGACGGATTTCATCTCGAGCATGAGCTGTCCTCCGCTGGTATTAGAAGGATAACGCTACGCGCTCCACTTGTGTTCGGCGCGCGCCCGCTCAACGTAGCGGCCCGTCTTTACCTCGACGCGCACCAGTTCGCCTGGCCCGATAAACAATGGAACGCGGATGGAGATGCCATTCTCAAGAATGGCTTCTTTCCAGGCGCTGTCCTGTTGCGAATGCGACGGTGGCGCCGTATCGGTGACACGGACCTCGGCTATGTCGGGGAAAACCACGCTGATCGGCTCGCCATTGAAGAATTCGACCGGCAGCTCCATGCCAGATTGAAGAAATTTCTGGCCCAACCCCAGAACCGTACCGGGAATCTCGATTTGCTCGTAGGTATCCGGGTTCATAAAAGTGCAGCTATCGCCTTCCGCAAATATGAATTCCATCATGTGCCGCGCGAGTTCCAGATCTTCCAGCCGTTCCTGCGGACGGAAGTGCGGCTCCCACAGCCGTCCGCTTCTCACGTTGCTGAGCTTGGTTTTCACCACTCCACCCATCTTGGCAGCTCCGGCCTTCGCTTCTACTTCAAGGACCTTATAAATCTCGCCTTCGATGCGGATGACCGTTCCCGGTCTCAATTCCGATGCAATAATCATGAGAACCTCCGGCGCCGATCTTCCAGCCAATTTTCAACTGAATCACTCAAGCGCGCAATGACGAGGATCACGCGCTGATGCAACTACGTCACAAGTGTTCTGTGGCCTGTATCACCGAGAGACGCGCAGTGTACGGGATTGCCGATAAAGGCGCGCTTCGACTTGAATCCACATTTGTATTACGATCATGTCCGGCGTTTAAGGAGGAAAAATGGCCCAGGCACAACACACTCACCACCATCCCGATTATGACCAGCGGATCAAGACGCTCGAGGAGCAAATCAAAAAATTACAGAAGGAACTGCAGGATCTGAAACACAAGATGGAAACCCACGACCATCCGCACACGCATTAGGGGATGAAGCCGGCCTACTTCGCTTTAGCCACCACGTACACGTAACGCAAGAGGCCGGTTCCAGTGTTTGTAACGTTGTGTTCTGTGTGGGGTGGGCAATAGAGAGCGGAGTCCGCACTAACCGGCAGCTTCGATCCATCGGCAAAGGCCATTTCGCCCTGACCTTCAAAGACGATCAGGAGCTCCTCATTCTGCTCGGTGCTGTGTTTGCCCACGGACTTGCCGGGAGGCAACACCACTAATCCCGATTTCATCGTGACGCTCTCGGGCGGGCCGCTTAGCACGGGAGTGACCTCCGTCCCTGATGATTGCAGCGGGATCACCTTGGGTACCGGTGTGCCCGGGGCTGCTTGAGAGACGTAAGGCGCAATCGGGACCACGAGAAGCACGATCACGGAAATAAGGGACCTTCGGAAACGTGGAGTGTTCATGGCTGATCTTGAGTACTCTACGGGAAAAGAAAACTATAAGCTCAGTTCACCCACAACGCCACACTGGTGCAAACGCGGTAAGTGGCTCAGTTTGTAATTGTCATCCCGAGCCGCCCGCTTTTGGCGGTCGAGGGATCTGGGCGCGCCGTGCGAATGCCTCGCGCTCTTTGCGAGGCACACAATCGCACGCTCGGCGCGCATCCCCATTGTGCAAACTGAGCCACTAGCGGAAACGCAAATTCTTCCCACCGAACTGGTGTTAACATTACTCGTTTTTCTGGCCTTCCAATGGCGGTACAAGAAAAGAATTACTGGCTGGAAACAGTGACGATGTCGGCGGGCGAGAGCGGTCCATTGCCGGAAAGCGTTGACGTAGCCGTCGTCGGCAGTGGTGTAACCGGATTGTCTGCCGCGAGGGCATTGGCGAAACGCGGCGTCGGCGTCACAGTTTTGGAAGCACAGACGCTGGGCTGGGGCGCCAGTTCGCGCAACGGTGGCATGGTGCTCACCGGAATGAAGCTGCCGGTGCCCACGCTGATCTCGCGCTACGGACGCGAGAAAGTTCAGCGTATGTATGCAGCTTCGACAGCCTCAATCGATTGCGTCGAACAGATCGTGGCCGAAGAACAAATCGACTGCAACTTCTCGCGCTGCGGTCACCTGGAAGTCGCCTGCAAGCA
>DASPSE010000205.1:0-6844 GCA_035624085.1 Terriglobales bacterium
CAGGCACTGTTGGGGGCTCTGGAGGAAGGAGAACACCATGAAAACGTGGCCGGCAGTGGTTCTGATTCTCGCATGGATGGCAGCGCTTACACCTAGCTTTGCCTCACAGGCAGCAGCGCCGCGCGCAGGTGTTCCCAAGTATGATCCCTCGACCGAAGCGGTATTTAAGGGCACGGTTCAAGAGGTCAGAGACCGGCAATGCCCGGTTAGCGGCGGCATCGGATCGCATGTGATCCTCAAGCTTGAGAATGGTACGACCATCGAAGTTCACCTCGCCTCCAAGAAGTTCGTTGATGAGTACGAACTTGTCTTTAACGTAGGCGACCAGCTCGAAGTCACCGGATCGAAAGTGATTTTCGAGGGAGTAGAGACTATTTTCGCCCGTGAAGTGAAGCGCGGGAACGATGTTTACGTTTTCCGGGACAAGGACGGGAAGCCGGTGTGGTAGGTGTCCTGAGCAGCCAAGCTGAGCTATAGGCTAGAGAATTTGAGTTGAGGCGAAGAGGCGCGGCTTTTTAACCGCGCCTTTGCTATTGGGCCCTACATGGTTCGGGGCCGTTCCTCATTTCCAAATAGAAAGGTGAGCGCCTCCGGAAATCTCTTGGCCCATTCGCTTTCGCTGTGGGCCGCGCCTTCATCGATCCGCACCCGCAGGCGCTGGTCATCGAATCCCGAGCGCCGCAGAATCCGTTCGAGCTCACGCACATCTTCCACCACCTGCCGGTTTTTGTCTTCACGGCCCGACTCACGGGTGCCGATCGCCAAAAAGACCCTCTCCGGCCACTGGCCAAAAAAACGGCTGTGCTTCAGCAATCGCCGCTGGGCAATGAACAGGGAAGGACTCTCCAGGAGCAACCGGCTAAGAATGCCAGGACGCTCGATCACCGTGTAGAGCGATATCAGTGCGCCCAGCGATGAGCCTCCCAGGCCGGTGTTCTCCGGGCCGCGCGCGATGCGGTAGCGCTCCAGCACAAAGGGCATGACTTCGTGGATCAGGAATTCGGGATAGCGTCTGCCCAGTGGCCGGAAAATCGGCGGATTGAACATGCGGTAAGGCACGTACTCCTTTATGCGGCCATTCTGCGCGTTATCGATGCCCACGATCACAAGCGGCGGGATTTCCTCTTGCCGAATCAGCCGGTCAGCAGTCTCATCCACCTCCCATTCGACACCTGTGTAAGCGGTCGCGCGATCAAAAAGATTCTGTCCGTCATTGAGGTATAACACGGGGTAGCGTCGTGTTTTGTTTTCCTCCGCGTCGTATCGTGGCGGCAGCCACACGCGCAACATGCGCGTATTCCGAAAAATCCGGCTCGCGAATTCGTGCATGCGGAGATCTCCGGTAACCGAAGACTGCTTGTCAACGGGCGTTGCCGAGCTATTTGGTGGCTGAATAATTTCTTCCATGAGTTGGAAAGACTTCTGTCTCAAGCACGGCGCATGGAACTAGCTGTCAAGAACGACGAAAGCACCGCGATCAGAAAAATCACAGCGAGAGAGGAAAGACACAAAACGCACCAGGTAGCTAGCACAAAAGCCTCGATATAAGTCAGGTACAGAGCGAAACCCAGCCCTGCGACTGAGGCGATCAGCAGAATAAGCGGCGTTTCTATTTTCGTCCGATAAATAGTGGCCAGTGCGAGCAGCGCGGTATATCCCAGGATGCCAATCAGGGCGTCGGGGATTCCCAGGAACGTCGAATACGTACTGCGGTTCACAATGTCGCAGTTGAAATTCTCTCCGAAGTCGCAATAGTTCGTCTTAGAAGTACCGTAGTGGTGGTACAACGAAACGGACGACACAGTGATTCCGGCCACAGCGAGCGACGCAATTAGGAGAAAGATCCGGGCGCTTCTCATGGCAGGGCACATCCGGTTTCCTGGCTTAGAAACTCGAGGGAATGTTCGCCTTCCACTCGCGAACCATCAGCAAATACCCAGGTCGGATAATGTTTGACGTTCGCATCTGTGCACGCCTGCGCCGGGGTGTGCGAGCCTTTGACTCCGCACTCGACGTAGGGAGCGTACTGAAACGATGAGCCGAACATTTCCTTTTGCGTCTCACAGTGCGGGCACCAGTAAGCCCCGTACATTTTCGCGCCCTTGGCGGTTAGGCATTGGGCAAAAGTATTCAGGCGGCTGGTTTGCTTGTGCCGGAGGAGCAGGTACGCACCTGCAACCACGGCCACAAGCACTGCGAAGATCGCAAGCTTGCGTATCCAGAGGTTTGGCTGCGCCTCCTGTTGTCGATCCTGCTGCCGTCTTCGTCTCTCTTCTGACATGGCAATAATTTCTTATACCACGACGTTCAGAGCCGAGGGCAGAACATCAAGTGTCTGACAGTGCAGGGTCAGCACCTCCCCGTCCACCATCACGTCCACCGGCGCATCGAGGCAAAAATCGATTCGTTTCGCAGCCTGCCGTTCGGCCAGCGGATGTTGAATATGCGTGCCATCATAAAGCGTAGGCAAATTGCGGATCAGCCCGATCCGCCCGATCGGGCCCCAGCGCACATATTCGATCAAGCCGTCGTTCACCTCCGCCCTCGGGGCAATCATCATGGTGCCGCCCGTGAATTTGCTGTTGTTGAATGTTAGAAACAGGCACGGACGGCGATCGATCTCGCCGTGTTCGTCCACCCGCAGGGGAAAAGGGCGGCGTCGCAAACGCGCCAGCGAAACAAAGATCGAGGATTGATATCCAAGTTCTCCCCAGGTGCTGAAGCGGCGCGTGCGTAAAGCCGCAACGTCAGCAGCAAATCCCATACTGAGCAGGTTGATGAAGTGAATAACGCCTGCGGAGTGTCGCAGCCGCATCACATCGCACGGCTGAGAACGACGAGCGAGCAGGGCCTCGAGCGCATGTTCTACCCCACGATCCGTAAACTCCCGCAAAAAAGAATTGCCGGTCCCGAGGGGAAGAAATGCCAGAGTTGCGCGTTCACTCGAATTCTGAAGTGGGAACAACCCGTTAACGATCTCGTAGGAGGTGCCATCGCCGCCCACGGCAATGAATTTTCGGTAACCTTGCCCGTAGGCATCGTGAGCAATCTTTGAAGCATGACCCGGATGCTTGGTTTCGACCAACTCCACGCCGATTCCGCCGCTTCGTAGACGGTCCAATGCCGGGCCAATCAGCTTTCGCCAGCGTCCGCCGCCGGCGGCAGGATTCACTATTGCCAGAAAAGTTTCACTCACAATTCGACCACCGCGCCACGGTCGAGTGTTTTGCCGATTTCTTCAGCAAGGACGGTGCGCTTGATTTTCATGGAGGCAGTTCGTGGAAAATCCTGGTTCCAGATTACATATCCGTGGACCCGCTTGAAATCAGGCAGGCGGCGATTGCAACTGATTATCTCGTTTTTCAGCTCGTCCGTGAACTCCTGGTTCTGTTCCAGCCGCAGCACAAGAATCAACATCTCATCTCCAAGCCTCTTCGCCGGCCACAGGTAGTTTGCCGCAAAGATGCAGTACTCCTTAACCGGCAAACGATCGAAAACCGTTTCGATGTCCTCCGGATAAATATTCTTCCCGCCTTCGGTGACAATCATGTTCTTTTTGCGCCCGAATAACTGCAGGTGCCCATGACCATCAAAGCGCCCGAGATCTCCCGTAAGTAGCCAGCCATCCACAATGGTTTCTGCGGTGAGTTCCGGCTCATCCAGGTAATGCGACATAACCGTCTTGCTCTTGGCGGCAACTTCGCCGATGCCCTCGGAGT
Organism: Terriglobales bacterium; assembly: GCA_035624085.1. GTDB lineage: Bacteria > Acidobacteriota > Terriglobia > Terriglobales > Acidobacteriaceae > JAFAGX01. Next base: position 3,720 of record DASPSE010000205.1, read on the forward strand.
CCGAATTCAGAATGCGAAGTTCCACTCCCGGCAGCGGCTTGCCCACGGTGTCCGCGCGAAATGGCTTTAGGTCGTTAAGTGTGAGCGCAGTGCCGGCCTCGGTGAGTCCGTAACCATTCGTGACTGGGATGCCGAGGTCGTAGAAGAACTGCAGGGTCGCGGGCTCGACAAATGCGCCGCCGGTGATGAGAGCCAGCAACTCGCCGCCAAACGCCTTGTGCACCTGCGGCAACAATCTGCGGCTCAGCTTGACCTTGGGGCTACTCCTCGTGAGCAGCTTGTTCAAAGCAATTGTGCGATTGAGCAGAAAACGCTTGGCCGGGGATAGTTCCGCAAATTTGGTGCGCATGCCTCGTTCCAAGTTCTTAAGCACCAGCGGAACCAGGCTCACATACGTAATCTTGTACTTTACGAAGGCATCGCGCACAAACTCCGGACGCAGCGTGCGCAAGTGTACGACGCAAGCCCCACACACAAATGGCCCGATAAATCCGACCATGAAGTCGATGGCGTGATTCGTCGGCAAGATGCTTAGGTAGCGCACGCCGGGCCAGAACGGATACCAGGCGGTGAGGGACTTACACTGTTCCAGGTAGTTCTCGTGTGTGAGCACGCAGCCCTTTGCACGTCCGCCAGTGCCCGAGGAGTAGACGATGCACGCGACATCCTCCCGGCTTCGCGGAACAAAGACGGGCTCTCCTTTGCGATGGAATTCCTCCCAGCGGAATGCTCCCGCAAGATCGGCCCGCAATGGCGCTTCCGTCACCAGCACGGTTTTGAGCTTTTGATTACCAAACTCAGGCGCCTGTGTGATCGCGCGCCACAGGTAGTACTCAACAACCAGAAACTTTGCCTCGCTGTGCGCGAGTAGTGCCAGCTGTTCGGACGCAGTGAGCTTGTAGTCGAGAGGAACCAGAACCCCACCGGCATAGGAAATGGCATACGCAGAGACCAGCCATTTCGACTGATTGCTCATGATGATGGCGGCGCGATCACCTGCGCTGAAATCCGCATCTTGCAGGGCACGCGCCAACGGCAGCGCCAGTTCTTTGAAGTCGGAATAAGAGAGCCGCGTCTTTTCGCGGTTGCGATCCGATTCAATTAAGCAGGTCTCATTGGGCCAACGATCCAGCGCATCCCGCAAGGCTGCGCCGAGGCAGCTATATTGGTCGAGATTCAGCATTACAAACTTATTTCACCACAGAGGTGCACAGGCACGGAGAAAAACTGGGTTGGTATTTGAGAGAAACGGACTGGGCAAGAGCCTTTTTGGCCTTGGGTTTTTCTCCGTGTCTCCGTGGTAAATTTCACAGTCGAGACTGGATTCGGCTGGCCAGCGTGCGGAAATCCGAAACACCCTGCAGTTCGTAGTCAGGCAGCTCGATGTGAAAGTGATTCTCAAGCTTGGTTAGGAGGTCGAGAGCCTGCAGGCTGTCGATGCCCAGCGTCTTGAAAAAGTCATCGTCGGGAGTGAGCTTTTCCCGCGGAACCTTGAAGTGGGTGGCAGTGAGCTCGAGAATTTCGTTTATCGTCTGATCAGATGTTCGTATCGCGCACATGACTAGTCATCCTGAGCCAGGATCTATGTTGCTCTACGCCGGAATCAACTATTAAGGCAAATACGGTTGAGCCTCCGCGCTCTCCACAAACTTACGCAGCCCTGCTTCAACCGCCGGCCTGGTAAACAAGTCGCAGAACAGATCGATCTCCTGCTTCAGCTCCTCGTATGGAATCGGCTTGATAAACCCTTTGGCCCCAGCCGCGGTGTACCGATCGAATTTCTTCGGTTGAGCAGCCGTGGCACGCGCTACGCGCAATGCCTCGCCTTCGCCCACCAACTGGCTCACCAGGCCGGCTTGTTGCATCTTAGTTGCATTGAAACTTCGGCCAGTAAGCAAAAGATCGCGCACCATCGCATTCCCCAAATCGCGCTTCAGCCGCGGAATCCCGCCGAAGCCCGGAATCAATCCCAGCCGCAACTCAGGGAAGCAGAACCGTGCCGTCTTATCCGCGATGATTAAGTCACAGGTCAGGGCCAGCTCAAAGCCTCCACCAAAAACCACACCGTGAACCGCAGCAACGGTGATTAGGGGGGACGCGTCGATCGCATTCATCACACGATGAATTCTTTCGAGAAAGTTGCGAACCCCTCTTGCGGCCTCAATTCGAGCCATCTTTCGCGATTGGCAAAATAGTTCCCGCAAATCGGCTCCGGCACAAAATCCGCAACTCCGCTGGCTGTAGATGATCAAAGCATGTGCTTCGCCTTCCAGAGCTTTCAGCGCGCCCGCAAAGCTCTCCAACTCACTGAGAGTCATCGAGCCGATCTCGTTACAGGGCTCACGGTCGAGCGCCAGCTCGACGATCCCGTCGTTGAGTTCCCAAGAAAGAGCTCGGCCTTTAAATTGATCCATGCAACGTGTTCCGCGTTTTCTTGGTGTACCTTCGTGGTTGACAAGACTCTGAAACCACGAAGAGCACGAAGTCGCACGAAGGAAACCTATACCGCCTGCTTTACCTGATACATCTCTTCGATTTCGTTCTTCCAACGTGCTGCAATCAAATCCCGCTTCAATTTTCCGTTGACAGTCAACATTCCGTTCTCGATGGAAAACGGTTCGGGATGAATCTGGAATGCGCGAATCTGCTTGTAGTGAGGCAGGTCCGCATTCACCGTGTCAATCGCCCCCTGCACCTGCTCCCGCGTAACATTTCCGGTCACGATGGCTGACAAATATCCGCGCCCGTTGCCTAACAGAACCATATGCTGCGCCTCGCCCAAATTGCGCAGCAGTTCATCTTCAATTGGCTCCGGCGCAATGTTGTGGCCTGAGCTTAGGATAATCAGATTCTTAATCCGGCCGATAATCTTCCAGTTCCCTGACGCATCGACCTCACCCTGGTCTCCGGTATGAAACCAGCCATCACAAAGGGCTTTGGCGGTCTCCTGCGGGCGATTCCAATAACCGCAAAAAACGTTCGGCCCGCGCACCAGAATTTCATCGTTTTCGCCAAGCTTCATGTCGATCCCATTGATGGCCGGGCCAACTCGCCCGGGCTCGACATGCCGCGGATCATCCATCGTGCAGATGGCCGTGGTTTCTGTCAAACCGTAGACCTGCAGC
>DASPSE010000208.1:0-17637 GCA_035624085.1 Terriglobales bacterium
GAACTGGTCTTTCGTGATAAACGCACTGAGGAAATAGAGAACTACGCGATCATGGGGCAGACGCTGTGGGTGCTGACGGAACAGCGCGCAAGGAAAATTCCACTAGTCGATCTCGATATTGCCGCAACCCAAAAGGCGAACCAAGATCGGGGAGTAGGATTCGCGATTCCGAGGTAGATTGGGGCCGGTTCGGTGCCTCAGGGGCTAAAGCCCTCACGCATTTGAAATGCTCATCGCAGCGCTGAAGCGCTGCGCCACCCGAAAGCCTTGGTCGGTGGGACGTATCAGACTATCCCAACTCCGTCAGGAGAGTTTGTCATTCCGAATGGCTTGAGCCGTGAGGAATCCGCTGTTCCGCCGAGAGCGTGAAAAGCAGATTTCTCGGGGATGAGTCCCCTCGAAATGACAACCCTGAAGATTGTCGGTGATGTCAACGAACCAATCCTCCTGCCATCGTCAGCCCGGCAACCCTGCAAGATGCACAGTCTGTGGATAAGTCCGTTGTTCCCGTTTCAGCGCTTCCGCTTACAATGACGCGAACGTAAAATCAAAGCAGAGCCCTAATGTCCCAATTTGTCCACCTGCATCTGCACACCGATTACTCCATGCTGGACGGCGCCTGTGACGTGGAGAAGCTCTGCCACCGCGTGAAAGAGCTCGGCATGCCGGCGGTTGCCATGACCGATCATGGCAACATTTTCGGAGCGGTGCATTTTGTGAACGCCGCTCACAAAGCAGGCATCAAGCCGATCATTGGCTGCGAGCTTTATATCTGTAAGAAAGAGGATCACAACATCGAACGTATGCCGCCTGAGGGGGACACCTACAACCACTTGCTGGTGCTGGCGGAAAACGAAGAAGGCTACCGCAACCTGGTGAACATCACCTCGGAGGCATCGTTGCACGGCTTTTATTACAAGCCGCGGGTGAGCAAGAAATTTCTGGCGGAACATTGCAAGGGACTGATCGGGCTCTCCGGCTGCCTGAAGGGTGAAGTGGCCGAATTGCTGATGGAGGGCAGATACGAAGCTGCCCGCGGAACGGCGGTTTTCTATAGCGAGATCTTCGGCAAGAGCAATTTCTTTCTCGAGATCCAGGATCAGGGGCTGGAGATGGAGCACCGTATTCATCCCGATCTATTCCGGATGGAGAAAGAACTTGGACTGCCGATGATAGCAACCAATGACAGCCACTACCTTTGCGAAGAAGACGCGCACGCCCAGGATGTGATGGTTTGCATTCAAACCGGCAAGTCCATCCAAGACGCGAACCGCATGAAGTTTCAGGGTACGGGTTTCTACGTCAAGAGCCACGACGAAATGTACCGTGTGTTCAAAGATGCGCCAGATGTGCTCTCACGTACGCTGGCGATTGCCGAGCGTTGCAACCTGCGGCTGGAAAAAGTGAGCAGTCCATTTCCGCACTTTGAGGTCCCGGCCGGTTACACGCTGGACAGTTACTTCGAGCACGTGACGAGGGAAGGATTCGCGCGGCGGCTGGAGATGCTGCGAAATCTGGAACGACAGAGGCGAATCAAGCACAACATTGCGGATTACGAGCAGCGACTCTCGCGTGAGATTTCGATCATTCAGCAGATGCAGTTTTCCGGATATTTTCTAATCGTGTGGGATTTCATCCGCTATGCGAAGGAGCAGAAAATTCCGGTTGGGCCGGGGCGGGGATCGGCGGCGGGATCGCTGGTGTCGTATTCGCTGGGCATCACTGATCTTGATCCGCTGCAGCACGATTTGTTGTTTGAGCGCTTCCTGAATCCGGAGCGCATTTCGATGCCGGACATCGATATTGATTTCTGCATGAACCGGCGGGGCGAGGTGATCGACTACGTCACGCGCAAATACGGACGGGATAACGTAGCGCAAATCATTACGTTCGGCACGATGGCGGCCAAGGCGGCGATTAAAGATGTCGGGCGCGCGATGGATATTCCGTACAGCGACGTGGATCGCATCGCCAAGATGGTACCCAACCAGCTCAACATCACGCTGGAACACGCGCTACAAGAATCGCCGCCGATGCGGCAAGCTTACGAGAGCGATTCCCAAGTGCGGCAGTTGCTGGAAACGGCACGCAAGCTCGAAGGCCTGGTGCGCAATGCGGGCGTTCATGCGGCGGGCGTGGTGATTTCGCCGCGGCCGCTGATTGAACTGGTGCCGTTGCATCGCACGAAGAACGACGAAATTGTTACGGCGTTCGACATGGTAGCGATCGAGAAGATGGGCCTGCTGAAGATGGATTTCCTCGGGCTCACGACGCTCACCATCCTGGACGACACGCTGAAGTTGATCGCGCAGACACAGGGCCAGCAGATTACATTGGACGACATCCCGCTGAATGATGACGAGACGTACAAAGGCGTCTTCCACAGCGGGCTGACATCGGGCGTGTTCCAGTTTGAGTCGCACGGTATGCGGGATGTTTTGCGGCGATACCAGCCCAATACGATTGGCGATTTGACGGCGTTGAATGCGCTGTATCGTCCGGGGCCGATCCAGGGCGGCATGATCGACGACTTCATCGATCGCAAACATGGCCGCAAGAAAGTTGAATATGAGCTGCCGGAGCTGAAAGAGGTACTGGAAGAGACGCTGGGCGTGATCGTGTACCAGGAACACGTGATGCAGATCGCCAATCGGCTGGCCGGATATTCGCTGGGTGAAGCTGACCTGCTGCGGCGCGCCATGGGGAAGAAAAAACCGGAGGAGATGGCGCAGCAGCGCGAGCGTTTTGTGCAAGGCGCGGTGCAGCGGGGATATCCGCAGAAGAAGATTGAGAGAATTTTCGACCTGATGGCGCAGTTTGCCGGTTACGGGTTTAACAAGTCGCATTCCGCAGCGTACGCGCTGCTGGCTTACCACACGGCGTATTTGAAGACGCATTATCCGGTGGAGTTCATGGCGGCGCTGTTAACTTCGGTTACTGGAAATACCGACGATGTGGTGAAGTACATCAACGAATGCCGGGAGATGGGGATTGCGGTGGAGCCGCCGGACATCAACGTAAGCGACGCCAACTTCACCCCGCACGGGAAGGCGATCCGGTTCGGCCTGGCTGCGGTGAAGAATGTTGGCCACAACGCGATTGAATCGATTATCGCCGGACGTAAGGAACCGGGACGCTATAAGTCAATTTATGAGTTCTGCGAAAAAGTGGACTTGAGGCTGCTGAACAAGCGCGTGCTGGAGTCGCTGGTGAAGAGCGGTGCGATGGATTCGCTGGGGCGGCGTGCGCAATTGATGGCGGTTCTCGACAAAGCGATCGAACGTGCTTTGAAAACGCAGCGCGATGCCGAATCCGGCCAGCACGGATTGTTTGGCGTGTTCCAGCAAGAAGAAACCCACGCGAACAATGACAAACTGCCTGACACTCCCGATTGGGATGAGCATACGCGGCTCGCAGCCGAGAAAGAAATTCTGGGATTCTTCATTACGGGGCATCCGCTGGAGAAATATAAAGAAAAGTTAGAGGAGTTGCGGGCTTTGACGACAGCGGAGATTGCTGCAGCCAAGTCTTCGACTGGAAAAGATGAGAGCATTACCACGGCAGGGATCATCACCAATGTCCGTGTGCTGAAATCAAAGAAAGGAGATTTCTACGCGCAGGGCGCGCTGGAAGATATGGAAGGGTCGGTCGAGCTGCTTGTCTTTCCCGAGGCGTTTCGCAAGCTGCAGGAGAAAGTGAGGCTGGAGGTCCCGGTTCTTTTGCGCGGAGGGTTGCGAATTGAGGAAGGCGTTAACCCGAAGCTTACGGTGAACGACATCATTCCTCTCGAAGAAGCGCAAGTCCCGCTGCCCCGTGCGCTGCGCATTCGGATCCCGGCTGAATCTGCGAACGAGTCGACGATCGACGGTCTGCATGCGCTTTTTGCACAGAGCAAAGGCGAGGCGAAGGTGTTGTTCGACGTGGAGCGGCAGGGCAATTACATGGTGGTGATGGAAGCGGAAGGCTATAATGTCCAACCAGATCGCAACTTCATGGCCCGAGTCCAGGAACTGTGCGGGCGGGATGCGGTGCGAATCATTGACTGAGATGGGCGCCGGATGACACCTAGCCACAGAGGATTCGGGGCGAAGAAAGCGGCTGCTCCCGCAGTCAGCGATGCCGAGTTGGCATTGAACGGCGCCGAGCTTTTATTGTCGATGGTAGAGGATCAGTGGACCTCCCGCAATGGTGACGCCAGAAAAATGGAATCGCAGTTAAAAGCGCGGCAAGAGCTGGAGAAGATCGAAGAGCAGCTGGCTAAGCTGGAGTCGCTGCCCGGACAGAATGAAGACGCGCGCCGGCAGATTCAGGAGCTGCACAGCCGCATTCACGGGCTGCGGAACGAGATCGCGGCCAAATTCGATGCCTGGCAGAAGACCGAACTGGCGCGACATCCGCAGCGTCCTCACACGGTCGACTACATTGAGCGGCTGTTTACCGACTTCAGCGAGATTCATGGCGACCGCGGCTATGGGGACGATACGGCCATGATTTGCGGCATGGCGCGGTTTCATGGACAGGAAGTGATGGTAGTGGGCACCGAGAAAGGGCGTGACACCAAGCAGAGAATGTACCGCAACTTCGGATTGCCGAATCCGGAGGGCTACCGCAAAGCGCTGCGGGCGATGAAAATAGCGGAGAAATTTTCCCATCCGGTGATCACGCTGGTGGATGTAACGGGAGCGAATCCTGGGCTAGGTGCTGAGGAGCGCGGGCAGGCGGAAGCGATTGCGCTCAATCTGCGGGAGATGGCGCGCCTGCAAGTTCCGATTATCACGGCGATCACGGGCGAAGGCGGCAGCGGTGGCGCGTTGGCCATTGCGGTGGCTGACCGCGTCCTGATGATGGAGAACGCGATCTACTCGGTGATTTCGCCGGAAGGCTGCGCTTCGATCATGTGGCGCGACGCCAACAAGAAAGAGCTGGCAGCGCAGGCTCTGCGGATTACGGCGCGTGATTTAAGCGACCTGGGCTGCATAGACGGCATCATCGCTGAACCGGCAGGCGGAGCCCACGCTGATCCTGAGGCGGCAGCGCAATTTCTCGACGCGGCACTGCAGAGGCATCTGACAGAAGTGCAAAAACTCCCCATTCAGGAATTGGTCGTGTCACGATATAATAAATTCCGCAATATGGCGCGGTTTTTCCGTGCGGACGGATAGTGAGAAACCAGGTACGCCGGTCATCGCAATCCCGCCATCTGCGCCTGTTCGCCTCCACTGGCAGTGCCGTATAATCAACATTACGCTTCAGCATTTAACCGCATCCCGAGCGGGCGAAAACTTGCTCCCATCATAGGAAGGACGAAGGAATGGCCACCACGGATGTAGCGCTCCATGAAGCCTCGCGGCAAATGGAGCGGAAACGCGTCGTCAACAACATGAGCATTCAAGTGGCGACGGTCAATGGTTCCGGTTCGCAAAGCTCCAACACGGTTCTTTTGCGCAGTATTTTTCAAATGGGCGTGCCGGTTTCCGGCAAGAATCTGTTTCCGTCAAATATCGCCGGTCTGCCCACCTGGTACACGATTCGCGCCAACAAGGACGGGTACATCGCGCGCAAGAAAGAGATCGATTTTCTGGTAGCGATGAACGCCGAGACGGCGCAGGAAGACGTGATGTCGCTGGCGCCCGGTGCGGCGGTGCTGTATGACGAACCGCTGAATCTGAGCAAGCTGCGCTCCGACGTCACGTTTTATTCAGTTCCGTTCGACAAGCTGGTGGCGCCGGTCTGCCCCGAAGCCAAGCTGCGCAAGCTGGTTAAGAACATGGTGTACGTGGGCGTTATGGCCAGGCTGCTCGAAATTGACATGGCGGAGGTGGAAAAAGCCATTCGCAAGCAATTTGCAACCAAGGCGAAGGCAGCTAATTTGAATTTCGCAGCGGCGAAGGCAGGGTTCGACTACGCGGCGGCGAGTTTGACCAAGCAGGATTCTTACTTCATCCAGCGCATGGATAAGACGAAGGGGAAGATCATTATTGACGGCAATTCCGCGGCGGCGCTGGGGTGCATGTTTGCCGGGGTCACGGTGGTGACTTGGTATCCGATCACGCCGTCATCATCGCTGGTGGAAACGCTGATCGATTACATGAAGGAGTACCGCATCACTCCAGACGGCAAAGCCACGTTTGCCATCGTGCAGGCGGAGGATGAGCTGGCCGCGATCGGCATGGTGCTGGGTGCGGGATGGGCGGGGGCACGGTCGATGACGGCGACGGCGGGACCGGGCATTTCGTTGATGGCGGAATTCGCCGGACTTTCCTATTACGCCGAAGTGCCGGGGGTGGTTTGGGATATCCAGCGGGTCGGGCCATCCACGGGCTTGCCCACGCGGACTTCGCAGGGTGACATCCTCTCGACCGCATTCCTTTCGCACGGCGACACCAAGCACATAATGCTCATTCCGAATTCGGTGGCGGAATGCTTCAGCATGGCGCAGGACGCGTTCAATCTCGCCGAACATTTTCAAACGCTGGTGTTCGTAATGTCGGATTTGGATCTGGGCATGAACAACTGGATGTCGGATCCATTCGAATATCCCACTGCGCCGATCAAACGCGGCAAGGTGCTTTCGAAAGAGGACCTCGACCGGCTTGGGAGTTTCGCCCGCTACAAGGATGTGGATGGTGATGGGATCGGCTATCGGACGTTGCCGGGCACGGATCATCCGGCCGCGGCGTACTTCGCGCGTGGCAGCGGACACAATGAGAAATCGCAGTACAGCGAGCGGCCGGACGACTACGAACGGAATATGGAGCGCGTCAACAAGAAATTTGAAACGGCGCGCTCGTTTGTGCCACGGCCTGAAGTCATTACCACGGGCAAAGCGAAGATCGGAATCATTGCCTATGGCACCTCGCACTGGGGAATCGTCGAAGCCCGGGATCAGTTGCGCAGCGAGTATGGCATTGAGACCGACTATTTGCGCATTCGCGCTTATCCGTTTACGCGGGAAGTGCACGACTTTATCGAAAAGCATGAACGCGTTTACGTGGTGGAGCAGAATCGCGACGCGCAGATGCTCAGCCTGCTCAGGCTGGACGTGAAGCCGGAGTTGGTGACGCGCCTGCGCAGCATTGCGCATATTCACGGGCTGCCGCTGGACGCGCGCTCGGTGACCGATGAACTCACGAGCATGGAGGGGAAGTAAATGGCAACCACACCGACCGCACCTGCTCCGAAGACGAATCGCATTGGCCTGACGGTGCTGGATTACCGCGGCGGCAAGACGACGCTGTGTGCCGGCTGCGGGCACAACGCGATCTCGGAGCGCATCATCGATGCCATGTATGAAATGGGCGTACCACCTGAGCGCGTGATTAAGCCCAGTGGCATTGGCTGTTCTTCGAAAAGTCCGGCGTATTTTATGAACCGGTCGCACAGCTTTAACGCGGTGCATGGCCGGATGCCGTCCGTGACTACTGGCGCAGTTCTGGCCAATCACAAGCTGATTGCGTTGGGTGTTAGCGGAGATGGCGACACGGCCTCGATCGGCATCGGTCAGTTTGTTCACCTCATGCGGCGCAATCTGCCGGTGATTTATATCATCGAGGACAACGGCGTGTACGGCCTGACGAAGGGTCAGTTCTCAGCGACGGCCGATCTGGGATCGAAGCTGAAGACCGGCGTGATCAATGAACTTCCACCGATTGACACGTGCGCCATGGCGATTGAGCTGGGCGCGACGTTCGTGGGGCGCTCATTTTCCGGCGACAAGAAACAGCTGCTGAGCATGTTGAAGGCTGCGATTGCGCATCGCGGCACGGTGATGCTGGATGTGGTTTCACCGTGCGTGACGTTCAATGATCACGAAGGGTCGACGAAATCGTACAAGTACATGAAGGACCACGAAGAGCCGATTCAGGACATCAATTTCATTCCCGCGTTTGAGGAAATTGATGTGGACTACGATGCGGGCGCGACGGTTCAGGTGATGATGCACGATGGCTCGCGGCTGCAACTGCACAAGATTGAGGAAGACTACGATCCCACGGACCGCGTCCGGGCAATTACGCGTCTGCATGAGGCGCGGGAGAAAGGCGAAGTTCTGACCGGCGTGTTCTACGTGAATCCGCAGGCGCCGACGTTCATGGACGTGCTGAACGTTACCGAAGAGCCTTTGGCGACGTTGCCGGAGTCGGTCGTGCGTCCGGGAAGAGAAGTGCTCGAGCAGGTGATGGAAGAGCTGCGGTAGCCGCTCTCGCCGTTGCGGAAGACTCCTGGTAATGGCGAGATCCTTCGACTCCGCAGCTGTTTTCGCAAGCGAAACCAGCTGCTCCGCTCAGGATGACAATTACTTCTTGGTGCCGCCTTTTTCCGCCATCGCCGACTTTTCTTGAAAATCCGGATCGCCCAATTGCCACAACAAGAATGAAAACTGATCGGTGAGCAAGTTGGTGTGCTGCGTTTTCGTGGCGCCGATGCCGCCGTGTCCGGCGTCGTAATCGACACGCAGGAGCACAGGCTTGCCGCTGGTGGTGGCGGCCTGAAGCCGGGCGGTCATCTTGCTCATTTGCCAGGGATCGACTCGCGGATCATTCACGCCTGTAGTGAACAGAACTGCCGGATATGCCGTGTGATCTTTTATGTGGTGGTAAGCGCTGAAGGCCAGCAGACTATGGAATTCGTCTTCGTTTTTCACCGTGCCGAACTCCGGGATGTTGGCTGGCCCGCTGATCTCCAATTCAGCGCGCAGAGTGTCGGAGTCGCCGACGTTGTCGAGCGCGGCGGCAAAAAGATCAGGACGTGTGGTGATGGCGCCGCCAATGGTGATCCCGCCGGCGCTGGTGCCTTCTCCGGCCAAATGCTGTGGCGAGGTGTAGCGGTGCTCGATCAGATATTGAGCGCAGGCGATGAAGTCGGTGACCGTGTTCATCTTGGTCGCTTTACGTCCTGCGTTGTGCCAATCCTCCCCGTACTCTCCACCACCACGGACGTGCGCGACTGCGACCACGCCGCCACGCCCAAGCCATGCCAGCGAAGTTGGATCGAACGCGGGATCGTAGGTGATGCCGTAGGAGCCGTAGCCGTGCAGCAAAGTGGGATGAGAGCCGTCCAGTTTGAGGTCGCGCTGATGAATGATGGAAAGCGGTACCAGTGTGCCGTCGGAAGCCTTAGCTTTGACCTCTTCAGACGTGATCGCCGAAAAGTCCACGGGTGACGGAGGAATAATCTTTGTGTCCGCCAGTGTATTGCTGTTCGGATCATAGTGATAGAACACTGGCGAATGCGTCCAGCCGGCGAGGCGGACGAATGCGCCTGCTTCGAGAGGGCTGGTGAACAGTTCTTGTATCGCGCCGTCGAACGGCAGTCGAACTTCAATAGGCGCACCGCCGTCATAGGGCAGACGCCACAAGCGCCCAAGTCCTCCATCCAGTTTTTGCACGTATAAGGCGTCCTCCGCGGCGGCGATGTTGGTGACTACTGCTTCTGATGGTGGAATGACAACTTCGGCATGGGAAAGTTCTCCGGTGCGCAGGTTGAAGCGCAGCACTTTGTAGCGGGAGGCGTCGTGATGCGAAAGAAAATAGCCCTGGTCACCGTGGAGATCGAAGCCGGTAACGTCGTCGGGAATATCGACGAGCTTGCGCCAGGGGATGTTTGCGTCGTGTATCTCCTCGAAGCGAGCCACATAAATCGTGGTCTCATTCTGCACGCCGTGGGCGACGACTCCGAATGCGTACTGGGAATTTGGCGGAAGCGCGATAAATGGGAAGTCAGTTTCGGTCATCGACACCGCAGACTGCAGACCGTTGCCGAAGACCGGAACATCCTTGTCGGGATCATCTCCCAAATGGTGGATGTAATCGCGGCTGTTGAGGTAATAGCTGGTTCTCGGATCGTTGGGACCCAGCTTTTGCAGGCGATTATAGAAAAAAGAATGATTGTCGGGGAGCCAGAACACAGCCCCGAACTGGGCGCGGTCGATACGGTCACCCAGATCCTGGCCAGAATCAACGTTGAGAACCCGCAGCACGCTGTTTTCCGATCCGCCAGGTGAAATGCCGATGGCCACGAGTTTGCCATCCGGGGATGCCTGGTAATAATCAATCGAATAGTGAACGCCGTTAGCGGTAAGCGTCTCGGGATCAATCAGCAGCCGTTCGGAACCGCTGGCGCCATCGCGAACGTAGAGCTTGCGGTTGTCATCGCCCGGTGTGCGCTTCAGGTAAAACAGGCGCCCTCCGAAAGATTGCAGAAAATTCACCTGGACTCCGGCATTGTCCAATTGAGCGATGCGGGCCCGCAGCTTGTCGCGGCCGGGAATCTGATCGAGCACCGCGCGCGTGTAATCGTTCTGTGCCTTCATCCACGCGGAGACTTCGGGGCTTTTCAAATCCTCCAGCCAGCGATAAGGGTCGTTGACCTTCGTGCCGAAATACGTGTCAGTGACTTCGCGGACAGGAGTGCCAGGCGGACTCGGCGGCGTGCTAGAAGTGGGCTTGTCGTCGACTGCAGCAAGGCTGACGGCCAGCAGAAGCACGAGACTCAGGCGAATGGAAAAAGTGCGCATGGATTTTCTCCAAGGGTGGGACGGACCACGGGATTATACCTTGAGGACCGTTTACAGATGTATCGACGTGGTGACGGATAATCCGGTAGCAGGACAAGCGCGAAAGTTTTCGACACAAGTGAGTGATTCTGGTGTATATAAAAAGGAAACCCGACGGAGGGGCGACTGAGGTTTCCATGAAACGCTGGTTCGCGATTGTGTTACTGCTGTTGATCTGTGCCGTGAATGTGAACGCTGCAAAACCGCGGCACCATGCTGCCCATCGCCATAAAGCGCATCCCGCGAAGAGGCATCCACCGCATCGCCGCGGCGCATAGCAAGACTGGAACAGACCCTCCGACTTCGCTTGGGGCTTCGGAAAGACAGGGCATGCTCCGTCGCTGTTGCAACATCTATTACCCTCTGGCTGTTGTGACGCCCATCTTGCGGAGCTTTTCACGCGCCTGCAGGGCTTCGTTGCTGCGCGGGTAGCGCTGGATTACGTGACGCAGTTCCGCAATTCCGTCGTCTTTCTGTCCCAGTTCGATGAGAGCGAGGCCCTTCTTGAGGTCTGACGAAGGAGCTTTGTTACCGGTGGGGAAATTCTGCAGCACCTGATCGTAGTTCTTGATGGCTCCCTGGTAGTCGCCCTGCTTGAAATCGATTTCCGCCAGATAGAAAAACGAATTCCCCGCCAGGTCGGTCGTGGGATAAAACCGGACGTAGTCGGAGAACTCCTGCTTGGCCAGATCGTTCTTGCCGGCGTTGTAGTCGCGGAGAGCGTTGTTGTAGAGCACGTCCGGCGGAGGAGCTTGCGCCAAAGCTTGTTGCTGCGCCTGCTGGGCGGCCGCGGCAGCGGCCTGGTTTTGCTGGGCAGCCTGCACATCGTCGAGTTGCTTGCTGACCTTGGCGAGGCGAGCCTTCAACTCGTCGAGGGAGTCGTTGAGAGCCTGGATTTGCCCAGAGAGTTGATCGACGCGGCCGCTGCTGTCGGTTTGCAGCTTGTCAAGGCCGGTCTGCAGGGCGGTGATGGCGGCTGTCACTTTATTCATGCTATCGGTGTTCTGATCCATCAGGTTCTTCATGACGCCCATGCGTTCGTCAAAAAACTGCTGCATGTGCGTCATTTGATCCTGCAGGGCCTGCACTTGCGTCTGCAGTTGAATCATTTCTTTACTTACGCCCCAGGCTGAGGGAGTGCTCACCGACAAGATCGTGAACAATGTCAGTATGCTCAGATATCGCAAGGTTTTCATGGCGTTTTCCATTTGGAAACAAAGGTCAGACTATAAAAGGCTGGAGGCCCCACAGTTCAAAACCTCTACTTTGCAGGATAACGCTTTCAAGACGCAATTGTCTTGCCGCCGGCGAAACACCGTCGGAACCGGCCAGCAGTGCACTGAAAGCCAACGCGCGGAACAACAACGGGACAAAACTGGAGGTGCGGAGTAGGCTAACCCCGCACCTCGGTGACCTACTTCTGATAGACGAAGTAGCCGCGGCGGTTCTGCTGCCAGCACGACTCATCGTGCTCGGTGCAGAAGGGTTTCTCCTTGCCGTAGCTGATCGTCTTAATGTTGCTCGCGCTGACGCCGCCCTGAACCAAGGCGTCCCTCACCGCGTTGGCGCGCCTATCACCCAAGGCCAGGTTGTACTCGGTGGACCCGCGCTCATCGCAGTGTCCCTCGATCGTGAAGTGGATGTTGGGATGCTGGCTGAGGAAGGCAATATCCCCCTGCATCGCGCTTTGCTGGTCAGGACGAATATCCGACTTGTCATAGTCGAAGTAGATGTCCTTCACGTTCTGCGCAAACAGTTCCTCATCGCTGGGCGAGGGCGGAGGCGGTGGCGGCGGAGGTGGCGCAGTCACGGTAACTCGCGCCGTGGCCGTCTGGGTGCCTCCCGCGCCTTTTGCCGTCAGGGTGTAGGTGGTGGAATCAGCAGGCGTCACTTGCTGTGACCCACTGGGTTGCACAGCTCCGATTCCGTCAATGCTGACGTCGGTGGCATTGCTGGTCTCCCAACTCAAGGTCGTAGATTGTCCCTTTTGAATGGTGTTGGGACTGGCCGTGAGCGAAGCCGTCGGGGCCGGCGGTGGTGGTGGCGGCGGCGGCGGTGGGGGTGGTGCGGCTTTCTTGTGGCAAGCGCCGAGGAACACGATGGCGCCTAACGTAAATATCAGCGTGATCCACTTCAGTCGTTGCTGCTTCACTTGCTTTCCTCCGTGCAAAATTATTGCGCCGCTGCGTAAGGCGCGCGCTTCAAAATCGAGCGGAACTTAACTCCGCATACTACGACCTGAGTAACCGAAAGACAACGCCAGACGAAATCGATTTCAGACTAGAAGCCATCTCATAATGGACCGAAAGAGTAAAAGTGTGCATTCCCTCAAGGGCTAAAGCCCACGTCTTTTTTCTGGGCCTTAACGGCACCCTTCGGCTCCGCTCAGGGCGGGCTCTGAAAGCCGTGCCGTACCCAAAACCATTTATGAGATAGCTTCTAATGTACTACTTCCAGCTCCAATTTGGCTGGGTGTTCCCTCCCGCGGCGGTTAACTGCCTAGGATTGGTACCGTCGGCCAACATAGTCCAGATTTGCTCACTGCCGGAACGGCTGGACTGAAAGGCGATGTGGCGTCCGTCGGGCGACCAGGAGGGGAAATCGTTGCGGCCGCCGTCGTGCGTCAATTGAACAAACTGCTTGCTGGCGATATCCATGATATAGATGTCCTCACCGCCCAGCACGCCTGGTCCATAGTGGCGAATCCAGGAAAACAGCAGGAATTGCCCGTTGGGAGACCACGCCGGAGACACCGCGTAACCCTGGTCCGTGATTCTCTGAACATTGGTGCCGTCGCTTTCCATAGTGTAAATCTGCGGCAAACCGGTTCGGCCACTGACCCAGGCGATCTGGGCTCCGGTCTTGGGATTCCACACCGGAGAGACGTCCGGCATCTTGGAACTGGTAAGGCGTTTCATATTCGCTCCCGACTGATCCGTAACGACGATTCCTGTCCCACTAGATTGAGATGAAGAAAAGGCCAGTTTGGCGCCATCCGGCGACCATGCCGGCGAAAGATTGGTCCCGGCAAAGCGCGCAAAGGAAAGCAGGCGGTTCAAATCTGTGGAATACATGAGGATCTCCCAGCCTGATTTTGTAAGCGAACTGAAAGCGAGCCGGGAACCGTCAGGGGAGATTCGCGGGGACAATGAGATGGAGTTCAGATGCGTGATCTGATGCTGGTTTGCGCCGTCGTAGTCCATCACCCAGATTTCTTTGTGTCCGGTGCGGTTGCTCACGAAGTAGATCTGGGATTCGGCTATGCCGGGAATGCCGCCGCCCAGGCGGAAGATGATTTCATCGGCGAATCTGTGAGCGATGATGCGGGCGGCGTCCGCCGTGGCTGCGTCGGTGTACTGCTTGCCCAGAACTTGTGGCGAGGCGATGTTTTTCACATCGTAGAGCCAGCCTTGAACGGTCATCCCATTGCCGCTAACGCCGAGATTGCCGAAGGCCAGCATGGCGGCATTTGGCGGCTGGGTATTCCAAGCTTCGAATTTCACATCTGCCGGATTTGCGGGAACGGCGAGCGGATAGAAGCTCTTCGAAACCATGTCGAAAATGCCGGCGTTGTCCAGGTCGTTCCATAAGGTGCCGTCGAAGACGTTGAGCAGATCGCCATTCTTGGGATCCTGCGTCGAGGGCTTGAAATCCGCGACGGCAAGGCGGATTTTCTCTACGCCGAGCCCAGTGCCGGTTTTGATCCAGTCCTGGGCAGAGGCGGGAAGCAGAAAGGCGAGAATTGCGATGAAAAGGGGTAACAGGGCGCGGTGCACACCTCTGAAAATTACACAGCCAAGTGTTCTTTGGAAATTCAACGTAAACTTGTCCCTTCTCTTACCATATCGGATTGTTGGTCATCGCGAGCGTAGCGAGCGATCTGCAGTTGGACTCCGTGCAACAGCAGATTCCTCGGGGCTGAAGCCCGCTCGGAATGACAAATCGAAAACTTCATGCTCACTCATCTCTTATAGTCGAACCAAAACTCCACAGAAACCTTGTTGCCGGCGTAGTCGGACGGAAGTGGACCGAAAGTGTCGATACGCTGCAGTGCCCGGACGGCGGACTGATCCAATGACGGCACACCACTGGATTGCTCAATTTGTACGTTGGCCGGCCGACCGTCACGCGTGATATCAAAGGTCAGGTAAACGCGGCGTGCTTCGGTGATGCGTGGATCCACTTCGTATTTCAACCAGTTCTCGGAAACCTTCTGCTGCACGACGCGAACATACCAGGCATAGTGTGAGCCGAAGTCACCTCCGCCGCCGGTGAATCCGAAGCCGCCTTTTGCGCCGCCAGCATTGAAGATGCCGTAGGGTCCGCTGACGGGTCCACCTTCTCCGAAGGGAACAACGTTCTCGGCCTCCTCTACGGGTTCGTTTTCGGGCTTACGCTGCGTGGCGCTGGTTTTGGGCTTGGGCTTTTGCTTGGCATTCTTGCCGGGGATGGGGATGGCTTCCGCTTCTTCCTCTTTCGGTTTGGGAAGCGACTGGCTCAGGCCCTTGGACTCATTCGCAACAATGTTCTGCGTCGGAGTGAGATCTGCGGGGAGGGGAATTGTGCTGACCAGGGTTACCCCGAGTGCGTCTCCCGCGCCGCCTGCTCCCCAGGCTCCGCCACGGCCGCCGCCGGCGAAATACGCGAAGAGAAAAATTCCTGCGGTAAAGGCGGCGTGCAGCGCCAGCGACCAGGCTAAATTGCGGCCCCAGCGCTCATGCTCGAAGAAAATTTCAGCGTTGACTGCCATGGCTTGCCAGGGGTTGGGTCACGATACTGACGTTCTTGATGCCCGATTGTTTGACTGCGTCCATCACGGTGGCGAAAGCGCCGAAGGGCACGTCCTCATCAGCACGAATAAAAATCGATTGATGCTGCGGGTCGCGAATCTTCTGCTTTAGCTGTGACGCAATCTCATTGATATTGATGGGATCATTGCCGAGAAAGACTCGCTGTTGCTTGTCAATACTTATGACCAGACGTTCTTCCGTGATCTCCTTGACGGTCCGGGTTTTCGGCACATTAACTTCAATTCCGGATTGCAGGACTGGGGCCGTGACCATGAAAATGATCAGCAGCACGAGGACGACATCCACTAGCGGCGTGATGTTGATATCTGCGAGAGAAGTTTGCGTGCGCCCGTTGGCAGCCGTAAAGGCCATTACCGCCTCACCTCCGGAGCTTCAGCCGAGCGGTACGTCGGTTGCGGCTGCAAGCGCTCGACTGCGTTCAGCATTTCCAGAGAGAAGTCGTCGCCGCGCGCGGCGAACTCTCGGATGGAGCTGCCAATGAGGTTGTAAGCGATGACGGCGGGGATAGCAGCGGCCAGACCGGCGGCGGTGGTGATTAGCGCCTCAGAAATTCCGGGCGCGACCGCGCGCAAGGTGGCTGCACCCGCAGTGCCGAGGCCGTGGAATGCGTCGATGATTCCCCACACCGTACCGAAAAGGCCAACGAAGGGAGTGACAGCCCCGGTGATGGCCAGCCAGGGCAAATTGCGTTCAAAGCGGGTCAATTCCTCCGAGGAAGCAATCTGCATGGCGCGCTGGATTGCCACAGGATTCTTCACTACTCCGCTGGAAACCGCGCCCTGACGGCGGTATTCCTCGAAGCCTCCCTCGAACACGGCGACCAAAGGGCTGGGTTTGAACTGGTCGGCGACAGCCGCCATGTCGGTGAGGCGCTGGGCTTTACGAAACGCCCGCAGAAAACGGCCACTCTGAACCCGCGCCCGGCGCAACAAGCTCCACTTGGCAAGGATGATGGCCCAGGAGATCACGCTGAAAATCAGCAGAATCAGAAGCACGACCTTGGCGACGGCGCCAGTCTCCGCCACTAACTCGACGATTTCGCCGCCGATAAGGACTGCCATCAATAAAGAGAAATACATTTGGTCAGGTGAATACCTATGGGTTGGATTATAACGAAGGCTTGTGGGTTGCAGTGAACACGCACCCTGTGGATTAACAGCATTTTGCTGCAGGCAAAGCGGCAACCGGGAACTGGTTTTCGTGCTATGCTGCGCTCAACTCCTTCATCTCAGGACAGCCGGTGCTCGCCGAACTGCGGCTCGAAAACTATGCCGTTATCGACAACGTGGCGGTGGAGTTTGCCTCAGGGCTGAACCTGTTAACCGGCGAAACCGGAGCCGGAAAGTCCATCCTGATTGACGCTCTCGCACTTCTTTTGGGCGAGAAAGCCTCCACAGACGTAATTCGCAGCGGAGCAGAGCGGGCAGTAGTTTCGGCTGTTTTCGAAATGGACGGACGAGCGGGGAAGACTGTAGCGCGGATTCTGGAAGAGAACGGAATCGATGCTGAAGAGGAGTCGCTGATTCTGCGGCGGGAGATCGCCCTGGGCGGCAAGGGACGGGTTTTCGTCAATAATCAGCCGGCTACGGTTGCCGTGCTGCGGCAACTGGCGCCTAACTTGGCTACCATTCATGCGCAGAATGAATCGCTGGTTTCATTCGACGCAGCGGCGAGACTGGAGCTGCTGGATGCCTACGCAGAAACGCAGCTTGAGGCGACGAGCGACGCTTTTGTGCGCTGGAAGGAAATTGGGAGAAGGATTGAAGAGCTGCAGCGCGACGAGCAGGATCGGCTGCGGCTACTCGATTTGTGGACATTTCAGAGGCGAGAGATCGAGGATGCGAAGCTGCAGCCGGGGGAAGACGAACGGTTAGAGGCGGAGAAGTGCGTGCTCGCGAACGCGGAGAAAATCTACAGCTCTGCCATGAATGCGTTCGATTTGCTTTACGAAGGTCCGGCTTCGACCTCTTTTTCGTTGCGGGCGGCGCAAAAACATATCGAGGAACTGACTCGCTACGAGCCGAAATTTCAGGAAGCGCTGGCGGCGATTGATTCGGCTCGCATTAGCGTGGAAGACGTAGGGGTGACGCTGCGAGACTATGCCGGAGGAATTCAGGCGTCGCCGGAGCACTTGGCGGAAGTGGAGGATCGTTTGGCGCTGCTGGATCGCCTGAAGCGCAAGTATGGGCCGACGCTCGACGATGTGATTCGGCTGGGTGAAGAAGTGAGCCGCAAGCTTTCGGAGATGGAGAATAAAGACGAAGTTCTGGGCAA
>DASPSE010000322.1:0-51794 GCA_035624085.1 Terriglobales bacterium
GCGAAAGGACGATAGGGTTCGCGAAACTTAATCTTCGCGTTCACGATGTCCTTCATCTCTGGATTTCGCGGATCAGCGATGATACTGCGGCTGCCCAGAGCTCGCGGACCCCATTCAAAACGTCCCTGCGACCAGCCGACCACCTTAGCTTTCATCAGATGATCGACCACCGTGTCTACCAGTTCATCTTCACTGTTCAGCTTGCGGAAGGGGATGTTGTTCTGGGTGAGGAAATCGGAAATCTCGGCTTCGGAATTGGCCCGGCCCCAGTAGGCATGCTTCATGGTGAAATTGCGAGGTTTACCCAGAAGCGTGTTGTAGGCCCAAAGCGCAGCACCCAGAGCGCCACCACCATCGCCGGCCGCCGGCTGGACATACAGTTCATCGAAATCGGTCTCGCGGAGAATGCGTGAGTTGGCTACGCTGTTCAGTCCGACTCCGCCGGCGATGCACAGTCGCTTCAGCCCGGTTTGCTTCTGCACATTGCGCGCCATCCCCAGCAGTACTTCTTCTGTCACCTTCTGAATGCTGGATGCAATGTCAGCGTAATGCTGGTTGAGCTTGCACAGTTCCTTATAGTTCGAAGGTGGAGCGCCGAAGTACTTGGGAAATCCTGTGCTCTCGGTGAAGAAGTTCAACTTCGTCGGCCGAGGGTCTCCAAACAACGACTCGAACTTCTTGTTAAACGTGCGATCCGTCGAGTGGTGGAACGAGAAGTAGTCCATGTCGAGCGCGAACGAGCCGTCTGCGTTCTGATGGATGAGCTTCCAAACCTTATCCACATAACGAGGTTCGCCGTAGGGGGCCATGCCCATGACTTTGTATTCGCCCTCGTTGACCTCAAAGCCGAGAAATGCAGTAAAGGCGCTATAAAGCAAGCCAATAGAATGTGGAAATTCGATCTGCTTATGCAGCTTGATCTCATTGCCGCGGCCGACGCCGTAAGTGGCGGTGACCCACTCGCCGACACCGTCTACGGTCAGGATGGCTGCCTCGTCAAAGGGCGAGCACAGGAAGGCGCTGGCAGCATGCGACAAGTGATGCTCGGAGAACAGCACCTTGTCCTTGGAAATCCCGAGCTGGTCCTGCAGCGTGGTCGCGACCCACATTTTGTCCAGCATCCAGGAGATCATCGATTCACGAAAGACCTTCCAGGATTGCGGGTAAGTCTGCAGCGCGGTCATCAGAATGCGATCCAGCTTGCGGAAGGGCTTCTCGAAAAATACTACGTAGTCCAGGTCTGGCCCGCGCACTCCGGCCTGCTCCAGGCAGAAGTTGATCGCATTCTTGGGAAAGCCGTAATCATGCTTGATGCGCGAAAAGCGTTCTTCTTCCGCCGCGGCAACAACCCCGCCATCTCGCAGCAAGACCGCGGCAGCATCGTGGTAGTAGCAGGAGATTCCAAGAATATCCACAGTTATTGCTTCCTGGCCCACTCCAGATCGTAGGCCTCGTCGGGATGTGGAAGCCATTGAGCTGGCTTCTTCTTGATGCGCAGAGGGTCTGAGAAAAAGCGCGCGGCCAACCCGAAGGGCAGGACCAACACACCATAAAAAACGGTCAACAGCACCCGCGCCTGGAAGTTTCCGATCTTATGGGCGATCTTTTTCCAACCCTGCCAGGCGCGCTTTAAGAGATCCAACATCTCGGCTCCTAGAACAACGTATAGATGAATGGTGCGATCGCGGAACTCTGGGCCAACACGATCAGAGCTCCAAGCAGAAACAGCACCACGATCATGGGCACCAGCCACCAACGCTTGTTGCCCCAGAAAAATGAGAATAGTTCGCCGGCAACTCCGAAATTACGCGCAGTATTTCGCAAGAACCTCATGCATCCTCCTTACCGACTGCGACCACCAACTGAACGGGGAATCGGGCCAGGTTTTTCGATTGCTCTACGGGACTCAAAGCGGCGATTAGGGGACTACGCCAAAACCTCGATCCAACTCCACGCCCGCGCAATGAACCCTACATTAACAGCTTCTTTGCACTTTAGGCAGGAGAAGAACGTCTATAGTCTCTTGCCTTTGCCGTACCCGCTTGGCCGGGTCGTAATATTGTAAACGACTGAAAACAATAAGCGTACTTGTTTGTCGCGAGAGAACCGCGCAAAGGTTCCGACTTAGCCAGAGAGGGACACCGGGTCGTGCTGACGGCTCAGAAGCCAATTCTCCAGGAACAAGTAGTCGATGCCTGTTCCCAGAAACGTCTCGATAGCTTCTTCCGGCGTGTTCACGATCGGCTGGCCCTTGATGTTGAAGCTTGTGTTCAGGACGATCTCGCGCCCCGTGGTTTTCCCAACCGCACGCAACAGTTCATGAAATTCGGGATTGTCTTCTTTGCAGACAGTCTGTAAACGTGCCGAGCCGTCGACATGAGTCACGGCTGGCAACGAGGCGCGATGTTCCGGGCGAACATCCACCACGGTGATCATGTAAGGCAAGTGCGTACCGGGAGGAACCTTAAACCAGAGGTGCGCCTGCTCTACGGAACATGCTGGGGCAAATGGCCGAAATGCCTCACGCTTCTTAACCATGGCATTGATTCGGTCGCGCATGCCCGGATTGCTGGGATCGGCCAGTATGCTGCGGTTTCCCAGAGCCCGCGGGCCGAACTCCATCCGCCCGCGATACCAGGCGATCACGCGGCCCTCAGCAATCAACCGGGCTGCTTCTGTGCAGGCCGCTGTCAGCGAATGCAAGCGTCTTATCTGGACGCGATCCCTATAGCTCTGAATAGCGGCATCAATGCGCGGCCCCTGGTACGAAGGTCCTATGCTTGGCACGGGCATCCGGCGATTACACACCTGCCCTGACAGAGATGCGCGGTACAGAGCTGCGCCCAACGCCGTTCCATCATCTCCGGCGACCGGTTGTACATAAACCTCATCGAAAAGGCCGCTCTCGACCAACTTTCCATTGGCCGTACAGTTGAGCGCCACTCCCCCGGCAAGCGCCACGCGGCGAAGCTTGGTTTGTTCAGCAAAGCGGCCGCAAATATGCAGCACGGTGCGATTCAGGCATTCCTGCAGTGCGGCCGCCAGATCCTTGTGTTCGGGTGTGATCTCGCCATCCGGTTGGCGACTGCGCATCAGATTTGTTTCCAGATAATCCCGGGTCACTCGATAAATTTCACGATCATCACGCGAGCGGTTCATCCGCAGGATGGGAATGTGAATCGAACCGTCCGGGTGCAATTCAACGGTCTTTTCGAAAAAGGATCGAAAACGATTGGGGTCTCCGTAGGGAGCGAGTCCCATGATCTTGTATTCATCGGCATTAAAGTCAAACCCAAGATGTAAGGTGACCAGCGAGTAAAGGAGTCCAATCGAGTCGTTGGCCGACAGCTCGCGTAGCTTCTTGAACTTGCCATTTGCGAAATGAAACACGGTGATAGCCTGCACCTCGCCCATGGCGTCGTTCACCACTACCAGGCATTCATCCCATGCGGAAGTGAATGCGGCACTTGCAGCGTGCGCCAGGTGATGAGGCACATGCTGCACCCGTTCTACGGAGAATCCGGGAAGCTGCTGCAACACCTGTTTTTCCAAAGCCGTCGGTGAAAAAACCTCTTCGTACAGGCTGGCCGATACGGGATCGATGGCATGCAACTGGCGGAAAGGAAGGTAGTCGAAACCGCGGGCGATTTCGTCAATATCATCGATGCTTAACCCGGCTTGCGCGACGCAATAGCGAATGGCATCAATCGGGAACTCGCCGGTATGCTTTCTTCGGCTGAAGCGCTCCTGCGCGGCTGCCGCAACGATTCTGCCGTCCACGACCAGGGCTGCCGCCGAGTCATGGCCTTGCGCAATGCGGTACTCCCTTTCATCCAGCGCAGGCCAGTGCGCTCGCTTGAAGGTGACCGAGTTATCCAGCCCGCTGATGCCGAGGATGTTCACGTTGCGTGTGGCTTGAAAGTTTGACCGAGGCCAGTGATTCAGATCTCCGGCACGGTTTCCAACTGCACACCGGAAACCGATTCTGAAACCAGGCAGCTCATAAAAGAGACAGGCAGCCAAATCGAGAGCGGAAGAACCTTTCCCACACCGAGTATGGCTGCCGTATACGGCGGAAACAGCTCTACTGAACCGTTAACGTGATGGGCGTCGTATGACTTATATTTGGGCTCGTTCCCCGGACTGTAACGTTAAAGGATCCAGTTGGAGTTGTACTTGAGACCGAGATCGTCAGAGTTGCATTGGCCGGATCGACGCCATCAGGCGTAATCGGGTTCGGTGCAAATCCACACTTGGCGCCTTTTGGAAGGCCAGTGCAGGACGGTGTTACCGCCTGACTAAAGCCGGTGCTCGGCGTGATGGTAACGGTAGTCGTTCCGGCCTGCTGAACTGAGGATGTCACCGTTGTTGGATTCGCGGTAATCGTAAAGTTTGGACCGACTCCATTGAGAGCGACGGTCTGGGAACCACCGGCATTGTCATTGATTGTCAGCACGCCGCTCGCCGGACCATCCTGGGTTGGAGTGAAGGTCACATTAATGCTGCATTTCTGCAGCGGAGCCAGGAATGCACCACAGTTATTGGTCTGGGCAAACTCGCTGTTGGTAGTGATCCCGTTTGTAGGGATTGTCAGATCCTCGGAGCCGCTGTTTGTCAGCGTGACCGTGAGCGGCGCACTCGTGGTGTTCAGCGCCGTGGCTGGAAATTGCAGATGCCGGCTTGCCGGAGCGATAGTCGCAGTAGGCGCTAACAACACATAGCGAACCCGGTTATTTCCAGTATCCGCAATGTACAGATCGCCGGCGCCATCCACTGCCAGTCCCGCGTTATTAAGCCTGGCTTGCGTAGCCGGCCCGCCGTCTCCGCTGAAGCCACTGATGGCAGGGTTCTGGGTGGTTCCCGCAACCGTCGCAATGGTCGAAGTGCCGAAGTCCACTCTCTGCACTACGTTGTAAACACCGCCCGCAATGTAGACGTTGCCTGAGGGGTCCACAGCCACCTCGCTGGCATCGCCCATAGCAGCATTCGTTGCCAAACCACCGTCACCACTGAAGCCCGAAGAGCCGTTCAGCGCATAAGTGGTGATGATGCCACTGCTGCCGTCCACCCGGCGAATTCGGCTATTCTCGGTATCTCCAATGAAGAAATCGCTGGCGCTATCCGCAGCGATGCCGAAGGGGAACTTGATGTGCGCGGAGGTCGCTGGTCCGCCGTCGCCGCTGAATCCTGCGAAACCCGTGCCGGCCGCTGTGGTGATGATTTGCGTGACCACGTCGACCCGTCGCACTCGTTGGCCGAAGAAATCAGTGATGAATAGATTGCCGGGGCCGTCAACCGTAACCGACGTAGGTTGGGTCATTTGCCCGCTGGTAGCGGGGCCGCCATCGCCGCATGGACCTATCTGCGGAATGCACGCCGTTCCGTTTCCGGCGTAGGTAGTGATTATGCCGGTTCCGGCATCTACCCTGCGTACCACCAGGTTGTAACTGTCCGCGATGTAGATGTTGTCGTTTGCATCCGCAACCACACCAAAGGGAGTATCCAGGGTTGCTTGTGTGGCAGGTCCTCCGTCACCACTGTAGCCCTCGATGCCCGTACCCGCCACCGTGGTGATCGTCCCCGTGCTCACATTTACCCGCCGGATGCGATTGTGACCCTGATCCGCAATCAAGTAGTTGCCGGAGGGTTCGATCGCCACTGTAAGCGGCTTGGCCAGTGTCGCTGCCAGAACCGCGCCACCGTCCCCGGCGGTGCTTCCGCCTGCGATTGTGTTGATCGTAGGTGAGCCACCCCCAGTGACTGCTCGAATCCGCTGGTTGCCAGTATCGGCAATCACGAGGTTGCCGCTATTGTTAAGAGCTAGGGATTGCGGAAGGTTTAGCTCAGCGGCCGTTGGAGAGCCGCCGTCTCCGCTAAAGCCCTGGTTCGTTGTACAAGAGTTGCAAACTAAACCGGCGAAAGTCGAAATGACGGTTGCAGCCGAATTCACCATGCGAATGCGGTGGTCGGCCGTGTCCGCGATATACAAATCGTCGGAGCTGTCAAGAACCACATCTTTCGGCAAATGCAGTAAGGCTGCGGTGGGTGATCCGCCGTCCCCGCAAACAGTGTAAGAGGGATTGCAAATAGTGCCGCTGCCAGCGTAGGCCGTAATCGTCCCGCTGGTGCTCACGAAGCGTACACGGTGATCGTAGGTGTCAGCGATGTATAAATCTCCCGCACTGTCGACAGCCACTCCATAGGGGGTATTTAAGTCGGCACTTATCGCGGAGGCTCCGTCGCCACACGCGCTGGTGGAACTGGCACATTGGTTGCCGCTGCCCGCGACCGTGCTGATGATTCCGGTTGCGGCATTCACTTGCCGAATGCGGTTATCGAGGCTGTCTGCGATATAGAGATTGCCCGAGCTGTCCACTGCCAGACCCTGGGGCTCATACAAGTTCGCTGAAGTGGCCAGTCCGCCATCGCCGCACTTGTTGGTGGAAACGATACACAGTTGGGAACTCCCGGCAACGGTCTCAATGATGCCCGCGGGGTTGATCATGCGCACGCGGTTGCTCACTGCATCAGAAAGGTAGATATTTCCAGCGTTATCAATTGCCATCCCGGCAGGAGAGGAAATCAAAGCTTGCGTAGCTGGTCCGCCGTCGCCTGCAAAACCGCCAATTCCCTGACCTGCAAAAATCGTCAGAACACCAGTGCTGCTCAGCTTATAAATGTATTCGGCTGTTGGCGAAGCAAAGTAGGTGTTCCCGCTGTTATCTCCAACCACCGCAGTCGGTCCAGGAACGTCAGCAGTGAGCGGTGCGCTGGCATTGGGAATAACACTCCCGCCGCCGGCCACCGTATTGATTATGTTCGGCTGTTGAGCCCAAATGCTTTGACACAAAAACAAAAGCAGGATCACGCAAGACACTACTCCGGTAAGCGCCGGTACTCGGCGACTCCCGACTGTATTGGCGACCATTGCTGGGATCGAGAATTTGCGGATTGATTGGCTCTGGGCCGACATCGGATTCATAAAGCTCCTCAAGTGAACTGAAATGCTGAACCGCGTAAGGGATTTTGTTAGGGGACTCGAAGCGCCGATACCTCAACCTTCCGGCTTGGGGGATTGAGGTTTATTCTATAGTTCGTTGATTCGGGCTGCTAGAGTCTTTTGGCTGGTGGAAGAACGGCGTTCGATGGCGTTTCTGAGGAATATCAGACGTATCCCAATCCCGCCAGACGATCATGGATGATCTTCTCGGATTGCTCGTTACTCGCACCGGTGTCGGGCCTTTTCTTTTCCAATCCGGCGATAAGCGAACGTCCTTGCATGGACTCAGGAATTGCATAACCGGCTAGATCCAGTAAGGTGGGAGCAATGTCAAGGAGCCGGGCGCCTTGGTATTCGCCACTTAGCGGGCAGTTGGGCGCGGATAGAATGAACATACCAAATTGCGCATGATTACAGGCATCGGGGCCGGTATCGTTTTCCTGCACGTAGAGCGTTGGATAACCAACGGTACCGATCGATCGCCAATAAAGTCCCCCGAAATGAACCACAAGATCCGGGGCCACGTTGCGCACCTGGTGGTAGATCTGATCGGGCTTAAACACCAACGAGTTCATCGGGCGCCCTTTATCGTCTGGTAACGCCTCGAACTTGGTTTTGATCTGATCCCGGAACGATTCGTATTCAGAAGCTGGGATCACACCCTGCGGTTCCCGGCCTTGAACATTGAAAAAGACGCGGGCGTAGTATCCGCCTTCACTCCAGACCTTGGTCTTAGCCCAATTTACGTTCAACTTATCGAAAGGAACAATTTGCTTCGGGTACTCGTTCAGAACCAGTAAGCCTTCATTGATAAGCCACTGGTTGACGGCAAAGCCGCCATCCAGGCGTTGTGCTCCATGGTCGGAGACAACCAGAAGGACGGTATCATCATCCAGGTGTTCTATGACATGGCCGATCTGTTCATCCAGCCAACGATAATAATTCGGAATTACATCCTCGTAAGCATTCCCCGGCTCGTACTGCACGTGCTGCTTGTCGAAGAAGTTCCAAAAACCATGGTGAACGCGGTCGAGTCCGATGTCGACATAGTGAAAGTAGTCCCATTCCTGTTCCCGCAAGAGCCACTGAACCACACTCCATTGCTTGCGGCTCATACGGAATATTTCATCGCGCAACCAGTCCTTGCGATCGGTACGGAAGTTCTTAACATCAACGGGATATTCCCCCACCAACTCGGTAATCTTCGCCTTGATACTGGCGGGATGAGTGAATTCGTCTTTGACCGGATCCGGCGTCAAGAAACAGCCGACGCTGATTCCATTAATGCGTCGCGGCGGGAAATTAGGCGGCACACCCACGATAATGGATTTTTTCCCTTCCATTGCCAGGTGGTCCCACATAGCCAGGGACTTGATCGAAGCTGAGTTGGCAAACGCCAGCTTCTCGTAGGAATAGTCCGAACGGTTGCGAAAACCGTAAACTCCCAGTGAACCGGGGTCCTGGCTGGTGCTCATGCACATCCATGCTGGGACGGTGATCGGAGGGATCACGCTCTCCAGCCGGCCATACACGCCGCTGTCCATTAATCTCCGGATGTTGACCAAATTTTCGTCCTGGAAAATCACTTCCGGAGCACAGCAATCAAGTCCCAAGATACAGATCTTCATAGCAAGGCTTTTCCTTCCATGAATTCAGGTTGTGCGACCTGCAGATGTTCGAGAATGGTGGGAGCCATGTCCACCATACGTGCGGATGCGGTGGTGACCGCACGATTCATAAACAACATGCCGGGTACTGACTCCGGATCAATGATGTGGTCGCCACTCCATCGTCGCGTATTGTCCGAAAAGGGGGTGTCAGCGAAGCCGCCGACTGCCGACTGCCACGAGACCCGATAACCGGGCATAAAGTTCACCAGCAGATCAGGCGCCTGCTCGAGATAAGGTCCACTGTAAAGCTCCTCGCGCCGCGAGACCGAACAAATAGCTGGCGATTGCCGTTCGCAGTCTAACGCAGCGGGCAGACCGCGTGTGATGGCATTGCGGACGCGTTCGGCTTCGGCCCCCTCCTCTACGATCCCGCCCTGCTCTCGACCGCGAGCATTGAGGTAGATTCCGCCCAAACCGACAGCATAGGCATAGGTTTTCGACCAATCCACAGATTGGAAAGCAATGCCACGCTCTTCGTGGGGTTTCTTGCCATCCTTCAGCGCCAACAGGCCTTGTTGCCAAAGCCAGGTGTTGGTGTCGAAGGCACGACGGAAGGAATTGAAGCCGTGATCAGACAGGACAACCAATAGCGTGTTTTCATCCACTTTGTCGAGTACACGTCCAACCAATCGGTCGCATCGTCGGTACAAATCCGCCACGCGGCTGCCATACTGCTCAGCCAAATCGCGCTCGTAACAGGGATGTTGCGGGTCGATGAAGCGCCAGAACATGTGCTGGAAACGATCTGGAGTATCGAACAAGGTGAAGAAGAACCCCTCAGTGAAGTTACTCAGTTCCGAGAACATCATCTGTTCCCGCTCCTGGAACACGGCCTCGCATTGCGCGCTATATGCGTCTTCGTCCAGGCGTCCATTGTTGTGGCCATCGTGGTCTTCGGCCATTCCCAGTGTGGAGAAGAAGCCGATTTTTTCGGATAGTTCGCGGGCATAACCAGCGGGCGCGGAGATGGGATAAAGGGGAGCGGCCGGATCAAAATTCACCGGCGAACAATAAAACTCCACGTGCGGCGACAGTTGCTTCACGTAAAAACGCACGAGGCCCGCGAAGGACTGCAGCATGGACAGCTTGAATTTCACCCGTACCCACGGGCTCCACTGCTGCTCCACAACCTCCATTTTGGCGGGAGTACCATTGGTTTCGAATATCAACGCGCGGCGTTCGCGATCAAGGTGGACGCTCAGTTCGGAAATGATATCCGTGATGGGCTTTGTCCGGGTGTTCCGCGGACCGATGACATGGGTCTTTAAGCGGTCGCCGTCCTGTAGGTGTACGACCTGCTCATGTTCCTTGGCCGCGATGGTCCGATCCTGAGTATAAAAGGTACCGGTACCCTGACCGCCCCGCAAATCAGGAACTCCTACTCCCGCCAGAATTTTCCCGCAGTCCGTATCCGGCGGAAATGTGCACGGGCAGCGCAGCACGACACTGGGAATGCCCGCTTGCGACAGCACCCTCCAAACCGGTACCCCTTTACGAAGACTCACCACTCGGGGCGGAGAAACCACGTTTTTGGGAGGCAGGAATTCGCTGAGCGCAAAATCCGGTTGGTATGTTTTGGGATCGCGGCGAACAAAGTCGAAGATTCCGTGACCTCCGGGATTGGTCCCCGTAGCAAATGTCGACCATGCGACTGGCGTCTGCGCCGGGTAGGTAGTTTGAATTCTCCCGTAGTACCCGCTAGCCCTCAGTTTGGCAAAGTTGGGGAGGTCTCCACGTTCCAGCAATGACTCGACGATTGAGGGTTCTAGACCGTCAAGCCCGACAACGACAACCTTTTTTCTACTCATAGCTTTCTTTCCGCGAATCCTTCCGATTCTAATGTGCGGTGTTGAGAACGGTTGTTCCCGCAAACGCCGGCTCGGCTTGGCGGTCGCCAGCATCTGGCGCTGGTTTTCGCAGCACCGCGATAAAGTCGGTGGTGTGCGGAGTCACTGTTCCGAAGCTGAGAACGCGAACCAGCGGCGCTACCGCTCTGAAAACCAGGTCCACCAATGGATACTTTCTCCGTACCGTCTGCTGCATAACACCCTCGAAGCTCTCAAGAAGCTCGATTCGCAGATGGTTCTCGACAGCAAACCCCCGAATACCTTTCGGGGACATGGCTGACTTGAGAAATGTCTTAAAGGGACCGTAACCGGGCGTGCCTGCCAAAGGATTCCCAATGACCTTGCGATACAGCATGACGTGCAACCAGTGTGGTGTGTACTTCGT
This sequence comes from Terriglobales bacterium, assembly GCA_035624085.1. GTDB lineage: Bacteria > Acidobacteriota > Terriglobia > Terriglobales > Acidobacteriaceae > JAFAGX01. Next base: position 10,903 of record DASPSE010000322.1, read on the forward strand.
GGCAAGTCCCTTCAAGGAACTCACGACGGGGGCGCCCAAGACGATGATGCCGCCGGGTTTTATGGTTTGCAAAAAGTTGTTGAGCGCCATCTCCGGCTGTGGCAGGTGTTCAAGCACATCCCAACAGATGACAACGTCGAAGTTCGCCGCTTGGAGCGGGAACTCCTGAATATCGCCTAGAATTTTCTCCTGCAGCAGATTGTTCTTCTGCAACTGCTCGGCAGAAATGTCGATGCCGACGAGGTAGGCTTTTGGTCCGAACTGGATGAAACTGCGGGACCCACAACCGGCCTCAAGCACCCGTAGGCTCTCCCGTTTGGCAAGCATATCATCAACGATCTGTTGCACCATCTGTATCTGCTTATCCAATCATCCCTCCTGCGGCGTTAATGTGAGCTCTCCCGCAAATGGAGCGTCAAACCTTTGCACCCGCCCTTTGCGAAACCCGTGCCTCAGAGAACGCCAAACGGGTTGCAGCTTTTGACAGTACGAAATTGTGAATAATCAACGCGTCCAATCCGGAGCAAAAATAGCTACGCACCGCGTCGCGCGGACTGAGTACCAAAGGCTCGCCGAACAGATTAAAGGAGGTGTTGAGCAACATCGGAGCGGGTGCGTGCTCGCCGAACCGTTTCAACAAAAGCCAGAACTGCGGATTGGCTTGCTTGTCCACGATATGCAGACGGACCTGGCCGTTGGGTAAGAGAAATTCCCCGGGCAGGCAATTGATACCGGAACGGACCCAGGCCAGGGAATTCATGACGTGGCACTGGCGTGAGCCTTCAAAATAGTGAGGGAAGTCCTCCGCCGGCACTGAGATCGCGAAGGGTCGAAACCACTCGCGATGTTTGATGAAATCATTCAAATTTTCTTTAACGTAAGGAGCCCATGGCGAAGCCAAGACGCTTCGATTGCCCAATGCCCGCGAACCGAATTCGGCGGCTCCCTGAAACCAGCCGATGATCCTGCCCGCCTGAAGTAATTCGGCGGCGGCATCAACTCTGCGTTCTTCTGTAGTTTGCAAGATGTAGCGTGCTTTGCAATTATCCAAAACGTCCTTGATCTCCTGCGAGCTGTATCGCGGTCCGCTATAGACATTGAAGGGCTTGAGATTTTGCATTGTTTGGCCGCATTTTTTCCAGCCGAGGTAAGCTGCGCCCAGCGCGGTACCTGCGTTGCCGGGCGCTGCGGGAACAAATACTCGCTCGAACCCGAGGTTGCGTTCCAAGGCGGCGACCAGCAAAGAATTCTGAAAGAGTCCTCCCCCAAAGCAAATCTCACTCACCTTTTCCGCTTTGCAAAAGTGTTCTACTAAATCACAAATGATCTCGCAACAGGCATCCTGAATACTGCGCGTCAGCGCTTTGCGTTCATCTTCGCTGAGCTTCGTCGGGTCTGGCGAAAGACCAGTTTCACGGTAGAACTTATCGGAGAATGCCAGGCGCTTTGCCAGGCCGCGATTGAAATAACTGTAGTCGAGTTTCGGCTCAGGCGCACTCGAGGCGCGAAGCATTTTCAGAAAAACTGGCTTAAATGTCGGTTCCCCTTCTAAACTCAGCCATTGCGCCTTGTGCTCCTCCTGATGCGGAATGAATCCCGCCAGATCAGTCACCTGACTGTACAACCAGGCGAGGGAATGCGGGAAGCGGACGCTCCGCAGCACCCTTAACTCCCCTTTTTCTCCAAGTGCCACCGTTCCCGAGTTTCCGTCCCCATCTTCATCCAGAACCACTATCAAGGCGCGTTCAAAGCCAGAAGGGAAGAATGCACTGGCCGCATGGCACAAATGCTCGTCAAAGCTAACGATTTTGTTCTCTCTTCCGCGCGCATGCTTGTGCAGCACTCGCCTGTCATTCAATCCGCGGGCCAAAGCACTCAGTTCATTCGCTTCGTAATAGGCACTCGACAAAGGTGCCATTGCGGCAAGCCGCGCACGTAGTGCCGACCTGCGCAGCCATGCTCTTAGCGGGTTGGTCGCGACCGCGATCACATCCACCGTTTCCCAACTGACAGCCGCGGTTTTGAAGCAAAATCGAATGGCTGCCTCCGGAATGCCTCGCGTGCGAGTCCGGACAAGCTTGTCGTTTTCAATGGCAGCCGTAATTTGCCCGTCTTCGAGCAAGGCAGCTGATGTGTCGTGACGAAACGAGGATAGGCCCAGAATGCGCATGCGTGGTTTACTCAGCGCCCACTGAAGCGGCCGATTGCCCAACTGAAGGCAGCCATTGATTTCGTTCGAGAATGTCCACAATCCCCTCCGCGCTCACCCGGTGCCCCAGCGCGCTGTAGTGAGGATCGCAAGGCAGCGAGAAGTAAGGGGGCTGAAGGTTATGTGTATCGCGATAATTTTGCATGTACGGCGCCAGGAAAGCCGCAGGTATGTTCTCGCGTTGAACTATGGCCCTCAGCCGTTCGTTGTATTTCGGTGGATTGAATCCAGGAGGAACACTGCCGAACTCCGTTTTTGCGCGTTCCGCGGTGTTGGGGTAAAGATCGAATTGTGTAGCCCACACGACCACCATAAACTTGGCACCGTCGGCATTAACACTGTCCCTCATGCGAGCCAGTACCTTATCCGTGATTTGCCAGGCTTGTTGCCAATCCGGGTCAGGCGGATCGTCACTGAAGGCGCCGAACACCAACGGTATTCCCCGCCACGTGCCCCAGCCATAATCTACGTCGAACCAAAGGCGCTCTCCGTAGTACATCAGGAGGGAATGGTTCTCCAGCCACATCCGTACAGGTCGGAGAAACATGGGCTGTACTGGGCGGAAGGTAAGCGATCCGTCTGAAGCCAAGTCATAATAGGGGCAATACCAGGTGTGGACACCGTAGTACGCATTCTGCAGGGTGAAAGAATTGTTCATGATGTCGTTCTCGGAAAACATAAGCAATACGACATCAGGATGAAACTGACGGATGCGTTGCTGATAGAGAATCCACTCCTGCGTGGTACCGATCCCTCCGATACCAAAGGCCATAACTTCGACATTGCGATAACCCTTCTGTCGAAGAATTTGCTCCATCTGTATGTTAATGACTTGCTCCGGGCGGACGTGCACAGCCTCAACCATGGAGTCGCCAATAACCGCCACGCGGAAGTCGCCCGGCGGCTTTTCTAAGGTGCGCTCACGGTCGCGAAATCCCCATTGATTGGTTTCAATCAGTCCCTGGAAGCAGCCGCGGTTGTGCACGAGTTTCAGGTTTGGCACTAGAGACAATCCCAACTGCGGATCGTATTGTCGAAAAGGGGAACTCTTAAATCGGCCAAGAGGTACAACCCGCAGCAAGATCTCGCACATGGCGAGTATCACTGCGATCCCCAAGACCACGGAAATCAGTCCGTATAACAAACGCTTATATAAAGGAAGCGTGCGCGGGTTGGGCGTAATAGTGTTTCCAGTGATAACTTCAGTCACCATGATCTACAGGGATCCTCGCAAAACAAAATATTGGACGCTTGTGCCAGCAAGGCGTGATGCTGGTCCGCTGCTAGGGGTTCTATTGCGTCAGGAATGCTTCAATCGCCTTTAAGGAACGGAAATTGTCAGGAATCACAGCCTCATCGGGGACCTCAACCCCAAAGCGCTCCTCCAAAAATCCTATCAGGCGAAGCAAGCTCATGGAATCGATTACACCGGTTTCGATTAAATTAGTCTCGGGCCCAAGTTCCTGTTCATCGCCATAGAGCAGTTCGTCAACAATAAATTTCTTCACCGCCGACATGTCGATCATGGGTGCTGCGGGCATCCTATCTGACCTCCTCTTTTTCAAGTGAAGTCTTGTCGATTTTCCCCGTAGATGTTTTTGGCAAACGCTGACGCAACTCGAATCTCTCGGGGATCATGTACCCGGGCAAACGGTCGCGGCAATAGGCGTGCAGTTGTTTGTGATCCAGCCCGTTGGAGCAAACCACATAAGCGATGATGCGCGCGCCTATCTTTTCGTCAGGGACCGCAATCGCAGCGGCTTCATCAACCTCTGGATGAGAGTAGAGGGCTGCCTCGATCTCCCCGAGCTCGATGCGATAACCCCGGCTCTTAATCATTTTGTCGCGCCGTCCGACATATTGGTAATTGCCATCGGGCATCGGTCGCACAATGTCGCCGGTCTTGTACAGCACATCGGGAACATCTTTCTTCAGCCAATTCGTTAGCACCACCTTGGCGGTAGAGTCCGGACGGGCCCAGTAGCCTTTCATAACCGTAGAGCTACGGACATATAACTCTCCTTCGCCCCCAGGGCCAACTGGTGTTCCCTGGTCATCGACGGCGATCACTTCCGTATTGGCGCAGGCCTTCCCAATGGGGACGGGCTCGCGGCGATCTGCGCCCAAATCCGAGCGCTGAACCTTGTAATAGGTGCAAACGTTGGTTTCCGTGGGACCATACAAATTGTAGTAGGCCGGATGCGGAATCGCTTCCACCAGCTTGCGCAGATATTTGAGGGGGAATACTTCCCCGGCAAACAAAACCGTTCTCAATTGGCTGTAATCGTTGTTTTCGAGGTGGCCACGCTCAACCAACTGGATCAGGGCCGAAGGGACCGAGTACCAGATTGTGATTGCCTGTTCGCTGATCCACTTTGCTAATTTTACCGGGAAAGCGTGAATCTCGTTGGGAACCAGACAGATTGTTGCCCCAGCTTTGATGGTGCAGAAAAGGTCGAGAATCGACAAGTCGAAATGGAAAGGAGCGTGACTGGAGACCCTATCTGACGACGTCACGCGGAACTCATCAAAGCACCAATTCACGAAGGTCAGAGAATTCAGGTGCGAAATCATGACGCCTTTGGGTTCACCGGTTGAACCCGAAGTATAGAGGATGTACGCTAAATCATTGTCGGTAATGGCGACGTTCGGGTTTTCCTTGGACTGCGTCCGCAATTGCTCCCAGGTAGTAAAGCGCTGCGTATCCGTTCTGGAGGGAGCATCTGTAAGCAACAGGCACCGAACATTCCCGGAACGGAAGAAATCCGGCGGCAAGACAGCGAGCTTTTCTGAATTTGTGACCAAACCGCGGATGTCGCAATTACGCAGGATATAGCCGGCCCGCTGGGAAGGTGAGTTAGGGTCGATTGGTACGTAGGCTGCTCCTGCTTTTTGAATGCCGAACAACGCCGCGACACTGTACGTGGACTTGGGAAGAAAAATTCCCACTCGGTCTCCAGCTCGAACCCCGTCTTGACGTAACTGGTTCGCGATCTGGTTGGAAATGGAATCCAACTGGGCATATGTGAGGCTACCCTCGGCTCCGATCACAGCGTCATGGCTCGGGACGCGCTGCGCACTTTCACTCAACAGCTGGTTTAGCAAAAAGGCCATTCCCACTCTCCACGTAAGATAAGTTTGTTCCCTTGTCTGACCAAAGGGTTGCCAGCCATGCGAGAGTCGATTCGATCAATTCCCGCATCTGTTCCCGGGAGGCGAACACGTGATCGCCATCTTCCATTACGACCATTTTTGGCGGGCAGGTTTTTTTGCTCAGCCCGAGTTTGTCGTCCGGGTTTACATATTTCTTGAAGCTGAACCAGAAAGGATCCTTTTCGCCAAAAATCAACAGCATAGGCCGATCGTAGCCGGCCAGCAGACCTCCGACCTTGGCGACGTCAGCCTGCAACTGTTGGAGCACGGGACTTCGCTGTGTGTACCCCGCTACTAGAACCCGCACACATTCGTAAGCATTCCGGCGGTACGAAGCATCGGTCAGCAGTCGCCGGGCCTTGCTCCAGGAATTTCCTGTGCTTGTGCTGCGTAAGAACGCCGACAGCGTGGTTGCGCGATAGCCAAATTCTGGCAGGGACGCATCCGGCGCATGGGCCAGCACCGAGCACAGAACCAGGCCATCCGGCTGCTCCGAACCTTTGAGGCGGGCGCTGGCATGCACCACCACCGCCGCTCCCATGCACAAACCCCAAAAAATCACTCCGTCCAGATGATATTGGCGACGGAAGAATCTGCTAGCTGCGCACAGGTCGGCAATGCGATCGCGAAAAGACAGATCGTAATCGCCGGAACTGTCGCAAGTTCCGCGATCGTCATACCGGAACGCGTAAAAACCAGCCTCGGCCAACGCATCACTCACGCGACGGAACATCCAGTGCGCGCCGAACTTTGGCGATGAATTGAGGTTCCCCTGGAGCACGATAACCCCAATGCGACGGTGTGCATCCATCTGCGGGAGATGGACGATGCCATGCATGGGCCAGCCATCGCATGAAAACGTGATCAATTCAGTGCGCGGCACGGGCGTCTCCATAAGCGGCCAGCCACTCTAAGGTGCGCGCGGCAAACTTTTCCGGTACCCAACAGCTATCATCCTCCCAGAAGATTGGTTCGTTGATAGTTTCGAAATCGACGTCGGCACCGCCCTTTCTCCATGTCTGCACAACCCTGACCGCACGTGTTTCCTCGTCCGGCCGCGATAACCAGAGAATCTTGCGCGCTGGCGGAGTCTCCGGCCAAGTCGATTGACGGGTCATTTCGAGATACAGTTCCGGCGAAAGCTCATAACCAAAAATGTCCAGGTTGTTGCCGCTCTGCAATTCTCCGATCATTTGCTGGGTGCTGCGACGAATTTGATTCCGCCGTTGATGGATGGCTTCTTTGGTCAATTGCAGGCGTAAGAGTTCACGAAAGTAGAGCTGCAGATTTATGATGGGGCACCACAAGATAAGAAAATCCACCGGTTGAGCGGCTGCCGCGAGGACGGCGACCGCGGCGCCGAAGCGAAGTCCAAAGTAGCCCAAGCGGCTGCTCTGGAGCCGCTCCCGGGCAACTTGGGTCGCCATCCCCGCTTCTCGCAACACAGAACTGAGCGTGTATTCGGCGGTGCGCCCATCGCTTTCTCCGGTCCCGGACGGATGAAAGCGAATCACGCCGATCCCGTTTGCCTCCAGTTGCTTGCTCAATCGCGACAGACGAGAGTAGGTGGTAACCATTTCCTGACAGAATGGTGGACAAAAAACCACTCCGGTCCTGGCCGGCTGACCGTTGTGATGCAAAGCGGCAAACAGCCTGTGCGACTCCGGGCCGAAATAAAATGTCTCCACACTCATGCTTATTCGGATTTTGGCAAACCAAGCCAGGCCGCGATGATGTTGCGCTGAATTTCCGACGTGCCCGAGTAAATGGTGCCTGAAATGGAATCTCGGAGGTCACGCTCGAGTTCAAACTCGGTCATGTACCCGTAGCCTCCGTGGACCTGAACAGCGTCCAACGAGGACTGCACGAAGCTTTCACTGAGGTAAAGCTTGGCGACGGCGGCGTCGACCACAGCTTGTTTTCCTTGCTGCTTCAGCCAAGCTACGCGATAGACCAGCCATCGCGCGGTCTCCAAACGCACTTTCATATTGGCAATGCGGTGAGCCACTGCCTGGAAACGCCCAATCGGTTTCCCGAACTGCTTTCGCTGGCGAGCATAGCGAACGCAGGTTTCCAACTGCTTTTCCATGGTGCCCAGGTAACTGGCCAGGATGCTGCCGCGCTCCCATTCCATGGAACAGTTGAAGATAGCGACCCCGGCGCCTTCTGGTCCGAGGCGGTTGCTTTCAGGAACTCTGCAGTCTTCCAACACCAGCTCGCCCATCGGCGAGGTACGGAGCCCCATTTTGTCTAAATGCCGGCTGACACTAAATCCGGGTGTGCCCTTTTCCACGATGAAGGCGGAGACGCCTTGCATACCTTTGGATCGATCTACGGTTGCAAAAACCAGCACCACATCGGAGATAGGGGCATTGGTGATGAACATTTTTGTGCCGTTCAGCACGTAGCAGCCATTTTTCTTTTCGGCGTGCGCGCGCAGGCTGAACGCATCGGAGCCGGCCTCGGGTTCCGTCATGGCATGCACGCCTATGATTTCGCCCCGGCAGAGCCGCGGAAGATATTTCTGTTTTTGGTCTTCTCGTCCAAATTCCAGTAAAGGCAGTTCGAAACTCCACATTTGTGCATTAAGGCTGAAAAGCAAGCCATTATCTCTGCAGCCGTATCCAAGCGCCTCCATGGCGACCACTACGGTCAGCGGGTCGGCGCCACTTCCGCCATATTCCGGCGGGATAGGCAGGCCCTGGATACCGAATTCTGCACATTTACGAAAGGCTTCAAGGTCGAACTCACCGGCGCGATCGCGGCCGATGACATTATTGTTGAGCTCGTTTTGCGCGAATTTGATAACTGCGTCGCGGTACGTAAGTTGGTCCGGATCGAGAGAGAAGTCCATTATGCGAGAGTCTCTTTCAATGAATACTGGGTCATTCGAAGTCGGGAATTCCGGGGGGTGTTCGGAAAACATGTCATATCGCTCTTACAATTTTAAGCTTTAGAGCGCGATGGAGGGAGTTACCCGCCATACTCCCAGGGCGACTCCCGGATGGTTAGAGGCTGGACGGGGGTCAAGCATTCCGCCTCCAAAACCTCCAAGATCACCAGAGCGTGATCACCTTCGTCATCCACGATGCGTCGGACGCGGCATTCCACGTATGCCCCCAAGTCCCGCAAAATTGGAGCCGAGGTTTTCCCGGAATAGTATGGTTGGCCATTGATGGTTTCTGCGCCGGCGTCAGTCGGACTGAAGAATCTCTGTGCGATCGCTTGTTGATCAATGTTCACAATGTGGATGGCTGCAACCCGGCTGCGTGTCAGGCATTGGAAAACATTGCTATCCCTGCGGAGAGCAGCCATAAGCAGCGGGGGCTTAAACGAGGCTTGGGAAACCCAAGTGACGGTAGCTGCGCCGAAATGGTCTCCATGGCGTGACGTGATGATATAGACACCATTGGAGAATAAGCGGAGTGTTTTTTTTCGAGTGCTCGGATCCATGCGGCGCTGATCGGCGAATTCGCAACGTACGATTTACGCGTGTTTAGGTGCCTGGTGCTCCAAAATGAGGGACGTAATCTTGTCAACGCAGCGAAAGTTGTCCAGTTCGAAATCATGAAGGAGGATTTCGATTTCGAACTGTTGCTCGATGGACAGCAGAAGATCGACGAGATTCTGGGAATCCAGAATACCAGCCTCAAAGAGGTCTACTCCACCGGAAGGCACATCCACGTGGAGAACCGACGAAAACAACGAAACCACCTGGTCTCGTACGCGTTTTTGTTCGTTTTCTCGCATACAGAAGTTGCTCAGCTGGGCAGCCTCCCCGCGGCAGCGCTGGACCTGGGTTCCCGCAGGCCTGCACCTTCGAGCGACTCGCCCGCGGTTGTTGTCGTATCATCCAAAATCATCCTCGTTGTATCTGGCACCGACGAGTTGCAAGTTGGCTCAGACCGGCGTTTGTTGCGGCCAAGCGTGGTTGCTTCTTGATTCAGGAACAGTTGTTTCAAGGCAGGGCGATCAACCTTGCCGTTGGCGTTGATCGGCAGGCGATCCAAACACATCCAACGGGACGGCAGCATGTAATTTGGCAAGAGCTGGCTGAGTTGACTCCGCAGCAGGGTAGTGAGGTCACGGCCAGGGTGTAGCGACGCATAAGCGCAACAGATAAGATTTCCCTCAAACACTTCACTTGTAATCGCCACGACCGCGGCTTCCCGCACCATGTTCAGGCTGTGCAGGGAGGTCTCAATCTCGCCCAGCTCCACCCGATGGCCGCGGCATTTGATCTGTGAATCAGAACGCCCCACAAAGTACACCAAGCCATCCTTACCCAGGCGGGCCAGATCTCCGGTTCGATACAATCGCTGACTGTGATCGCCGTCACCCCGAAGGAACGCGGCCGAAGTCTTCAATTCGTCCCGCCAGTATCCAGGACTCAAGCCCGCGCCACGAATGTAGAGATCTCCAGTCTGGCCTACCGGCACAGTTTGCAAGTTGTCGTCCAGAACCAGGAGTTCCTCTCCTGGACAGGCGGTGCCGATTGGAACCGGATCACGGTCATTTGCCGGGCAATCAGGGACGGTGTAATAGCTGCTCGCGATGGTCGTCTCGGTCGGTCCATAGAGATTTGTGAAGCTGACATGAGGCAGCCGCTTCATCCAGTAGATTAGCGAACCAGTAGAAAACACATCGCCACACCACAGCAGGCGTTTCAAATGGGGGAAATCGTGGTGCTTCACCACGTCAAATCGTGCCATGTAGCTTAGGACAGAAGGCACCGAAAACCATTGCGTCAGCTGCGAGGCTCGAATGAATTCTGCAATCTTGTTCGGTAACAGATTGACTTCCGGAGGCACCAGATGTAATTCGGCGCCGCAGGCAAATGCGGCAAAAATGTCGAAGTAGGATAAGTCGAAATGTAAAGGCGAGTGACAAGACAAGCGATCGGAGGAGTCAATGGCGAAGTAGCGAATTGCCCATTCGATAAAATGAATCACATTCGAATGGGTGATGACCACGCCCTTGGGTTCTCCAGTCGAGCCTGAGGTAAACAGAATGTGCGCTGGATCGCTGGCCGTATTCCGGAAATTCAGCGGCTCATCCGAGTAAGCGGACAGATCCTTCCACGTAAATGCCGCCTGCAAACCTTCTGCCACTGCCGAGGAATCCTCCATCCAACCAATCTCCAGGCTGTGGGGCCGTTTGTCCCAATCAAGCGGTTGCCGCAACAAGTTTGCAGCCGCATCGACTCCAAGTACAAAACGCGGTTCGCTGGACTCGAGAATCTTAGTCACCCTCGCCACCGGGCTGCTGGTATCGATAGGCACATGGCAGCAATCGGCCTTCATAATGCCGAGCAGGGCGATGATTGCGGCCGGTGATTTGGGAATGGCAAAGCAAACGCGGTCGCCTCTTCTGCACCCCTTGGATTGCAAAATTCTGGCCAGTTGGTTGCTCCGCGCTTCCAGTTCAGCGTAAGTGACCTGCTGACCGTCAAAGACGATTGCGGGTGCTTCAGGACGGGACTCGGCTTGCTTACGTACCCATCCCTGCAAAAGCTTCATCGGGTCACCATTCGGCTGGCTAGCCGGAGCACGCACTTAATATGTGCTAGTTCTTCCTTGGTAGGGGGAATATCTAGAATAACCGTTTGATAGCCGTTTCTCACGTACTTGGCAAGTTCGCCGGCTACACTTTCGTAACTTCCCACCAGGTATGGACAAAAGGTTTTGTAGGTCTCAAAGGGGTGCAGCCAATAGGGACTGTGGTTCGCTTTTTCCACGCTCGCCATCCCGGAAAGCTGGCGATGCCAGACGGAATCGGAGGTCTTCATGGCCAATTGATGGGTGAGCTGTCCCTTGCGGTCGACTGGGAAGCGTTCAAAAGCGGTTTGCCAGGCATCGCTGTCCTGTTGGCGGGCTATAATGCCGACGCGAATTGCCGACCCCCCATTGGCGTCGGCCGGTTCACAGTCCGCCGGTTGAGGATATTTCACCGCGGTTGCCCCCAACACTCGCGCCGCTGCAATCCCGGCCTCCGAGGACCCGGACACCAGCACCCCGGGAAAAAGCTCCGGAGGTAGGGCTGGCACCATGCGCAACTTGTCCACCACGTAAAATTCCCCTGCATAGCTGACCGCTTTATCATCCCGGAGCAGTTCCATAATGATGGTGGTGTACTCCACCAGACGTGCGTAACGCTTGTCGTGCGGCGTCGTGTCGTTCAGGGCGACGAGATCGTTCTTGAATCCTCCGGCCACCATGTTTAGGTAGACGCGGCGTCCATAGAGATGTGCGAGCGAGGTCACCATCTTGGCGACCGAATAGGGATGCATATACGCTGGCTGCACCGCTACCAGGGGGCATATTCTCCGGGTGTTCTGCAGAATGATTTGTGCGATCAGCCAGGGATCCAGTAGTGAGTTGTCGGTATAGATCAGAATACCTTCGCAGTTGGCTTCTTCGCTCCACTGTGCGACTTGAATTACATTTCGGACAAAGCTCTCCCGAATGTTCATGCTGAATTGAGGAGAGGTCGAGAAAAATTTGATTTCCGGCTCAGCGTTGTTTCCCATGGAATGTGTCACCATTATCTAAAGACTGGCGTCACCATCAAACCAAGTCGGGTCCCAAACCGCAGGGTCCTCGAGCTTGGCGGCAAGTTTCGGATTGGTGGCTTTATAGAAGTACAACCAGGAGGGCAATACCCGTTTATAAGGCTCAAGCTGGTCGAGTATTCGCTGTTTCTCTGGGCTCAGGCCAATGGTTTCCAGCATGTGAATGCCGTTGGCTCGGCATTGTTCCAGACCCCATGCAGCCAAAGGTGCCAGCAAACTGTTATCTCCATTCACCGTCTGAAAATCCACCAGACGCATCCGCTTCAGCTGGTAGGTAGGATTGTCCTGCCGGTGAAAGATCGCGTAAGCCACAATCCCGGACGCATTTGACAGAGTGGCGACCCAGGCACGGTTATCCGTCAGAGAATAGTTGAAATGCCACTCCAGCACTTCGCGTGAGCGTGTAGACAGAAGCAAGTGAGAATGACTGCACCTCAACCGCTGCCAGAAGTCCTCGAAGCGATCATCAAAGCTATGGTGGACTTGAAAGTGCAGGCCGTTCAGCTGCATTTTCAGCTTGGCTTGAGACGCCATTTGGTGAATGTGCAGTCCCGCCGCCAAGGGATAGCTCAGCGTTCTTGAAAATGGCAGGCCTTTGTTCCGCAGCCAACTCGATAAGAAGCCCTGAGGGTTGGTAATCCAGAAAACCGATTGGTCCCATTTCCCCGTCGGCACACGACGCGCCCGGAAAACCTCATGCGCCTTGCAGGCGTTCGCGTTCACGGTAGTGTCAATGAAGAGAGCAACGTTCTTCTGGCCGAAGAAAGAACTCAGCAAAGGCAGAGAGTAGTTTCGATATTGCACATCCACCACTAGCGCGTAACAAGTAGTTGTTAGTAGGTGCTCTCCACCGAATTCCATCGTCAAGGGTACGTTGCCAAGGTAACCCACGATCCGCCGATCATGATTCTGCAATACCCACCCAATGGGCCAGTTCGGGAGTTGCTGGTAAACCGGATTATCAGACCAAAGGCGGCGCCATTCGGTGTAGCTCTTGGTCTCCGGGAAATATTGACTGTGCAGAGCGGCGACTCCTTCGTAGTCATCGAATGTGGCCGTGCGGACAGTCGCGGACGCCTGCCGATTTGTTGCAGACGTTGCATCGCCTGAAACTCCGGATCGCACAATGGCGGGGGCATCAGTTTTTGCGGCTGGATTCTGTTGTGCCCGCTCGAGACATTGCCTCAAACCTGCACCCAAAGTCTCCACTCTGTCTTCTTGAAAAGTTGTTTTATGTCCGCCAGGAATGCGGTAGACGTTGAATTTACCGCCCACCAGATCTCGCCATCCCCGTTGAAAATCCCAGTACTGACCGGCCGGCCAATCCGTCGACTGGAAGAAACAAACCGCACCCGCATACGGGCGAGGGTGATAGGAGTTGGCGGCTGGATGAACAATGTAGTCCAGCTCCTCGATGCCGGCATGACTCTTATGCCGCCAAGAACGGTAAGCAAACTGCCATCGGAAGGCATCAATCCGCCGCTGTACCCCGTCCAACCGGTCGCGAACGTATCTCCCAATATCCTTCCTCTTCAAATTGGCAAGCTTGCCAGCATGGAAGGCCAGGCGCCGGTAAGCGATATTCCAACGTCCGTCCTGGGAAAAATCAGTGTAAAAGACCGGATTATGTGCATCGACCAGTGCCAACAAAGCGATCTTCTCATTCTGCTGGCGCAACTGGCAGGCCATTTCGTAGGCCAGGACGCCATCAATGCACAGGCCGCCTAAGTAGTATGGACCGTGCGGCTGTAGCTTTCGCAACTTGCGAACGAAGGCCTCGGCAACATGCTCCACTGTGCAACGGATGGGGAGAGTGGAGGCTTCCTGGCTGGTCAAGTGAAGGCCGAAGACCGGCTGATTCGCCCCCAAACGACGGGTCAAAGGCAACAAGAGCGGCCCGCCGCGGATCCAGTATAGCGGCGGGTTTTGTCCGTGAGGCTGGATGGCAACCACTCCGGAGGGCACAGGATCGCCTTCCCGGCTCAGCAGCTTGGCCATCTGCTCGATGGTGGGAGCCTGAAAGATGTCGGCCAGAGAGAGTTTGCGATGGAACACCTGCTCCAAACGCACCACCAGCCGCGTGACCAGCAGGGAGTGACCACCCAGGTCAAAGAAGTTCTGGCCGATGCCGATGGGGTTCACATCAAGCACAGCTTCCCAGATCTCACAAAGCTGTTTCTCGGTTTGGCTGCGGGGCGCGACAAACTTGGGCTCGGGACGACTTATTTGCTCGGGGCGAGGTAGCGCAGCACGATTCAACTTGCCATTTGCCAGCAGCGGCAGCGACTCGAGGAACACGAATTGAGCGGGCAGCATATACCCCGGAAGCTTGTCCCGCAAGAAAGACCGCAACTCCTCGGTAGCCGGAGCTTTCGAGTGGGCCACGATGTAGGCGATAAGCTGTTTCTCGGCCGAGCTACCATTCCGAACATCCACCGCAACGGATTTCACGGCTGAATGGAGGCTCAACGCACTCTCAATTTCGCCCAATTCGATGCGATAACCATGAAGCTTCACTTGGTTGTCAAGACGGCCCAAAAATTCCAGTCGGCCTCCGGCAGTCCTGCGGACGCAGTCCCCCGTCTTATACAAGCGAGCGCCTGTTTGCGTGCTGAATGGATTTGCGATAAATTTCTGACGGGTTAGGTCTGGTTGATTCCGATAGCTACGAGCCAAGCCGTGGCCGCCAATATGCAATTCGCCTGGCACCCCGGGCGGGAGAAGTTGACCCAAGCTATCCAGGACATGCATTTGGGTATTGGCGATGGGTTCTCCTATATCCACGGCCTCCACACCCGGCGTCACACGCCGCACTGCCGACCAGATAGTCGTTTCGGTGGGCCCATACATGTTCCAAACCGAAGAGCTCCTTGCGAGTAATTCGTCCGCCAACTCACGCGACAGTGCCTCACCACCGCACAGAACTTTGAGATCTGGATCACCGTTCCATCCCGCATCTATGAGCATGCGCCACGTGGCGGGTGTTCCCTGCATCACGGTCGCCCGGCATGAGCGTAACCGCTGTAGAAGATCGATTCCGTTCTCGCTCTGAGCTGTAGTGGCGAGCACGACACGGGCTCCACAGATCAGAGGCAGCAACAATTCAAGGCCGGCGATATCGAATGAGAAGGTTGTCACGGCCAGGAGGACGTCCTGCGCGTCAAGTCCGGGTTTCTGACGCATTGCGAGGAGCAGATTTACTAAAGAACGATGGGTGATCTCGACCCCTTTAGGAGTGCCGGTCGAGCCTGAAGTGTAAATTACGTACGCCAAGTCTTCCGCATTTACCAATCGCTTCAGGTTGGCGCAGTCTTGCTCCCCGCCAGGTGCGAGTGCGTCGTCCAGCAGCACTAATTCGGCGTCGCTGGGGGGTAGTTTACCGGCTTGAACGCGCTGGGTGAGGATCACCCGCGCACCCGAATCGCGCAGCATGAACGCGACGCGCTCCCGGGGGTAACTCGGATCCACGGGAACGTAGGCTGCACCTGCCTTAAGCACGCCGAGAAGACTAACGATCATCTCCGCGCGCCGGTCCGTACAGATTGCGACGACATCCTGAGCTTTCACCCCGACGCCCTGGAGATGGCGCGCGATTTGATTTGCGCGATTGTTGATCTCCCGGTAGGTCCACCGGGCATGCTCGTCCTCCACGGCTATGGACTGGGGAGTTCGATCGACTTGGTCCTCAAACAACTCAGGCACTGTGTAAGCGGGCTCTTCTTTTTCTGTCGCATTGAAGCGAATCAGCAGTTCTTCACGTTCGCTGGGAGCAAGGATGGGCAACGTGCCAACCTGGCATGCGGGATCGGCGGCGGCCGCAGCCAGAACCATTTCCCAATGCCTGACCAATCGGGCAATGGTTTCGCGATCAAACAGATCAGGGTTGTACGTGATAGGGCCGATAACGCCCTGATCCCTATCGTCCATATCGAGATAAAGATCGAACTTGGAAGCGCCGCTGGCGACATCGAATTGCGTCATGCTCCAGCCCTCCATGGCGGGCATGGGAGGCTCCAGCGAAATCATGATTTGAAAGAGAGGATTGCGGCTGAGATCACGATGTGGCTGCAGCTCTCTAACAAGGTACTCAAAAGGCACTTCATCGTGGGAAACTGCCCCCAGCACCACGTCACGCACGCGCATCAGCAGTTCGCGGAAGCTCGGATTGCCGCTGACGTTGATCCGCAAGACGACCGGATTCACAAAATAGCCCAGCAGTTTTTCAACTTCCGGACGTGGCCGGCATGCAGTGACGGTGCCCAAAATGACCTCATCCTGAGCGGTATACCGTTTGAGAACAACACAGAACGCCGCGAGCATGGCCATGAACATCGTTACACCCTCGTGTTGGCTCATGTCGCGCACGCGTTTCACCAGCGCCGGCGCGATGTTTAAGGGATACATTTCCCCGCGAAAAGTCTGGGCAGCGGGACGCGGGCGGTCGGTCGGAAGATTGAGAACGGGCAATTCGCCGCCGAGTTGCTTGTGCCAGTACGTCATGTGATCGGCAAGTTTGCCAGTCTTGAGCCCTTCTCTCTGCCAGCAGGCATAATCCCCCGCCTGGATCGGCAGCTCTGGCAATGGCGATGGTTTCCCGGCGCAGAATGCATCATAGAGGGTGATCAGTTCGGGCAAGAATACCTGGTAGGCCGTTACCCCATCCAGAATGATCTGGTGCAGCGTCATGTAGAGGCGGTATTCGTTTTCCTCCAAGCGAATCAGCTTCATTCGCAACAAGGGGCCTTGCGTGAGATCGAATGGTACTTGCGCATCGGCCGTGGCCAAACGCAAAGCTTCGGCTTCGCGTTGCGCAGGGGAAAGCTCGCGCAGGTCAACCACAGGCAGTGTTACCTCGAACGGGGGTTGTACAACCTGCACTGGCTGAGCTTCCAATACGGAAAATGTAGTGCGCCATGCCTCATGACGCCGAATGATTTCGGTCAAGGCTCGCTCGAAGGCTCTGACATCCAACGGTCCGTGGCGATGTACTGTGAAAGGTTCGTTGTAGATGGGTAAGGTGGGCGCAATTTGCGAATGCAGCCAGACCTGTTGCTGGGCAAAGGAGAGCGGCACAGGCCCGGTGCCGGAGCGAGGAGTAATGGCGACGCCTCCGTTCGCCGGACCCTTCGGCTGACGGCCCAGATACTTTTCCAGAAGAATGCGCTTCGCTTCGGAAGCTGTTTCAGGATTGACTATGGAATCGAATGGGCTCATGCCAGTTCAGACAGTTGCGCCAGACCCGGTTGTATTTACCTGTGGCACGTCGTGCAGTCGAGTTTCGGTCCGGGACGCCAACACCTGGAGCACGTTACTGTAGCGCTCTACCAGTCGTTGTACGGTCGAGGCCTCAAAAAGATCTGGATTGTACTGCGCGCGACCTAAAATTCCGTTCGGGCGCTCATCCAGAACCACGTAGAGATCCAATTTCGCTCCACCGCTCTCTAAATCCATAGGCGTCAGGTTCCATCCCGCGATCGACTCGGGCATCGGCGGTTCCAACGAAAACTGCACCTGGTACAACGGATTGGAAGAGCGGTCCCGATCAGCCTGCAAAGCGTCCACCAGATGGTGAAATGGGAGGCTACTGTGTGCCAGAGCCTTGATCACGACATCACGCGTCCGCAGCATTAACTCTCGGAGCGTGGGATTGCCTGACGCATCTACTCGCAGCACAACGGGATTGAGGAAGTATCCGAGAAGCCGCTGTACCTCGGAGAATTCTCGCGTGGGCGCTAGCGTCCCGACCACAATGTCTTCTTGTTTTGTGTAACTGTGCAACAGCGCGACAAATCCGGCGAGCGCGGCTGCGAACAGTGTCACGCCCTCGGCGTGCGCCAGTGCTCTCAAATCATGGGCCAGAGTTTCGCTCAAGGCAAATTGCTGGATGGCGCCCCGAAATGTTTGTACAGCCGGACGCGGCCGGTCGGTCGGTAATGACAAGCGGCAAGGCTCTTGCCCGAGTTGTTGTTTCCAGAAGGCCAGATCCCCGGCGAACTTCGGTGGTAAGTGTTCCCGCTGCCAACATGCGTAATCAGCAACCTGAATGGACGGCTCGGGAAGCGGTGACAGACCCCCCGCAGAGTAGGCAGCGTACAGATGAGCGATTTCCGGCAACAATACGTGATATACCGACACTCCATCGAGAATGATCTGGTGCGCGCTGAGCAGAAGACGAAAGTCCTCATCAGCCATGCGAATCAAGCAAAACCGGAACAGCCGGTCCTTAGCCAAGTCAAAAGGCCGGCGCAGGTCCTGCAGGCCCAGTTCCGCAAAGGCAAGCTCTCGTTCACCATCGGGAAGGCCTCGCAGATCGACCTCTTTGACGGTTACAGGGTGGAGGGGCTGAATCTCCTGTTGCACCTCTCCATTCACCACTTTGAAATTGGTTCGCCACGCTTCGTGGCGTCGCACAATTTCGGTCAGGCTTTGCTCCAACGCGGCGACGTCAAGGGGTCCTCTGCGATAGAACGTGATGGTCTCGTTATAGAGGAGGGAACCCGGCGCGAACTCCTGTGCCAACTGAGCATGCCGGTATATTTGCTCCTGGTAATGAGATAAGGGAGCGGGTCCCTTTGATTCCCGCTTCGGAATGGACCCTCCATGGTCCTTCTGTGCCGTCGCACTGCGGGCCAGGAGACGGGCCGCCAACTCCCGCCGGGCGTCCGGTAAACTTGCGCTGAATGATGTCGCTGAACGAATCAATTGAAGGGTGCGGAACTGGAGAACGAAATGGGGAGCGACTTCAGGCCACGTAACCCGAGATTTTCGCGCCAGACGAGCGGATCGGGTTGCAACTGGATTTCTGAAAACCGCTGCAACACGGTAGCGAAAGCGATCTGTCCCTCCAGTCGTGCCAACGGCGCACCAAAACAGAAGTGCGGACCCCATCCGAAGGCCACATGACGGTTATCGGCACGGGTTAGGTCGAGGCGATCGGGGTCTGGGAACTGTTCGGGATCACGATTAGCCGCGCCCATGACTGCGATCACCGCGTCACGCTTGGCAATTTGCTTCCCGCCAAGCTCAACGTTATCCGGTGCCAGGCGCGCGGTATGCTGACTCGGGCTTTCGTAGCGCAGCAGTTCTTCAACGGCTGACGGAATGATAGAGATGTTCTTTCGTAGTCTCTGCAGCTCACTCGGGTTGCGCAGCAAGGTGAGGACACCGTTGCCGATGAGATTGGTCGTGGTCTCCTGTCCGCCAACCATGGTTACGATCGTGTTGGCGATTACTTCTTCCTCGCTCAATCGATCACCCGAGACCTCAGCGGTAAGCAAAGAGTGTATTAACCCTTCTTTCGGTTTTCGCCGCAGTTCCTGGATGCGCTCCCGAAAATATGCTTCCATTCCTCGCAAGCTGCGCAGTACTCCCATAGCCCTGCCCGGGTTGTGTTGAAAGTTGCCCAGCATCTCTGCGAAATCGGCTGACCACATCTTCAACTGCGGGTGATCCGCGATGGGCACGCCGAGCATCTCCGCGGTCACGATCGCAGGCAAGGGAGCAGCAAAATCAGCAATGACATCCATGTGACCCGCTGCCGTAACCCGATCGAGTAACTCGTCAGCGATTTCCTGAATGTGCGCGCGCAGCATCTCGACCCGCCGGGGTGTGAACGCCTGCGAGCAAAGTCCGCGCAGGCGGCTGTGCGCCGACGCATCCATGAACAGCATCTGCTTCACCATCACCTGTGCGATCGGACCCAAGTTGGCCAGACCCACGGTGGCCAGTTGTTCTGCCGTTGGTGTGCGGCTCGCGGTGAAATCGAGCAGGACACGCACAACGTCGTTGTAACGAGTGACCACCCACGCATGAAGGAAGGGATCCCAATGCACCGGATCCTGGGAGCGGAGCTGAGCGTAAAGCGGATAAGGGTTGGCCAGCACCTCCGGATCGAGCAGCTGATACAGGCTCAACGTGCTGTCTTTTTCTACGCCGGGTACCGATTCAACGTTAGGCATTATTTCGCGTGTTCTTCCGTGGCCGATTCTGCAAGTGCTCGTTCAATCTCCTCCGGGCTCATGGCGTCAATCTTGGCCAGAATCAATTGCTCCACATGCGCGGATAACTGTCTCACCGTGGGGAAATCGAAGACACTCCGCAATGACAACTCGACCCCATATGCATCGCGAAGCTGAGCGATTAACTGTGCTCCAAGCAGGGAGTGTCCACCCAAAAGAAAGAAATTGTCGTCGGCACTGATGGGATGAACTCCCAATAGTTTTTCGAGAATTTCGGCCAATCGCTGTTCCACAATCTTCAATGGCGACGAATTGGGATCCGCAGGGGATGTCGCGGTGGACAACACCGGATCGGGCAGCGCCCCGCGATTGAGTTTTCCGTTCGCGGTCATGGGCAACTCACGAATGCTCATGAACGCCCCGGGTACCATGTAGTCTGGCAGCTGTTTTCGGAGAAAGGCACGCAGCTCAGCTGGGTCCAAGTCAGTAGTCGCAGGCACGATGTACGCGACTAGGATCTTCTCTCCCCAGTTATCTTCTCTCGCCACTACCGCGGCGGCCCGAACCGCCGGATGTTTTCCGAGCGCGTTCACAATCTCGCTTGGCTCAATACGGTATCCACGAACCTTGATCTGCTCGTCAGTTCGTCCGCCAAAAGCAAGCTGGCCATCCGGCAGCAAGCATGCGAGGTCACCCGTCTTATACAGACGCTGGCCTGGAATGAAAGGGTGGGGAATAAAACTGAGAGCATCAAGATCCGGACGTCTTATGTAGCCTCGTGCCAGCCCAATTCCGCCGATGTAAAGTTCTCCCATGGTTCCAGCCGGGACGGGCCGTAAGTTTTCATCCAGAATGTAGGCTTGCACATTGGTAATCGGTCGACCGATGGGTGGCCGCTTCTCTGGAGAGTGGTTAGCTGCAACCGTGGCAGAAGTCGACACTACTGTGCACTCCGTCGGTCCGTAGTTGTTGACCAAGCGGAAAGGAAGATCAGAGGGAGGGTAATTATGGAGAGTATCGGCCCCCGTCAGGAGAACCCGAAGTGCAACCCTTGACGGCCACTCCAATTTGATGAGTTGCTCAGCCAAGACCGGGGGTACAAAACTGATAGTAATCTTCTCCGACAGTAACCAATCGCGTAGAGGCTCAGCCGAGAGTCGAACATTGTCGGCAGGGAAATGTACGCTGGCTCCAACCGCAAGGTAGGGCCAGACCTCCCAAACGGAGGCATCGAAGCTGGGACTGGCCATCTGGCTGGCACGGTCTTCCGCAGTCACGCCAAAACTATTGATGTGCCAAAATATCAGGTTTAACAAACTGCGCTGCGTGATCTGCACACCCTTCGGTTGTCCGGTCGAGCCTGACGTGTAGATTACATACGCAAGATCGCTGCTATCCGCTTCTCTCGCGGCGCCTTGCCCATCGGTCTGCAGAAGTCGTGGGTCGTTCAGCGTAAGCACATCCCACCCGCCCGCCGGGATCTGCTGCCGCAGACACTCTCGCGTGAGGACCAATGCAACCTCTGCGTCGTTCAACATGAAGCAGAGGCGAGCGGGAGGGTACGAAGGATCCAGAGGCAGGTACGCGCCCCCGGCTTTCATTATCGCCAGGGCCGCGACCACCATGGATGGCGAGCGGTCCATTACAACGGCGACTATGGATTCTGGGCCGACCCCCTTTTCACGCAGATAACGTGCCACCCTGTTTGCTGCTGACTCGAGTTCCGCATACGTAAGTGTTTCCCGGGCCGAACGCAAGGCTAAAGCTTGCGGCCGCAGTTGCGCTTGATGCGCAACCAAGTCGGTTACCGAGCGCGCGCTAGCCAGAGCTGACGCTGACATAAGGTCTGAAGGTGATGGGTCCATATTTTCAGAATCGATTCTAACGAGTGGCCGAGAGCTGTTCTCCACGAATCCGCTTAAAGCGCTCAGAATACTGAGCGTGCTCCGTGATCTTCACCTTGACCGGAATCTTGTAGCGATCCAGGTGCTTTGAGCAGTGTTGTTTGAGACGATGGGTAAATTCCTGCGGGTCCTCAGGAGTTCTTAAAGTGACTCGGGCGCAAGCGATGTGACCGGTGATCATGTTCCGTTCCTTGAAAACGGTAACATCCACGACGTTATCCATTTCCTGGATCACGCTCTCAACCTCGGCCGGGTAAACCTTCTCCCCGCCGACGTTGATGATCTCCGACTCCCGGCCAAGGATGCGAATGTATTCGCCATCCTGCAGCACGCGATCGCCGGTATTGAGCCAGCCGTCCGGAGTGAACGGGTTTTCCGCGTTCAGGTAACCCAGCATGACAGACGCCCCCTTAATGTGCAGGATACCGTCCACCACCCGAGTCTGAAATTCGCTGCCTCCGACTTTGACCCACAGAGAATCTGAAGATTTCGACTTCGATCGTAGGACTCCGATTTCGGAAAGCCCGTACGTCTGTTGCAGGGTGATATTCGGGAATAGGGCATGAAAGCGCTTCAAGGTGCTTTCCGGCATGGGCTCAGTCCCGTAGGTGACCACTTTCAGGGAGCTTAAGTCGTGACGTTTGTAAGCTTCGCTAATGAGGATCAGATTGATGAACGTGGGAGAAGTGGGCAATAACTCTACGCGATGACGCTCAACATCTGCCAAAACGCCGTCCGGCGTGCGGCTGGAAACGGTTACGACACAGCCGCCGTTGGACAGTGTGTACAGGATCGTGTTGATTCCGCCAAGATGATCAAATAGTAAGAAGGGAACTGTGCGAAACGCCTTCCGGGGTGTTTTGAACTTCTCAAGCAGAGGAACAAAATCGTGAACCGCTCCCTTACTCTTGCCAGTGGAGCCGGAGGAGAAAACCACCAATCCCGGATGGCCATCGGACCGCAATTTTGAGTAGAGAGGATGGCTGGCAGTGCGGCCCAGCTTCGTGCAATTAAAGTCGTCATCAGCACTCAAAGTTATCGACCATTCGCCTTGCGCGATCTCAATAAATTCCTGGCGTTTGGCCCGGGCTGCCGAGGAGATGGGCACAACAATAGTTCCGCGTGAAACAAGCGCCAGCAGGAGCGCCAGTGCAGTAGGGGAGTAGTCCGCCTCCACAATAACCACTGCGCCCGCCGGAATCGCAAGCTCCTCTAGCTTGCGTTGCCATTCCCGGGTTTCTTGGAGCAACGCGCCGTAAGTGTAAGAGTTGTGCTTCCACACCAACGCCTCAGCCTCGTTGTGGTGTTCGAAGATCCCCAACAGAAATTCGACAAACATCAGCAAACGCCTCCCAGGTAAATGGTCTGGCCGGTGATGAAACAGCTTTCGGGCCGCAGAAAGAAGTCCGTCACGTTCGCCACATCCGCAAATGATCCCAAGCGGGGGATGGCCTGGCGTCTGAGCAGCCGCTCCAGACTGTTCTTGGGCACGTTCTTAATCAAGTCAGTCTCGATCGGAGTTGGGCCAACAATATTTACGGTAATCGAAAAGGGAGCCAACTCGCGGGCAAGAATTTGGCTCAACTCCGAAATGGCTGCCTTGGAAGCGTTGTATGCGGCTTCTCCCTCGAGCCGGAGCGGCACACCGATGGAACTGAAATTGATGATTCTTCCGCCGCCGTTGCCGCGCATCAATTTGGCGGCTTCCCGGCTCAAAAGGAACGTGCCGAGGTAGTTCGTTCGCATGATGTTTTCGGCAGTGCTTGCTGGAGTGAGCAAGAAGTGGTTCATGCTGGCGATGCCGGCGTTGTTCAGGAGGGCATCAAGTCGTCCCTCCATCTTCCGCACGTCGCCCATCATCTTAACGACCTCCTGCTCATTGGTGACATCGAGCTGCAAATGGCGATAGCGGTCGTGCTGCAAGTCACTCGACCCACGGCTGCAGCCCACCACGTGCCAACCTCCTGTGAGGTAGTGTTCAGCGAGAAATTTTCCAATGCCCTTGCGCGCACCGGAGATGAGCATGACCTTATGTGGTCGAAGTTCGCTCATTCATCAGCTCCTGAATATATAGGCCAAGCGATTCCACGTCGCGGAAGGGGCTGCGGGTCATGGAAAAGGCGCGCTCGTCAGCCAGCGCCAGGGGCACGCCCAAAAAGTCCTGTAAGCTTTGCTCGACGGCCACGATCAGATTCACCAGAGCAATAGAGTCTAGTTTGCTGCCATTTCCCATTAATGGCTGACTCGGTGATTTGGAAAGAGCCATGGCGGGTGGCAGATGCTGGTTGACCTGATCAATCGCGGAGTAAATTGCGTTTTCGATTTGTTTCTCCATGGTTACTCCAGGGGAGGGGGTTTTACTTTGCATTGGCATTGTCCTCTGTACTCAGTTCTGTGTTCGGAGGGTACTCAATTGACGGACTGCGGGTAAAGCTTAAAGAGATCGCCGTTGCTAATTCGGGTGAGGCCATCGCGCTCCGCCACACCTCGAAAAACCGCTTCAAGCTTGTCCCAGTGGCTGTGAGCGTCGATTTCCCAGCTATGAAGGTAAAGATGGGCGATGCCGCCGTGAGTGGAGACGTGATCCAGTCCGTGCAGAAATTGCGTCTGCCAGTCCGTTTCTCCTTTATATATCTGAAAGAAGTTGCGGGCGCCGCGGAAGTTCCCTTCCAGTAGAGCATGACGAACCTGAATCACCTTGCTATGCCAGCAAGCATGCGAACTTACCCCCCACAGGAACGGGTTTTTCGGAAAATCGTGTAAATTGAGCAGACAGGTTCGCGCCCCGCGAAATCCCGCTTTGCGCACCAGTTGAACACTCTGGCGGTCGAATTTTCCCCGTGGATAGCAGAATGAAATCAAAGATGTTCCCACCACATCTTCCATCCAGGCTTTTCCTTCGTAGATCTCCGTCCACGCCTGGCCCTCTGGAAGGGACTTCAAACTGGTGTGGTTCAGCGTGTGTCCTCCGATTTCAAATCGTGAAGCTAGTTCGCGAATTTGCGCTTTGGATAAAAGCTCCCGCTCCGGGTTGCGGGCCGGAATGTAGAAGGTGGCGGCAAGGCCAAACTGTTCCAACAGCTCAGCCGTGCGGAGATCGGTAGGATGGCCATCATCCACACTAATCGTAACCAGGCGGTCAACCATGCATTCGTTCCTGGCATACGGCCCGTGAAATCAGAGACAGCTCTGGAATCTCTTCGTACCTTCTGACACCCAGTAGTTGCAGAGCGACCTTTGTAAGAAACTTGGGAATATTGATCAAATAACGCTTCCACAACCTGCGAGGTTCCTGGCACAGCCGATGGAGCCATTGCAGGCCCATGGCCTTCAGCCATTCCGGCGATTCCTGAACTCTGCCGGTATGCATATCAAAAGCGGCTCCCACCGCAAACATCAAAGTTGTGTCGAGCCGGTTAATGTACTCAGAGACGAATCTTTCCTGCTTGGGCGTGCTCAGGCCTACCCAAAAGATGTCCGGCTTCACGCGCGACACCATGTTGGCGAGTTGCTCCAACTCTTCGGGAGTAAGAGGGCGGAAAGGTGGTGTAAAGGTCCCCACGACCTTGAGCCCCGGAAATCTATTTTCCATGGCTGATTTCAACTGCTCGACGACACCGACATCACCACCATAGAAAAAATGAGTGTAGCCGGTTTTCGCAGACAGTTCGCACAGTTGAAGCATGAGATTGGGCCCGGTGACTTGCCGCATCCCATGACGCGCTTGCATGCGTCCCACCCAGACTGTGGGCCGGCCGTCGGCGACATTCAGGAATGCGTGGTTCAGGATGCTCCGGAATTCCGGATCCTTCTGAGCCTCCATGACGCCATGCATGCCCGTCGCACAAATATACCCCTTGGTGCCGGTTTCAATGGCCGCGGAGATAGTAGCCAGAACACCCTTCATGTCCATGGCGCTCACGCCCACTCCTAACACGTTTGCTCTCAGCTTCTCAGCGCTCGACACTGTAGCCATTGTCCGTTCTCAAAGAATTCGCTGGTGGCGAAAAGAGGTACTCCATAGCTTCACTTGCTGCTAGAACCGTCGGAAGTAGACTTGGCTTCTTCGGCGGTCATCACCACACGACCAGTGATTCGGTTGATGATTTTGCCTATGGTCACCAGGACCTTGTTCCAGAACATCAGCAAGACTCCTGCGATCGTAGCCAGGCCAGATGCCAAACCCATTACCTGATCTGGAGTGGCGTAGGCGAATAACGGTTTCATTGATTAGCTCCTTTGGATGGATTGGGGAACAGCGTTGCTGCTTGAGGTTGGTTGGTAGTACGCCGATGCAGTTGTTCAGCAAGATCGGTCAGCACACCCTGGGCGGATGGCGAGGCCGCCAGATTCTTTATTTCGCCGTTATCTTGAGCCCAGTTGTACAACTCCGCGGGCCGATTATGGCCTTCGATAAACTGCCAACCGGGTGACGTTATCGATTGCAGGGACCCCGAGTAGGCGGGATAAGTCTCCGGAAGAAATTTGTATTGCGCCATTTCGGAAACCGGATAAGGCAAGTCCCTCGCCTGGGCAGGGTTCTTCCAAAGTTCAACCAGTGAAGGGCCGGGGAAAGGATTCTGCGACACCGATTGATTTCCGCCGATCAATTCGAAAATCGTCGCAGCCAGAGAGGCTGTGCTGACCGTGTTCTGCAGCCGCAGCCCAGCCGGCAGTTTATCGGGCCAGCGCACGATTAAGGGCACTTGCACCAATTCGCGATAAAGCGCATTGCGATGTTCGAGGAGATTATGATCCCCAAAGCATTCGCCGTGATCGGCCACGAGAATCACGAGCGTATTTTGTGTGAGCCCGCGTTTCTGCAGCCCGGCCAAAAGTACGCCCACTTGATTGTCGGTGTACGCCAAAGCGCCGTCATAGGAATCCATTTCGCCCTGCAACTGTTGCGGAGCGAGGTCCGGATAGGCATGGCCTTGTCGAATGATGCCGCCCGGCTCTTTCACATTGGAAAACCTGCCGCGCCAAGGTTGCGGAGGAAGGTAAGGATCGTGCAGATCATTGAAATTCAGGAACACAAAAAACGGTTTGTCAGGGTGGCGATCGATCCAGGAGAAAACGCTCCGGGTGATCTGTTCGGCTCGTTGGCGGACGGGGAATTCTTTTAACCCTAGTTTGTCGGAGAAATGCACGAACACTCTACCCCAGAAAGTGCGCGAAATTGCGTCCGCCAGCGAGTAGTTGTAGTCGTCAAAATAAATAAAGCCCGAGCCCAGCCCGGTGCGGCGGTTGAAATAGAAGATATTCCCCGAAAACGCGGCCGTGGTGTACCCCATCGACCGCATGCTCTCAGCCAGGCTTTGAAAGTGCGTGCTTAGCGGTTCATCGCCGACGGCCAAGTGCTCATGTGGCAAGCGCCCGGTGAGGAGGGAGGCGTGGGCAGGCAGAGTCCAAGGTGCCGGAGAAATAGCATTCTCGAAGACGGTACTTTGACGTGCCAACTCATCGATGTTGGGGCTGGTAGTCCGGTGGTAGCCAAAACTGGACAAATGGTCCGCGCGAAGAGTGTCGATCACCAGAAAAACCACATTGGGCACATTCTTGGGAGGTGAGGGCAAGTCCGCGATTGCCCTGGCCTGCTGAAGCTTGACACCCAAAGGAATGCCAATCACCAGGAGTAACGTCACCACCGCCAGCGCCGGCAGGGTTCTCTGGAAGAAAGCAAGCGCTGATTTCGGATTCCGGACAAACCATCGATAGAAGACCGCGGTCAGTCCCAGAGTGAGCGAGACAGCACCCAGAACCGAGATTCTACCGGTCAAGGATACCCAATCGCCGAAAGCAAACAGCGCAAAACCACTGACGATGACTTCAACTGGAACGCGTATCAGCCGCCTGGCAAGCAGCATTACGAGCCCCACACCGCAGAACAGGACCAGGTCGAAGATAGCGGAAATGTAGATGATGTCAACTGAGACACCAGGACGGATATAACGGTTCCA
Source organism: Terriglobales bacterium (assembly GCA_035624085.1). GTDB lineage: Bacteria > Acidobacteriota > Terriglobia > Terriglobales > Acidobacteriaceae > JAFAGX01. Next base: position 38,658 of record DASPSE010000322.1, read on the forward strand.
GAGGCCGTAGCCGTAAACCGCCAACAGACCAGCGCCTTCAATCAATCCTGCGGTCAGACCAAACCACGCAGCCAGGCCCAACAGGGCAGGCGTGGAAAGCTCTTGCTGGGAAACTGTTGTGGCCTGGGTCGGCCGCGTCGAACTGCTGGATTTCATGCTGAGATTCCATTCTCGGCGACCTGATAATCAGCTGTGGTGGCAGTCGCACAGCGGCGGGCCCCGGCCTTGGCGTAAATCTTCATGAGTTCGGAATAATTTTTCTCTGCCGTATATTTTTGTTCGTAGGTTAGACGCGCGTTCCGCCCCAGTTTTTCCATAATTTCTGGATGATTCCACGCCCAGGCAATTTTTTCAGCCAGGTCTGTGGAATCGCCAGGCCGGAACAGCAATCCCGTGCAGCCGTCTTCAACAAGTTCGCTCATTGCACCTAGATTTGAAGCGATCACCGGCACACCGCAGGCAAAAGCCTCGATGATGCCTAAGCCGAAAGTCTCATACAGCTCGCTGGGAAATACCAGAAAGCGTGATTGCTTGATGGCGGTGATAGTCTGCTCATGCGGTTGCCGTCCAAGAAAGCGAATATCAGCAGACTGCAGTTGTGCGGCTTGTTCCTGCATCTCGGCCTGGTAAGGCGAGTCGCCGACGATTCGCAGTGGTATGCCCTTATCCAGCCAGCGCCATGCCTTGATCAGTGTGGGAAGGCCTTTTTCGGGGGAGGAGCGACCCACGAATACGACGTACGAGCCCGGGGCTGTGCGACCGCCGGGATCCGAACTCAAGAAATTTGGTTTTACCTCGATCTTGTCCGCCTGGAATCCTGCGGCGATGAACTTTCGCCGGGCAAAATCGGAAAGTGTGATGTACAAGTCAACCATCTTGTCCCAGGTTCTCTTTTGACGGTGTACCGCCAGCATGAGCACCGTGCCCGCAGTGGCCAGGCGGGAATTCCGGTAGCAGGCATGCTGGATGCCCCGCCAAAGGCCCTGCTGCATGCATTCTTCGCATGGTTTGCCATTTCGGAAGAAACTTGCCTGCGGACAAAGCAGCCGATAATTGTGCAGGGTCTGCACTACGGGAACCCGCGCCTCCTGACAAACTGAATAAATCGAAGGAGAAATCAGCGGAAAAGTGTTATGCACATGCACCACGTCGGGATGGCTCGAATGCAGGAGACGGGAAAATTCGCTGCGGCTGTCGGTTGCCCAGACGGTGCGCCGCAATAGATCAAGCCGCTCCATCGCAGAATATGCTGCAATCTCATCATTACGACGGCAGTATTCGATGACCTCATGTCCCGCCCACCGCAGCAGCCGGTTTTCCTGCTCGAAGACGACATCCTCCCCACCCGGCTCCAGATAAGAATTATGGACCAGTAGTATTTTCATCTAGTCACTAGGAATTTGTTTCCGGGATTGGAATTCCACTGACCACAGCCTCAATTACGGGACCTGGCACGTCGCGAGTACCTTTTACAGCAAATCTGCTGGTGAACTGCACCAAAATCTCGGAAAGGATAAAGATGGCGATCAGCAACATGAACAGGCTGACGGCTCGGGCTCCAAAGCTGGCTTCGAACAAACCATTCAGAAATAAATTGACGAAAATGGCGCTACATCCCAAAGTGAGCAAATAGAGCTGGCGCACGTGCAGCGTGGTGTTACGCCGCACCTGCCAAACAGAGCGGAGGGCAACCACCAGGTTCTTAGCGGTTACCCAGAAGAAAGCCACAAGCGGCAACAATCCGATAATTCCGTTGTTGTATATCACTTCCAAAAAGCCGTTGTGTAGGTGGCCGGCGGTGGAAAGCCGATTCTTGGCGAACGCCCATGCGAAATATGACGCCAGGTAACCGTGTCCGAGCAACAATTTCTGGCGCATCTCCGGGATGGCCGCGGCCCAAACGTCGGTGCGGCCTGTAAGCGTAACGACTTGACTAGTTCCTGCATAGAAATGAACATAGCTGGCGACTTGTGTGAAGGAGACCACAATAAAAGCCAGAACCGCCATGCCCAGGATCAAAATGAAGCCAAGCCTCAGCTTCCTTAGCATAATCAAGAACAGCAATGCCGATAAAATGCCGGCCACAATGCCGGCCTTTCCAAAAGCAAGGATCATCACGAATGCGCCGAAAGCGCCGGCGAACCCATAACTCAGCCGCGACTCGAGAGAATTGAGTAGCAAGGCCAACAACATGAGACAGGCCGCGATGGGCGACAGGAAGGTAGGATCGGCCAAACGTCCGTTAACAAAAGCGGTCTCCGGAGAGGCAATTGCGGCCACCAGGGGAGCGGCTGACAAAACTAGAAAGGCCCACATCGTAACCCGGAGGAACGCGATCACACCCTCAACGTCGTCAATGGTACTGCGGCAGAGCTGCAGCAATAACACGACGAGTACAAGCTTAAAGGCCCAAGCCAACGCATAAAGCTGGGCCAGAGAATAGCCCACCGACATCAGGCACACGAGTGCGAACAAACTGAGCCATTTATTGGAGGAGCGAAACAGCTGCCTTAGATATGCAGGACGACCCAGGGACAGAATCAGCACGGCAGCGAAAGAAAGCGCCCAGATCACTCCTTCTCCATAAGCTTCTGGCGAGAAGCTACCTTCAAAGCTGCGAATGGTGTCTCCCATGTGGTCAAAAACCGCTTCCGAGATCAGCAAAAACCACCAAAGGAAAAATGCAACTCGGCGTTGCAAAAGGATGACATCCGACGTCCGTGCCGTAGCGCCCGCGACCGAGATGCACAGCATAACCATAAAGCAGCCGACGACAACCACGGTTACAATCCCCTCATCCGAAAACAAAGACGCCGGCAGCGACTGCATAATGAATGCCACCAGCAAAACGATTGTCGCGAGGCTAAGCAGCGCGCCGGCGCGAACGCCTCTACTTTGGAAAAAACGCCGCGTTACCAGAGTGGGAAACATAAATATGTGCCGAAATCGTTAACGAGTTGCGCTCTGCAGCTCCGCTTCTGTTTCCTTACGGTTCGAGGTCAGTGGGTAGCCGAGCCGTGCCATCACTCGCCCGCAATGTCGTTCAACCAGTTCCAACTGGGCAGGTGAGAGTTTCGTGCGCCAACCTTCCACCGAGCCGCTGCGCACCACCCGGTCCTTTCTCCATGGCATGCGCGAAGAACCATCGACCTTGGGTTGCATCTTCTCCAGCGAATTGTTGGCAATAGCACTGCGAATCCGCTGCGCGTCGGTTTGGACTTCCAGAAAATCGGCAATGCGAGTGAACCAAAGCTCCGGATTGGAACGCAGGTCCCTGTATTGAACCAACAGAAGATTTTTCTCGGCGAGGGGGGAATCAAGCCAGCAGGTTACGTGATCATGCCAGGCGCCGAAGCCGTTTACTTTTCCACGCAGAAAGAGCGGAGTGAACTTATCGAGGTCGCCGCGGAAAAAATCCAGCGTTTGCAAAAAGGCGTGTTCAGACAGTAGTACGTCCCTCACGTCTCTGACCAGGTAGATGGCCCGCAAGTATTCCTTCCGGAATCTTTCATGGATCCCGAGCAAACGTCCACTGCCCGGCAAACGTCGCAGGGCAGTTCCACAACTTTTGACTCCGGGCAGACCCTTATTCACCGAGTCGAATGTCGCCTCTTCTCCAGTCAGGATTTCATACAGCACGAAGCGCGCCCATGTGCTGCCGGATCGCGGGTACGAGGCAAGGATCACGTCGGCCGGGTGAAGAGCCCGGTGGTACATCCACATGGGGACAACCCTCAGTTTTGTCTTTGCGAGCTCATGCCGGATGCGCCGGTAGGCGAACTCGAAATCGTGAGAACCATTCTTTCCATTGCTTCCATTGAGGCTAGTAGGTAACAGTGCCATCGCCGTTTTGGGTCCCTTGTTATCGATTTTAAACAACTAACCTGCAAGATCGGGTGCGGGTTTTGGCTTCATGGCAAGCTTGTACCGCAGCACCAGGACAGCGATCACAAGCGAGGCGATATCGGCGATATTGCTGCCCCAGATCGCTCCTGGAAGACCAAACATTTTGGTGGCCGGGATACCGACCAGCAAAGATAGGACGGTAGCCGCGCCGAACGCACCAAACAGCAGCCCGGGGTTGTCGATTGCGCGCAGGACAATGGCGGCGCCAAGCGCTCCGCTGTAAAAGACCGAACCTAGAGCAACGATTGGCAGCAAGTGCGCCACCTCGAGGTAGCGATCGGAATAAAGCAGGTGGAACAGAGGTTTTTGTAGCGGAATCAATACCGACCAATAAACGATGCCGATCCCTGCAGTGAAAAAGGTGATCTTTCCGGCTACGGAACTGGCTCCAGACTCGCCTTCGCGCTGGTACACGGTTGCTGCATAAGGCAGCAACAGTAGAGACATTGCTGCCTTGGTTTGTTCCAGCGGCAACGTCAGATTCATCAGCGCCTTTAACTGTCCCGATTGCGACATTCCACTGAAGCTGCTAAGCAACGGGTAATAGATGTAGGCGGGAATCCATCCTGCGACACAGCTGGCCAGCGCCCAACGTCCGTATCCCCAATGACGATTCCAAATCGTCCAGGTAGGAAGGGACTCGCCGCCAGACGGCAGATTCCTATTCAACAAGAAAAAAAGAACGATAGCTGTCCCCAGTGCGGCGATCGCTATCAGGAGGAAAGCAACAAACGGCGAGATGTAACCTCGCCGGTCCGCAAGGTACAATCCGCCGAGCGCCAAGCATGAATACACCACAGCTCCAGCCGCCGCGAACGCCGGTGCCAACTTTACATAGAAAGTCCCGCGTCCTACCCAGAACAAGAGTACGCAAGGTCCGGCGATCATGACTCCCAGCAGTGCGCCTGGAAATCCCGCTGATTGCCCGGACACCCTGACGTATAAGACGCCAGCGCCTAGCAGGGCCAGAATCGGTATCCAGAGCACAGCATAGATCCGAATCACCGACCGAAGGTAGTTTCTCAACGAATCGCGATAGGACGATGCTCCGAAAACTGCCAACGGCTCGAGGACCAGCGATTGATACACGATCACTACCAGGACGAACACTCCGAAAGCGACCGCATACGTTCCGTACTGTTCTGGAGTAAGCCAGCGGGCTAGAAGGATCGCGATAACAAAATTGGAACCCGAAATGAACCCCTGGTCCAGCAGTGCAAAACCGCCTTTGCGCGCCCACGGAACCAAGCGAGCGACGATCCCCGCTTCTCCAAAAAACAATGCAGACAAGGGCTGGCGCAGAGACGCCTCGACCGGCCCTTCGCCGGATACAGGGGCAGGGTCTGGTGAGGGCTGGATGCTCTTTCCCACTGGTGTGCGCTTAAAAAGCACGGAAGCCATCTGAACTTATCGGAAAATGCCAGGCAGTGACAGCTTGTCTTTCAGCAACCGGCGGACGAATCGATCCGGACCTGCAGTCGTCGTGCCAAGTCCTTCACTTGAGGCTGAACCAAGATGCCGCCGTGATCGCCCGCGATTTGGTCGATGTCTAATGTTCCCTGTATCAACCCATTCCAGGCAGCATGGGGGTTATCTTCGGCCCGCAACGATTTTTCGGTGGCCCGGAACAAGACAACATTGCCTGGATACGGTTGCAGCTTATATTGACTGGCCGCCCGCATATTAGAGAGAAAGACGTTCTTCAGAACGGGCGGAAGCAGCCACATATTCAGCCGGCGCCTGAAACTGCGCCAGATGGAGCGCGTCACTTCGCGAAGCGAACTGATCCGCCACAAGGCGACTACGGACTCAGCCAGCGGCTTAAGGTTTCCCGGATAGGTATCAAATAAAACGAGGAGCGATACATCCTCGCCGGCCGCCCGAAGCTGCTGCGCCATCTCGTAGGCAACCAGTCCTCCGAATGAGAAGCCGCCCAGGTAGTAAGGCGCCACAGGTTGCACGGTGCGAATTTCCCGGATGTAATGCTCTGCCATTTCTTCCACAGACTTGAAGCAGGGCCGTTGACCGTCCAAACCTTGGGCCTGCAGACCATAGAAGGGCTGCTCGGGCGACATGAGACTGCCTAACTGTTGAAATCCGATCACATTCCCACCCACTCCGTGCACGCAGAAGAAAGGTGGCCTCGATCCCTTCGGTTGAATCGGCACTAACGAGAACCAAGAACGCGACCATTTGTCCTGGCGCAATTTTGCCGCAAGCGCTCTTACGGTCGGCGCCCCGAGCAACAAGGCTAGCGGGAGAGTTACACCCAATTCCTGACCCAAGCGGTACATGACTCGAGCCGCAAGCAATGAATGGCCGCCCAGCTGAAAGAAGTTTTCATCAACGCCGATCCCTTTTCTACCGAGGGAGGATTGCCAGATGCGAAGGATTTGAGCTTCAAGCCCATCTCGCGAATCTGGTACATCTTCTTCGACCGCCTCCAACGCGGGCCTGGGTAACGCGTGCCGGTCCACTTTCCCGTTCGGTGAAAGGGGCAACCCAGCCAGCACCGTAAATGCGCTGGGTACCATGTACTCAGGCAGTTGCTGAGCGATGAAACTGCGCAGCTCATTGCTGGAAGCAGGCTTGGCCTCTCGCTTCCACACAAGGTATGCAACCAGACACTTTTCCGAATTTCCATTCTCCTGGCTTAATACGACCGACTCGCGTATCCCAGGATATTGGTTGAGCACAGCCTCGACTTCTCCCGGTTCAACCCGGAAGCCGCGAATCTTTACCTGGTAATCCACGCGGCCGACGAACTCAAGAACGCCATTGGGTAAGGAACGCACCACATCGCCAGTCTTGTAAAGGCGCGCAAGCGGGTCTTCGCTGAACGGGTCCTGAATGAACCTCTGCTTGGTCAGTTCCGGTTGGTTCAGGTAACCGCGGGCTACGGGAATGCCGCCGATGTACAACTCGCCTGGCTCTCCGGGAGCCACTGGCGTTAAATCCGTATTCAGCACGTACAGCTTTGCGCCAGCCACTGGAAGCCCGAGAGGAAGTGAGTCACCGAACTCCAATTCAGGCCAACAGGCTGGTTCGAAACCGCTAACGATCACACTGGCCTCGGTTGGCCCATAGGTATTGATGAGCCGCACCCGATCACCCGCCAAGCCGCGCCAGATACGGTACGACCGGGCAGACGCTTTCTCACCCCCCAGAATCACCATCCGCAAACTGCCAGGTAGTTCCGCGCCTGGCACAGTTTCCAACTGGTACATCAGTTCATGCCAGTAAGCAGTCGGCAAGTCAAGAACCGTGACTTCCCGTTCTCGTATCCAGCACAAAAATTCATTGGCTTGCAGGGAAAAGGAATCATCTTTCAGAACGACCGTTGCGCCGCTGGCCAGGGAGGGGAAAATTTCCTCGATCGCGATATCGAAACTGATGGACGAGAACTGCAGGACACGGTCCGCCGGGCGCAGCTGGTAGAGCTCGATTGCCGCCAAATTATGGTTCGCCAAGCCGCGGTGCGGTAAGAGCACTCCGCGTGGTTTACCGGTTGACCCAGACGTGTAGATCACGTAAGCGGCAGCTTCCGCAGATACCACATTGGAGAGATTTGCACAGTCTTCTTCGAGAAGCTCGGAGCCAATCTCATGCAAGTCAACGAGCGTCGTCGCATGCTGGCTCGATAATGCAAACGCCGCAGACTTTTCCGTGACAATGACTGCCGGTTGGGCATCCGCGGCCATGTGCTCTAGCCGCTGTTTCGGATAGTTCAAGTCAAGAGGCAAGCAGGTCGCGCCAGATTTCAAAGTCGCCAGCAGGGCCACCAGGAGGCTCGGGGACGAGCCTAATGCGATACCTACCCTGGTTTCCGGGCGGACACCCTTTCGAATGAGGTGCCGAGCCAACCGATTTGCTCGTGCGTTCAGCTCGCCATAACTCAATACTCGGTTTCCACAGCACAACGCGGGCGCGTCCGGGGTGCGTTCTACTTGTGCTTCAAAGAGCTGATGAACGCACCCGCCGTCAGGCGGGCCGGATGGTTCCTGCCACAAGCCGAGCGCAGAACGCTTGACTGCCAGCGGCTTCTCGGATGGGGAAGGGAAGCTCTCGGTGTCCAGTCTGGGGTTCAAAGACATTTCTAGAACGACAGCTAAGAGGAGAACTGAAGGCTACGCGGCGCCAGATCCTTTCAGCACCGCCGGAATCGTCAGGGCCAGAATTTTGAAATCCAGCTGCAGCGACCACTGACGAACGTACATGAGGTCAAGTTCCATCCATTTCTCAAACGGCATGGAACTTCGCCCGCTTACCTGCCATAGACAGGTAATCCCAGGACGCACGCTGAACCGGCAGCGTTGCCAGTCTTCGCCGTTCTGGGTGAACAAATTGTAGTCCCGTACTTGTAAGGGACGCGGACCTACCAGGCTCATATCGCCTTTCAACACATTAAACAGCTGAGGCAGTTCGTCGATACTGGTGCGCCGCAAAAATTTCCCGATCGGCGTAATCCGCGGATCGTTCTTAATCTTGAATACCGGGCCAGTAACCTCATTGAGGTGTTCGATCTCCTGCAGTTTCTGTTCCGCTTCCGCCACCATCGTCCTGAATTTGTAGATAAAGAACGGACGCTTGTTGTACCCGATCCGTTCTTGAACAAACAACACCGGCCCCTGAGAGGTCAGTTTTACAAGAATAGCCGCAGTTACCAGGATAGGGGCGATCAAAATAATCAGTGCCAATGAGAATGTGAAATCGATGGCACGCTTCACCAGCAAAGGCCAACCTTCGGCAGCTCCCACGTAGTGCGTAATCAGCGGCGCGCCGTCGATTTCCTCGGCGCGCGATCGAGCCGTCTTCAAGTTGAAAAAATCGGAAAGGATCCGCAGAATGATGCCCTGCTGTTCGCAAAGTTCGGCCAGGGCTGAACCATCAAAATGAAAAGACCGCATGGGCAATGCCAAAATGACTTCGTCAACCACGTGATGCCGCAGAAACGCAGGCAAACCTGCCAAATCGCTCACGAGGGAATATCCGTGCTCCTGCAGTTGTTGGCTGCCAGACCAGGGGCGGTCAGCGAATCCGAGAATGCGATATCCGAGTTCAGGTCTCGATTGAATCATGCTGACGAACTGCAAGGCACGCATGTTTGAACCCACGATCAACATGTTCCGTGAATTGTGCCCCTGCGCTCGGTAGTGCCTCAGCCAGGTTCTTACCACGATTCTCTCGCTGACCAGGAGAAAGGTGCTGGCGGCGAAGAAGAAGCCCACAAAGGCCGGCGTCACCATGAAAAAGCCGATTAGAAAAGCGCCCAATATGAGCACTCCACTTGACGCCGAAGTAGCTTTGATAATGTCGCCAACTTCGGCCAATCGGCTGGTCAACCGCTTTGAATCGTAGAGTCCAACCGCGGCAAAAATTACGTGCCACAGTCCCAGCAAAGCAAAGAAAACCACAAAATTCTGCAGCTTGATTCTTAGCGACAGGAATTCAGTAAAAGACAGACTGCTCTGGGTTGCGTGAACCCGCCAGGCGGCCACTCCAAATGAAACAGTCAGAAGCAGCAGGTCTAAGAATTTGACAGCACTGGTTGTCAGGCTATGGCGGCGAAAGCTACCCATTTCTTCCTCTCGAAATCACGGTTGTAAGTGATTGTGGGAAGCCTACAGTGAAGCCGGTCCTGGCAGGGGAGGAATGTAGCCGCAGCAGTACTTACAAACGGCTGTAAATTGCTTCCGGGACTGGAAAGGTGCGCTGATTCAGGATTGCACCGAAAAGGCAAACCTTCGCGGTTTGCAATTCCATGAGGATTCGCTGTGCAGTTTCCTTACGTGACGAATTGGCTTTCAGAACTAAGGCAAGGCCATTGCAGGCGGCTCCGAGTCTCAGTCCATCGCCGTAGGTGTTTAACGCAGGGGAATCCACCAGCACAAAATCGAACTCTTTGCGCGCCTCTAAAATGCGCCGTCGCAGCGCCTCGCCGGCCAGTAACGCGGCTTCGCTCTTTTCAGCAGAACCGGAACTCAAAAGCCACAGGTTTCGGATTGGCAGCGGTTGAATGAAGTGGTGCACCGGTGTCGAATCCAGCACGGCATCTGCCAGACCGTGATGATTGGTCATTTCAAAGGTGGTATGGAGAGCCGGGAAACGCAAATTTCCGTCAATTAAGCAGACCGAGCCCCGCTGCTGATTGGCGAGAAGGCGCGCCCCCTGCGCCGCTAGCCAGGTGCATCCGGCACGCCGTTCCACCCCGGAGAAGACCACCGACCTGCGATCTTCTGCCGACAAGAATAGCCGCTCGATCAACTTCGCGATTTCGTGAGCCACCATCCCTTGCAGCGGAGCGAGCAGGGACGAATCTGAACGCGGTTCCGCAATACGCGGTTCCGCAACGGGAAGCTCCTCCCTATCCTGAGGCGCGAACATACCCGCAGCCTGAGTTGTGGGAAGCCCGTCAGCACTTTTTTCCTGCTCCAGCCTTTGCAGTAGCTCGAAATTTCTGCTCATCGATTGTTCACCCAGTCAAATCCAGTCTCTCAGAATGATTCTCCTACGACGTTGAATCCCGATAGTGACGGGAACTTCCGTTGTCCGGATTTGGCAATACCGGTGCCGCGCGATTTTGATCCGGAACTGCAGCCAAAACGGCTACGTTCAGTACAGCTTCTACCTCACGAGGCGTCCTGAAGGAAGGATTGAGATATTCCAGAGTGAACACTATACCGCCGCTGACGGCAATCGCCAGGACGAAGCCAACCAAGCTCAGGGACCAGGTAGACTGAGTAGAGAAGCTTGGGATGGAAGCTTTTTCCGCGATCTCAACGTTAAGCAGTTGCGCTTGATCGAGCGCGTCATTGATGCGCGCTTCCTCGCGCTTGCGGAGGTATAGGAGATAGTTTTCCTCGGCGGTCTTTGCCGTGCGCAGCAGTTGTTGTTGTTCGACACCGGCTTCATCCAGGCGACGAACGCCATCCAGGTTTTGCCGAATGATAGCTTCGGTCTCTGCGGCTTTGGCTTCATCGCCCTTGAGCTCGGATTTGGTTTTGACGATTTCCGAATTCAACCAGACGTAGGAAGGGTTCTGATCAGTGGTGACGTCTTTTAAAGGTTTTTCACCCGCAATGGCTGCTTGCGTCTGCGCAATTTCACGGTCCAATTCTTGCAACGGTGGATAATCGGGCTGGTACTTGGAAGCCATCTCGCTACGCTTCAGCTGCAAGGTGATCAGGGCTGACTTCATCTGCTGGAGCACCGGTGCGTCATCGGCATCCTTCATCTGAGTCGTTAAGCGCGAAGGTGTAGACTGCGAAAGCTGCTCCATGGTGGCAATACGCTGTTGGGCCTCCGCGATTGCGGCGCGGGTTTGCCCCAAGCTGGCATTGAACTCGTTGACTTTCTGCAACGCAATGTCCCGGGCCAGTGCGGGATTGGGAACGCTGGTTTGCGTAGGAAAAGCTTTCAATCGATTCTCCGCATCGTCCAAGGCTTGTTTGGCGTTGATAGTCTGCTGATCAAAAAAAGCAAACTGGCCGTTAGTGTGGTGAAGTTCCTTGTGCTTCTCAAGATAAGCAGCATCCAAAGCGTTTAAGACCGCAGCGGCCAGCGTCTTTTGCCTGGATGTGTAAGTGACCCGAATGACGTTGGTTTTGGGGATAGCCTCAATATTCAGACTGCCGCGCAGTTGGCGCACGGCAATGGCTATCTGTTGTTCAGGATCCCGAGCCTTTCCTAGCCAATTCGTTCCGGATTTATCAAGCTTGCAAGCGACCACGACGTTTCTCAGCACATCCTCGCTGGAAATCAATTCCACTTCCGAGTTGAGCTCCTCTTCCGTTATCTCGTCCCGCACCATCAGAGGGTTCGTCTGTTGCGCGGTGACAACCGGATCAACTCGCTCGCGCCGGAGCAGAATCTCGGTTTCCGCCTTATAGCGTGGCCAGATTGTCGCCCACAGAATGGTGCCGAGCAGCACCCCGAAAAAGCACAGTACAACCGCTTGCCGATGGTGAAAACCCACAACTGCAATGTCCCGCAGCGTAAGCGATAATTCGCCCTGCTTTGGACGAACAATAAGTTCTTGCGTTTCCATGCGGAGAGCTCCTGTACTTAGAACTGAGTGGGTACCATGGCCAGATTCGCGGTCGGCAGAAATTCCTTGAACTTCGAGAGACGGTTCTTGGGAACAAAAACCATATCTCCCGGGCGCAGATGCAAGTCCTCAGCCAGGTTTCGTTCTTGCTGCATTTTTTTTACATCAAGCAGTTTTGCTTGCGTCCAGTTGTCATCGACTCGGCGAAACAGCACGACCTGCGAATGTTTGGCAGATTGATTGAAGCCGCCCGCAATGGCGATCGCTTGCACCACGGTCGTGTCGCCCCGCAAATCGTATTTCCCCGGTTTGTTCACCTGCCCGTCCGCAATGAAGTAAGGCTTCTCGAAATCCTTCATGGTCACGGAAATTACTGGATTGTTCAAGACTTTGCCGTAATCAGCGCGGATGGCCTCAACCAGCTGGGGGACCGTCAGACCCGAGGCCCGAATGTCGCCGGCTTCTCTCAAATTGATGAACCCATCGGGTTGTATAAGAACTGTCTGATTTAGCTCCGGAGTGTAATCGAATGTAACATCGAAGCTATCCCCAGGGCGCAAGATGTACCTCGAATCCCGCTGTGAAAACGTGGGTTCATCCGTGCCACGGACTTGGGTCGAGGAGGTCACGGGAGAGGGAGCCGTCGCGGACGAGTCTTGTTGCGCGTCCAGATTGAGGCCTGCCAGCAGCAGAATTAACACCGCCAGAACCAGCGACTTTTCTCTCACAACCCCTCCTCGACATGCTCGCGTCTGCATTGGATACAGCTCCGCCCCGTCAACTACATTGCATTTTCTTACTAAAGTGCTCACAACAAAAGACTTCGCGAACAAACTTGATAAACCGGTAACTTACTTGGATAACATCTTGACGAAGGATTGTGAGATTCGAAAAGCACATGCCCCATTAGTAATTGTGCCGGATAACTCTAGTGATGTGCCCGATACCTCTTGCAAGTCGATCTCGCCGAGGTGTCCACGAGCCCCTCTTTTCTCATTCTCACTATGCTTGGGGGAATTGGTTCCGAGTACCTAACCGCAATTCCGTCAACTCGATCGGAGCGAATTATGGGATGATGCTAGCCCAAGGTATAGGGTCCGTCAAGAGAGCCTTTTTTCTCGGAAGTGCAGAGTCCTTTGCCTCCAACGGGCGAAGAGGAGGGGAACGTAAACCCTGTGTTAAGA
>DASPSE010000242.1:0-4460 GCA_035624085.1 Terriglobales bacterium
TCCTGGAGACCTGGATGTACCCCGAATTGCAGAAAGAGATTACCGCCTTCGAGCGGCGCACCCCGAAGTCCGCCGAATCGCACAAACGAAACTTGAAGCGAATTCCGCTGGGAGTAGCCAGCAATTACCGCGCCTATGATCCTTATCCGATTTTTGTTAAAGAAGGCAACGGTTCGCATTTCCGCGACCTCGATGGCAACGATTACATCGATCACAACCTTTGCTTTGGCGCGCTGATGGCCGGGCACTGCCATCCTGCAGTAATGAAAGCTGTTCAGCCCCGGCTAAGTATGGGCACCATGTTCGGCATGCCTCACGACATGGAGTGGCAACTCGCCGAGGAGATTGCTCAGCGTTTTCCGGTCGAGATGGTTCGTTTCGGCTCGAGTGGAACTGAGGCCACGATGCACGCCTGCCGGCTGGCTCGCGCTGCTACCGGCCGCGATAAAGTTTTGAAGTTCGAGGGCGGATATCACGGATTGCACGACACTGCCTTGGTCAGCGTGAAACCGCACGCCCCGGATTTTGGCGATGTGAACGCCCCTACCGCAGTTCCTGGTGGACTAGGAGTACCGAAGGCGGCGGTGGCTAATGTTCCAGTGGCTACCTTTAACGATCTTGCCAGCGTGGAACGGCGGTTCAAGGAGAATCCTGGCGAAATCGCCGCGATCATTCTTGAACCCATCATGATGAACGTGGGTGTGTGCTTGCCGCAGCCCGGATTCTTGAAAGGATTGCGGGAGATCTGCGACAAGAATGGCGCGCTGCTGATTTTCGATGAAGTGAAAACCGGCGCGAAGCTCGGCTGGGGCGGTGCTTCAGAATACTTTGGCGTTAAGCCGGACATGATCTGCCTGGCTAAGTCAATCGGTGGAGGCTTTCCTCTCGCCGCTTTTGGCACGCACAAGTCAGTGATGGATCTTATCTCACAGCACAAAGTTTTCCACGGCGGAACTTACAACACGAATCCAGTTTCAATGGCAGCCGGGTTGGCGACCTTCCGTGAAGTGCTCACGCGCGAGAACTACGCGCACGTAGAGAAGCTCAGCAAGAAACTCGTCGAAGGTTATCGAAAGACCATCGTTAAGGTTGGCCTGCAGGCGTATGTGGCAGTTGCCGGCGCCAACGGTGCTCTGATGCTTTATCCCAAAGAGATTCGCAATTACCGTGATTGGACCGCGGTCGATATCGATCTGTGGCGGCATTACTGGTTCGCCATGGTGAACCGTGGCGTGATGCCGCAACCGTACTGGTGGGATGAACAATGGACGATTTCAGTGCAGCATACGGAAGCTGACATCGATAAGCATCTTGCAGCCTTTGAAGATGTCGCGCCGGCACTGGCCAAAGCTCAGCAAGAGCGCACCGCGGAAGTCGTCGCTCACTAAGGAGACCATTTGCCAGCTGACAAAACTGAGGCCAACCAGCCTCATCTGAAGCGCGTCCTCGGCCGCTGGGATTTGGTTTTACTGTTTGTAGTGGCGGTGGTGAACCTGAACGTAGTTCCCACCATCTCTGCCAATGGCGCCGTTACAGTTTGGCTCTGGATTCTCGCGCTGCTTTTGTTCTTCTGGCCCCAAGGGATCGCTGTCATTGAACTGGCGGACCGTTACCCCGGGGAGGGCGGTGTCTATCTCTGGGCCAAGCGCATTTTCGGCGACTTTCATGGATTTCTTTCCGGCTGGTGTTATTGGACGAACAACATTTTTTATGTGCCGACTGTGTTGCTGTATTTTGTCGGCATTTCAGTATTCGTCGCTGGGCCCGGAAAGCAAGCCCTGGCGGATAAACCAAGTTTTGCGTTCACCGCGTCAATCGCCTTGCTGGTGTTCCTGGTTGTGCTCAACATTCTTGGTTTGGGCGTAGGAAAATGGGTCAACAATCTGGGCGGGATAGGAACTGCGATAACGGCTGCAACCTTGATTATCTTGGGTGCGATTGTCGCCTCTCGCTTTGGGATCACCGTGAAGGCGGCAGACTTTCGCATTCCGGGTGACATTCGTCTCGTGGGTGCATTTGGCGTGATCTGTTTCGGCCTGGTCGGACTCGAACTTGCATCGGTGATGGGAGACGAGATTCAGGACCCAAAGCGTACATTGCCAGGAGCGGTGGCGCTGGGAGGAGTCATCTGCGGCGTGCTCTACATCGGAGCGACTCTGACGCTGTTGATGGCTATACCCAAAAACCAGATTGGGGTCCTGGCAGGAGTCATGCAGGCGGTAAGCCAGATGGCGAGCCAGGTCGGGGTAAGCTGGATTGCCTCACCATTTGCGCTGGTGCTGAGCCTCTCGATTGCCGGGATCGCGTCGGCTTGGTTGTCTGGTTCCGCGCGCATTCCGTTTGTTGCCGGGCTGGATTCATATCTGCCGGAGGGACTTGGGAAGCTGCATCCGCGTTATGCGACTCCGTACGTCGCTCTGATGGTGCACGCCAGCTTGTCTGCTTTGTTCTTAGCGATGAGCTTCGTCGGTGCTCAGGTCAAAGAAGCTTTCGTTACCATGCTTGACTTGGCGGTAGTTTTGCAATTGGTACCGTTTCTGTATATGTATGCCGGGCTGGTGAGGCTCGCGGCCAGGTCTGAAGCGACGGGTCATTACAGCAAGAGCACAATGTCTCTGGCCGGGTGGTGTGGCCTGGTGACGACGATAGTGGCGATGGCAGTGGCCTTTGTTCCGTCGCATCAAATTGATTCCATCTGGCTGTTCGAGATCAAAATGGTGGTTGGGACGGTGTTTTTCCTCGGCCTGGCGGCGTTTTTCTTCTTTGTGTACAGCCGCCGCAAGGTGCAGGAGGAAGTTGTAGGCCAAGCCTGAATTGAAAGATTTTAGTGTTGTCATTCCGAGCGGACTTTAGTCCCGAGGAATCTGCTTTTGGAGCAGGAGGTTCTCATGCCAGCTGGCGTCAAAGCCGATGTGCGCACTTATCAGATGTACGTGAACGGGGAGTGGGTCGACAGCAAATCAAATAAGACTTTTGCAGTCTACGACCCTGCCAGTGAGGAAGTGATCGCCCAGGTTCCGGATGCCATCGGTGAAGATGTGGATCGCGCCGTCGTTGCGGCCAAAGCCGCTTTCGAGACGGGGCCCTGGGGCTCAACTACTGCTCAGGAGCGCGGTCGGGTTCTGTTTCGTCTCGCGGAGAAGATTCGCCAGAATGCGGCGAAACTCGCTGAACTCGAAGCGCGCAACTGCGGTAAACCCATCGTCGAAGCCGAATATGACATCGCTGACGTCGCGACCTGCTTTGAATACTACGGCGGTCTGGCTACGAAAATTCTCGGATACGTAAACCCGGTTCCCGACAACGCCGTCAGTCTCTCGCTGAAAGAACCGATCGGCGTGGCGGGCCAGATTATTCCTTGGAACTATCCATTGTTAATGGCGGCCTGGAAGCTGGCGCCGGCGCTGGCCGCCGGCTGCACCTGCGTGTTGAAGCCGGCCGAGCAAACGCCGCTCACTGCGCTGGAGATGGCAAATTGGCTTTCTGACGTCGGTCTCCCGCCGGGCGTGGTCAACATTATCACGGGCTTTGGTGAGACGTGTGGCGCCCCGCTCGTGCAACATCCCGACGTGAACAAGATTGCTTTTACCGGAAGCGCCGCAGTCGGCAAGATCATCGTCAAAATGGCGGCTGACACGGTCAAGCGCGTTACGCTCGAACTCGGCGGCAAGTCGCCCAACATCTTTTTTGCCGATGCCGATTTCGAAGCTGCGATCGACGGCGCCCTGTTTGGCGTCTTTATCAATCAAGGCGAGGTTTGTTCCGCAGGCAGCCGCATTTTGGTGCAGAAACCCATTTACAAGAAGTTTGTCGACGCGATGACTGAGAAAGCAAAGAAGATTAAGCTGGGAGCGCCTCTCGAGCGCGAGACCAAGATGGGTCCGTTGGTCAGCAAAGAGCAATACGATCGCGTTCGCTCTTACCAGGAAGTCGGGAGAAAGGAAGCGAAGTTGGCCATCGGTGGCGGACGCGCCGAGAAGTTTGCCAAAGGCTTTTATGTCGAACCGACGATCTTTTATGACGTTGCGAACACCGCCCGCATCGCCCGCGAAGAAATCTTTGGACCGGTCGCGGCTGTGATCCCCTTTGAAGATGAGAAAGATGCTGTAAAGATCGCTAACGATACACCCTACGGTCTTGCTGCGGCGGTTTGGACGCGAGACATCTTCAAGGCTTTTCGTGCCGTGAAATCCTTACGCGCTGGCATCGTGTGGGTGAATCACATGCAGCCAACTTACGTTGAAGCGCCCTGGGGAGGGTACAAACAATCCGGATTTGGACGCGAGCTTGGACCATGGGGAATCGAAGAGTATCTCGAAACCAAGCAGGTTCACATTAATTTGAACGAAGCTCCAATCGGCTGGTACTGAGAAGTAGGATCTCGGTGTTCCCCTGTGTCCTCTGTGGTTAAGAAATCATTCACCACAGAGGGCACAGAAGTTCACAGGGGAGGAAGTAAT
>DASPSE010000244.1:0-12923 GCA_035624085.1 Terriglobales bacterium
CTCTGGACGGGCCGTGAACACATCCGTGGGATTGCCTTGCCATGCAGCGCTGTAGAGAATTGTCTGCCCGTCCGGGGCAAAGCGGGCAGCCCGGATGCTGCCCCGGCGGAAGGTCAGCTGCCGATAGATTGGCGGCGGCAGTGGTGGCTTGGAAAACAGCAGCTTGCCTGCGAATACGCTTGCAGCAACCGCAACTAGCAGACTGGCAACAAAAACCGGGCGCGACACAGCGGCTTTGGGCCTCGTTATCGCCGGTGCCGCGGCCGCGGCGGTTGCCGGCTCTGCCTTGCCGACAACCACGGGAGTCGGCGAAGATCCGATCTCGCGCTGCAACCGCTTCAAGTTGGCGCGTATTTCGGCCGCCGACTGGCAACGCAGTTCCCGATCTTTCTCCAGTGCATTGTTGATGATTTCCTCAAGCTTGGCCGGAAGTTGAGGATTCAGCCGGATGGGCGCAGTCGGCGTCCGGTTGAGAATGGCCTCCGTCACCACGGCGGACGTTTCGCCGCGAAAGGGCAAAATGCCCGTGGCCATCTCGTAAAGCACCACCCCGAAGGAGAACAGGTCAGTCCTCCCATCCAGTTCCTTCCCTCTCAACTGCTCCGGTGACATGTAGGTGACTGTTCCCACTGCTGTGCCAGGGCGGGTCAGGTCAAGGCTGCCCACGTCTGCCTTGGTCTGCGAATCTCCGGTGGAAGAGCGGTTGGCTTGTGTGATCTTCGCCAGCCCGAAGTCCAGAATCTTGGCGTGGCCGCGCTCGGTCACAAATATGTTTGCGGGTTTGATGTCGCGATGCACGATCCCCTTGGCATGCGCGGCATCCAGCGCGTCGGCGACTTCTATGCCGAGACTGAGCAGTTGTTCTAACTCCAGAGGACGTCCATCAATCATGTGCTTCAGCGTCTTTCCGCTGAGGCACTCCATCGCGATGAAGAGGCTCCCTTCGTGCTGGCCAATCTCGTAGATCGTGCAAATATTGGGATGATTGAGTGCGGAGGCGGCGCGCGCCTCTCTGCGGAAGCGCTCCAGCGCCTGCGGATCCTGCAAGGCCTCGTCAGGCAGGAACTTCAAAGCTACCGACCGCCCCAGACTTACGTCCTCGGCGCGGTACACGATGCCCATCCCGCCACCGCCCAGTTTCTCGACGATCCGGTAGTGTGAGACAGTTTGGCCGATCATGGAGTCGGGTTATGTTAGGCGAGAACGCAAGGACAAGTCAACGAGGACGCTTTTGGCCAAAATCATTGTTTTCCTTTCGTTGAGCCTGGCCCAAGATTTGTGACAAGTTCAGAGTGTGCCACAGCTTTCCTCGTTCCGTTGCTCCCAGGAATACAGTTTTCACCCTTGTAGCGCAACCGCCGTCTCAGGTAAGTTGCTTGTTGCGAAACCTCTCTGTTCCGAAAATCTGGAAACCGAATAACCTCAGGAGATGATCATGTACAAGTACTGTGCCTTGGCTTTGTTGGTCGTGTTTGCCACTCCGCTCTTTGCTGACCAGGTTGTACTCACGAATGGTGACCGCCTAACGGGAGCCATTACCAAGTCAGACGAGAAGAACCTTGTTATAAAGACTGAGTTTGCGGGCGAAGTGACCATCCAGTGGTCTGCCGTTCAGGGAATTATCTCGTCCCAGCCCCTACATGTGGCGACAAAGGATGGAAAGACCGTCGTTGGAGCGGTCACCACCTCGGACAGCAATCTCGCCGTGGCGACGACGAGTGGCACAGCAACGGTTCCGAAAGCTGAAGTTACCGCGTTGCGCAGCGACCAGGAGCAACTCGCCTATGAGAAGTCGCTGCATCCTTCGCTTTGGCAGGGCTGGGCTGGAGGAGCCAATGTAGGCTTTGCCCTGACCGGCGGCAACAGCGAGACCAAGAGTCTGGCGCTGGCATTCACGGGGGACCGAAAGACCTCCCACGATGAAATCACGATGTACGAAAACACGGTGTATGCGACAAACGACGCACCAAATGCTACGCCGCACGTAACCGCCAATACGGATCAGGGCGGTGCTCGATACAGCCGAAACATCACCACGCGGCTATTCGGCTACGGCAGCGCCGATTTCCAGACCGACGCTCTGCAGGAGTTGAACCTGCGGTCCATCCTCGGAGGTGGGCTTGGTGTACATGCGATCAACTCCAACCAAACTACTCTGGATTTCCTTGGTGGCCTCAACTATACGCATGAAAGCTATGGAGCAGTGCCTGCAACGGCAACACTTGCGGCCCAGCCTCCGATCAGTCGAAGCTTTGCAGCTGCTACGGTGGGCGAGGAATTCATGCACAAGCTGGGTGCTTCGACCGTGCTGACTGAAAAGGGCTATTTTTTCCCCGATCTCAGCCAAACCGGGGAATATCGGGCAACATTCAATTTGGGGACAGTAACAAAGCTGAGCAAATGGCTGGGATGGCAGAATGCCTTCGGAGACATTTATGTCACCAATCCACCGGCGGGAACAAAGAAAAATGACCTTTTGCTGACCACCGGTCTCAACGTTACTTTCACGCACTGAATGGGGGTCGAATCCGGTTCCAACTCGGCGGTCGCGGCATCTTAGAGTTTGGAGGATGGTCTCATGCCCCTGGCAAACGAGGATCCAAGGGACCCGGAAGATCGCGTCATTGACGAAACAAATCCGCTCGAGAAGAAAGACAAGATGCTGGACAAGACCATCGCGGACACTTTTCCCGCGAGCGATCCTCCGTCATCGCTTCCCGATCCGGACGAGGATTCCTTCGCCGCTGCGGCACCTCACTCCAGCGTCACAGACTTCACCAGATTTCTCGGCCGATCCACGTCTAGTCCCTTTTCTACTGCCATGTAGTAAGCAAAGAGTTGCAGCGGAACGATTTCGAGAATGGGCGACAGCAATTCCGACGCTTGTGGCACGAAGATCGTGTGGTCTGCGAGCCTCTGAACCTTCTCATCGCCTTCGGTCGCTATGGCAATCACGCGTGCGGACTGCTGTTTGAAGCTCCGAATGTTGGCAACATTTTTCTCGTAACGAAGAAGCGCGCCTTCGTCATTGCGGTCGCAAGTGGCAATAATCACGACCGGCAGGCTTTCATCGATCAGCGCGTTCGGTCCATGCTTGGTCTCGCCCGTGGGATATCCCTCGGCATGGACATAGGAGACTTCTTTGAGTTTGAGCGCGCCATCCATGGCAATGGGGTAATGAATGGCGCGGCCAAGGAAAAGAAAATCCTGCACCGTATGATATTTTTCTGCCAGGCGTGCGCAAGCAGGAGCCGACTGCAGAACGGTTTCTGTTTTACCTGGCACTTCCATCAGCTGACGGACGTGATCTCGCACTTGCTCTTTGCTGAGAGTTCCGCGAACTTGCCCTAAATACACGGCAAAGAGGTAAAGCACGGCCAGTTGCGCGGTGAAGGCCTTCGTGGAGGCAATGCTGATCTCCGGGCCCGCGTAGGTATAAAGCACCCCATCAGCCTCTCGCGCGATAGTGGAATCGATGACATTGGAAATCGCGATAGTATGGGATCCCTTGGCCTTTGCCTCGCGCTGGGCAGCGGTGGTGTCGGCAGTCTCCCCCGACTGCGTGATCACGATTGTGAGCTCTCTCTTGCCAATCAGCGGATTGCGGTATTCAAACTCGCTGGCGTAATCGACTTCCACCGGGAGGTTGGCCAGTTCCTGAATCATGTACTGTCCGGCCATGCCGGCGTGACGGCTGGTGCCCGACGCCACAATATTGATTCGCTGCAAAACGCGAAGTTCATCTTCGTGGATGCGCACGTCGTCGAGCCGAACCAGTCCCTCTTCGAGCGAGACACGTGGCGCAATCGTGTCGCGCAAGCCCTGTGGCTGTTCGAAAATCTCCTTAAGCATGTAATGGGGAAATCCGCCTTTATCGGCCATTCTCTCTCCTTAGGCTTTACCGGCAGCCTCCGGCACAACGCCGCGCGGAATTGTAGTTCTTACCTCATCTCGGGCAGTCAGCACGACAATGTCAGCCACGCAGCCAGTTTCGAGCTTTCCTCTTTTCGTCAGCCCTGCGACTCTTGCCGGGTTCAGCGACGCCGGCCGCAGCGCCTGCTGCAAATCCCAGTGGGCGAACTGCATCACGTTGCGCACGGCGCGGTCCATGGTCAACACGCTGCCCGCTAATTTTCCTTCAGCCATGCAACGGCCATCCTTCACTTCTACGTCCATGGTGCCCAGACGATAGCGGCCATCGGGCATGCCCGTGGCGGCCGTCGCATCGGTGATGAGCACCGACAAGTCCGGGCCCTTGACTTTCAGAAACAGCTCGACGGTCACGGGATGAAGGTGCACACCGTCCGCGATGATGTCTGCGGAAAGCCGGGCGTCGGTCAGAACTCCGCCGACGATGCCCGGCTCACGATGATCGAGGGGACGCATTGCATTGAACGTATGCGTTGCATGGCGCGCCCCAGCGGCCACCGCCGCACGTGCCGTTTCCAGGTCTGCGTCGGTGTGTCCCAAGCTGACGCAGACGCCGCGCCGGGCAGCCTCTGCGATCAGCTCTCTGGCGCCTTCAAGCTCGGGAGCAATCGTCATGACGCGAATGCGGCCGCGTGCCGCCTGCCAGAAGCGATCAAACAAATCGAGGCTCGGCCGCTGCAAGTGCGCGGGCGGATGCACGCCTCGCCGGATGTGACTGATGAATGGCCCCTCGAGATGGATGCCCAGCGGTTGCGCTTGCAGATTGTTCGATTGTTCGCGTTCCCCCTGCTCGATCGCCGTTGCCAGCCGGTCAAGCGCGGACAAGGTCTGGTCAACTGGAGCCGTCACCGTAGTCGGAAAGTAGCTGGTGACACCATGAGCCGCTAGTAATCTCTCCAGTGCCGCCGACCCCGCTGGGTCGGGGCTCATTACATCGTGACCTGCACCCCCGTGGACATGGATATCCACGAATCCCGGCGTCAGAATGGCGTCTCCAAAGTCGGCCAATTGGGCTCCATGCGGAACCGGGCGGTTCGTCTGCGAGAAGATATCAACGATGACCTCGCCTTCAATAAGCACCACCGGTCGCTCTATGCGTTCGACAGGCGTGAAGAGGCGGCTTGCAGTGAGGGCAATCATTGAAACGATAATCTTAACGGATTTTGCTGAATGGCGAGGCGAATGAATGGCCCCGAGGCCTGAGTCTGCCATATAGTGTAGAGGTGTAGCTAGCTATGCTTCTACAAAATGGAAAAACACTTGGTCCGATTGACCGGAGTTGCGATCTTCTTTCTTATTGCCGTGACGGGATTCGCCACTGAGCCTCCGTCTGCACCGTCATACGGCTTCCGCATGGAAAATACTTGGATCCCGATGAAAGATGGCGTGCGTTTGTCCGCGACCTTGTACATGCCGGATGAACCCAAGGCAGGGGAGAAATTTCCCGTCATCCTCGAATATCAGCCCTACCGCAAAAACGACGCCATGGCCGCCCGCGATTACGGCATTTATTCCTATTTTGCTCGGCGCGGCTACGTTTGCGCCCGAGTAGACATACGCGGTTTCGGCACGAGTGAAGGTGTTCCCACCGACCGTGAATATTCGGAGCAGGAACAGGAAGACGGCTTACAGGTCATCGCCTGGCTGGCCCGTCAACCGTGGTCAAACGGTAACGTCGGGATGATGGGAATTTCCTGGAGCGGTTTCAATTCTCTGCAGATGGCGATGCGGCATCCGCCGCAGCTGAAAGCTATTCTCGCGGTCGATGCAACCGCGGAGTTGTTTCACGATGACATCCATTACATCGACGGAATGGTGCACATCGACGAGTTCGAATTAAACATGGACATGGCGCCAGGCATGACCGGCGCGCCCGACTACACGCTCGATGAAAAGGTTCTCGGGCCACGCTTCGATGCTCCGCCATGGTCGCTGCTCTACCTCCAGCACCAGCATGATGGTCCATTCTGGCGCAGCCCAGTGTATCCGCTAAGTGAAATCCAAGTGCCCAGCTTTTTGATCGGTGGGCTGCAGGACGGCTATCGCGACAGTATCCCGGCAATGCTCGAGCAAACCAAGGCGCCAATCAAGGCGATTGTTGGCCCTTGGAATCACTCCTTCCCCGACGATTGCGACTTTGCCCCGCGTATCAACTGGCGGATTGAGGCCGTGCGCTGGTGGGATTACTGGCTGAAAGGTCGTGACACAGGAGTGCTGCAGGATCCGCGACTGGTGATCTACATGCAGCGCTGGCATCCGCCTGACCCGAATCTGGAAGCTGTTTATGGGGAATGGCGCCGAGAGGATGCCTGGCCACCGCCAGAGGCGAAGAACACAACTCTGTTCTTGCGGGAAAACCACACCCTGGCGGATGCCTCCGGCGAGGCGGCAGTGCATCAGCTCAAATACGTACCTTCGATTGGAGTGGAAGCTGGATTCTGGTGGGGAGAATTACTAAGCGATGTCCGCCCCGTGGACGCGTTCAGTCTGGTTTATGACTCCGGCTCGCTCAAAGAAGACTTGGCAATTCTGGGAAGACCGCACGCGCTATTGCGAGTTTCGGCAAGCGCTCCGCTGGCGGATTGGTTCGCCCGCCTCTCCGACGTTGCGCCGGATGGATCAGTTACTCAGATCACCGGGGCCGGCCTGAATGGGGCGCAGCGGGAGTCGATGAGCGACCCCCGCGATCTGGAGCCGGGCAAAGTTTATCCGCTCGACATCGAAATGCACTTGACCTCCTGGGTCTTCCCGAGAGGACACCGCATACGAGTGGCAATTTCTAACGCGCTCTGGCCGATGGTGCTGCCGACACCCTATTCGATGATCACTTCTCTGGAACTCGGTGGCGCCGACGGATCGCGGTTAGTCCTGCCGGTCGTCCCCGTGAATGGCCTACCGGCGCCCGCTCTCCAACCACCCGAGCCTGCGGAGCAACGCACCGATATTCACAGCACTGGTGAACTCTGGCCGGGGGAGTGGACGACCACGCGCGATGAAATCAATCACAAAACGACCGTCAATTGGCATGGAAAGTCTGAGACGGAATATCCCTGGGGCAAAGAGACCGATTACGAGAGCCTGACCTACAACGCAGAAGACGATCACCCCGATATCAGTTCCGTTCAAGGCGAGGCCAAGAGCGTGTTTGAGTTGAAGGGCCGCGTGCTCACCTGGCAAGGACATCTGTCGGTCACCACCGATCAGCACAATTTCTATTACGAGTACACGCGGGAGCTATTGAAAGACGGGACGATGCTCAAACAGAAGACCTGGGAGAAGACGATTCCCAGAGATCACCAGTGAGAATTACTTGGGAGATCGATTAATCAATCTGCAGCCTAGCTTGGGTTCCAGCACCCGCCTTTAAATCAGCCGCCAAGAGACGATGAAACAGGTGCTCGCCCGCCTCCCGCCGCACGGAAAGCCTTCCGGCGCCGTAAGCGCGCGATTTCAGCCCCCGCTGGACTGCCTCGCAGATTCCTAAGTCTTCATCCTGAACACGGGCACCGACGGCGACGCTTTGCTCGTTGTATGCGCGCTGAGCCTCGCTTACGTCGGCGAAATAGAAATCAAAAATAACCCGGCAATGATCAACATCAATAGGCAGCACGAGGTTAGTGTCCATGTACCCTTCGTAGCAGTTGATCATGAGACTTGGATACTGCCAGAAATACCAGGCGCGATCACCTTTGCGCGTAGCGCCAGTTGCCTGGTCTTCGTGGGATGCCACCATGGGGCTTGATTGCAAGCAATAGCGGTCTTCATTTTCGATCGTGTACTCCTTGTAATCGAGCACCGAGCTCAGTCCTCTGTGCAGATGAGGAACGTGATATCCACCGTCAAGATAATTGTCCACGAACACTTTCCAGTTGCAGGCGATATCGTAGACGCGGGTGGCGAAATAATGCAGCTTGCTCACGCCCAAGGGTGCAACCCGCTTCATCAGGCCGCCAAGAAAATCACGCAGCGGAACAGCTTTCGGATCGAGATTGACGAATACGAATTTTTCCCAGGTTTCAACCTTTACCGGAACCAACCCATTCTGCCGGCGATCAAAATTCTTCACGCCATCGAACTCCGGCATTCCCTTAAGCGATCCGTCTAATCCGTAGTTCCAGCCGTGGTAAGGACAGTGCAGGAGAGAAGCCTGTCCACACGGCTCAGTCACAACGGCTGCCGCATGATGCCGACATACGTTATAGAAAGCGCGCAGAACATCGTCATTTCCGCGCACCACGACAATCGGTTCACCAGCGATATTGGCGGTCACAAACTGTCCAGGCTTCTCCACTTGCTCGATCCGGCCGACCATCTGCCAGGTCTTGCTGAAAACAGTATTCGCTTCGAGCTCGGCGATACGCGGATCAACGTACCAAGGCGCGGGAATCGTGGAAGCTTCGGAAAGTGGCGCTTTGTCGTTATAACTGGCGAGAATGTCGTCGATGGATGGCATATTGATTATCCAACCCTACGCCGGTTTGCGAGAGGCATGGCGCGGAGCCGCTCGGCGGTGCCGTGCGCGTGTCAGATCCGATGGCTCCATCCGCTTCGCCGATTTCCATAGTCGCTCGAGATCGTAAAAACGGCGTGACTTCTCCGAGAAGACGTGCACCACGAAGTCGACGTAATCCAGCAGCACCCATTCGGCCTGCTTGTATCCCTCGACGTGCGTGGGCCGCATCCCCGACTTTTCTAGCCGTTCCTCGACTTCGTCGGAGATCGCCTGAATCTGGCGCGGATTGGTCCCGCTGCACACTACAAAATAATCGGTAAACGCTCCCGATCCCTTTTCAAGTTCCAAAACCGTGATTTCCTCCGCCTTTTTCTGCTGGCAGGCGTCGATCGCTTCGGCTACTTGTCGTTTCAGATCGTTCTTTTTCATGCAGTCGATTGGTCGATGGTCGTTCGTCGTTGGCGGTTCCCATTCTAACTGAGCGGAGTCTGGCCAACGCCCAATGGCTAGCGACTCTTATACAGCTCCATCTTCTTGATGTACTCCGCGACTGCCGGATCGACAAACTTGGTCAACGAGCGCTTCGCGGAGACAGCCTCCCGGATCCCAGTAGCGGAAATGTTCTGCTGCACGTTTTCCAGCAGATGTATGGTCACACCCGGCAGCACCAAGTCTCCCTTGGCCGGCTGCTTGGCAAAGGGTTTGGTTACCGCGGCTCTGGGACGCAACGTCTCGGGCAGGGCATTGGCGATATCGGCTAGAGAATATCCAGGGCGGCTGGCAACGATGAATTCGCATTCGCGCAGCAAGGCCTCCGCTTGATGCCACTTTGCGATGTCGTTGAAAGCGTCAATTCCGATCAGGAAAAACAATCGATCCGCCTTCTTCAGAGTCAGTTTTAAGCAGCGAACAGTATCAATGCTGTAATTCGCCGCTGGCGCGACGCGGCCTGCTTGCGGCTTTTTGCCGCCGATTTGAGGCAGGGCAGTTCCAGGTCCTTCCAGCAGGGAGGGCACGAACGACTTTTCGCCCATGGTTGCCAGGACCACCATCGCAAATCGGTGTAAGTACGAAGCCATGGGTTGAGTTGGCTTGTGGGGCGGAACGCTGGCGGGAACGAAGTAAATGCGTCCCAGGCCGCAGCGCTCTTGCGCGGCGCTTGCCAGCGCCGTATGCCCGAGGTGGATGGGATCGAACGTGCCGCCAAACAAACCGATGTTCATAAGACTTGGAAGGCAATGCTAAGGCCTGAGGGGCCGCTCACGCCAGCCTGGTTTGAATTCTGCAAGAATTCTCTGGGCGACAGCGCCATATTGTTATAATTCACATCACGCCCTCGTCCTGATGGGCTTGTACTTCCGGTCAGTGCCCACCCTGTGGTAACCGCATGAACTCCCGTAACTCGCGGAGTTCCATTGTGGGAAATACATTGGATTTGTATGCGAGCGAAGCTCCCCCTTCTCCGCACGCGCTACATTTCTCCGTCTCGGGCCCCAGTCCTCCGATACGGCGTCGCCGTCCTTAGCGTCGTTCTCGCCTTGATTCCAGCACTGACGCTGTCCGATCTGGTGGAGAGCCGGTTGGTGGTGTTTGCCGTTGCCATCATGGTCAGCGCCTGGTATGGCGGCTGGAAGCCCGGCCTGGTTGCGACTTCCTTCGCCTTGACGGTCAGCGCCTACTTTTCTCTGGCGGAACTACACTCCCAAGCCGAATACCGCAAGGCCATCATACATCTGATCCTGTTTGTGGTTGTGGCGCTGCTGATCTGCTGGTTTAACGCTGCCTTGCGTTCCGCTCAGGAGGGCTTACGGCGATCCGAAGTGAATTTCCGCTCGCTGGTGACCAATGCTCCCTATGGAATCTGCCGCTGCGGGGCAAGCGGAACCCTGCTCAGCGCCAATCCCGCGCTGGTCAGCATGTTGGGCTATGCTTCCGCGTCGGAACTGGTGGGCCAGAATCTGCCTACCCTCTATGCCGATTCACAACAGTGGTTCATCGCCGCCGATTACTTTCGCTCGTCCCAGCGCTTCACCGGCCTGATTGCCACTTGGGTTCGCAAGGATGGCAGCACAATCATCGTCCGCCTCTCCGGGCGCACTATCCACGATGACAAGAGCGTCAGATTCTTCGAACTTTTCGCTGAAGACATCACCGAGCACCGAGCTTTGGAGCAGCAACTCCGGCAGGCGCAAAAGATGGAAGCAGTCGGGCGCCTCGCCGGCGGTATCGCTCACGATTTTAATAATCTGCTGATGGTCATCTCCGGTTACTGCGAGTTCCTGCTGGAACGCATTGGCCCGGATCCGGCGGTCCGTGGGCCGGCGCAGGAGATTGCGAAGGCTGCCAAGCGCGCGACCTCGCTTACCGTTCAGCTCCTCGCGTTCGGCCGCAAGCAAATGCTTGCGCCCAAGCTGCTCGACTTGAACGCGGTTGTTACCGAAAATCTAAAACTGCTCACTCGTCTGATCGGGGAGGACATTGATTTGGTCATGATTCCTGGCGCCGATCTTGGTCTGGTGAAGGCTGACCCTGGCCAGATCGAGCAGGTGATCATGAATCTGGCCGTCAATGCACGCGACGCTATGCCCCGCGGCGGAAGTCTCGTGATCGAGACTGGCAACGCAGCGCTTGACGAAAGTTACACCCGCATACACGCCGGGGTAGAACCGGGCGATTATGTGATGATCGCGGTGAGCGATACCGGCATGGGGATGGACACCGAAACCCAGACCCACATTTTCGAGCCATTCTTCACCACGAAAGGCACGAAGGGCACCGGACTGGGTCTCTCCACGGTTTATGGCATTGTCAAGCAGAGTGGCGGCTACATCTGGGTTTACAGCGAGCCCAACAAGGGAACGACGTTCAAGGTCTATTTGCCGCGAGTGACCGGAGCGGGCGAGGCCGTGGCTCCCCAGCCGCAAGCTGCGCTGTCCGAAACCGCGCAGGGCCACGAAACCATCCTTCTGGTAGAAGATGAAAGCACGGTGCGCGAACTCACACAGCAATATCTGCAAGCGCAGGGCTACACGGTGTTCGAAGCCGCCGATCCTAATATCGCTTTGCAAATTTCCAGGGCGCACTCAGGGCCGATTCATTTGCTGCTCACCGATGTCATCATGCCCGGGATGAACGGGCGTGAGCTAGCGCAGCACATTACTTCAGCTCGGGCGGAAACCCGTGTGCTCTATATGTCCGGCTATAGCGAGAATGCCATCGCGCACAATGGCACGCTGGACGCGGGAATCAACCTGCTGCAAAAGCCCTTTACTCTTCCGGCACTAAGGGCACGAGTGCGGCAAGCGCTCGACACACAGAAATATGAGGTGGCTGCTATGTCAGTTCGTCAGGTCGAACTTGGATATGCGAAGGGGAAGCCGTCTCCATTTCGCGCGCAACGTTTTAAGCTCAATCTGCCATTAAGGTATCGGCCGATCGGGCAACGTGAGTGGCGAGTGGGAACAACGGAAAACATCAGCCGTTCGGGACTATTGTTCCGGGCGGAAGAACTGGTGTCTCCGAACGTTCAGCTCGAAATCAATCTGGTGCTGCCGGCGGAGATTGCCGGGTTGGCTGCGACCGAGGTTATGTGCCGAGGTGAAGTGGTACGTGCAGTCGAAGCCGAGACTCCCGCAATGAGCCCGGCGCTGGCGGCAAAGATCCTGCAATATCACTTCCAGCAAGGCTCGCGGATGGCGGAGGCGTAAAGCCAGTACCGGGTACCGAGTACCCAGTACCGAGAAATCAACGTCCGCTGCTTGACTCGGTACTCGGTACCGGGTACTCGGTACTTTTATCGCTCAACCGCATTTCCTCAATCTTCTCCGCCATCGCGTACTTCAGATCATCGATTCCTTTGCCTGTCACCGCGGAAATCGGAAAGAGTTCCAGCTTCTGCTTCTTGCAGTAGCGCTTCAACTTTGCCAGCTTGTCTTTATTAGCAACATCGATCTTTGACGCCACCATGATCATCGGCTTCTGTTCCAGCTTTGCGCCGAAGCTCTGCAGTTCGTCCATGATCACTTCCACATCCTTGACTGGGTCCGGACGTCCACTTGCATCGGAGACATCCACCAGATGAACCAATAGCCGCGTGCGCTCAATATGGCGCAAGAACTGCGTGCCGAGCCCGGCTCCGGCGTGGGCTCCTTCAATCAATCCAGGTATGTCCGCGACTACGAAACTTTGATCGTCCGGCGGCTGCCCCACAACGACCACTCCCAAATTCGGCTGAAGAGTGGTGAAGGGATAATCTGCAATCTTCGGGCGGGCCGCCGAAATTCGCGAAATCAATGTGGACTTGCCAACATTTGGATACCCCACCAGCCCGACATCGGCGAGCAGTTTCAGTTCCAGCCGCAGAGTGCGCTCTTGGCCGGGCCGTCCTTCCTCGTGCTCGCGAGGCGCCTGGTGCGTCGAGGTGGCAAACTGCGCATTTCCCCGCCCGCCACGGCCACCGCGGGCCACCACGATCCGTTCGTCCGCGTGCGAGAAGTCATGCACTTTCTCACCGGTTTCGGAATCGTAAACAAGGGTTCCG
>DASPSE010000262.1:0-9078 GCA_035624085.1 Terriglobales bacterium
CAGCAGCACGCGCACAACTTTGCCGGGCATGGAGGCTACGAGCTTTCTGGGGCCCTTGTCATCGCCGGTTCCGGTCCGGCGGCTGCGAAGCGAACGCGGATCCCGCAGTTCAGCGGCATAGCGGGCGCTGCCAACCCAGAGATGAGTGTCCGTAGGTGTATGCTCGCGCTTGATCTCGTAAGCCTTGCCTCCAACCAAAATCGAAAGTACGTCGCGGCGCGCGAGCACGGCATCCATTTCGACTTCCCGGCCGTCGAGCCGACAGCGCCAATGCCCGTCTGTGTGTTCAAGCTCCAAACGGTAATTCTGGCCGTTGATAGCGATGTCGTAAAGCATGGAAAGCGCTGTATCAGTGCCTTAGTATGATTTTGAAACCGTGCGTTGGGGCGCCTACCCCGAAGATCGCAGCTCTTCAACGATCTTCGTAAGCTCCGCGGCCGCTGCCCCATCCATCTCCCCTGGTCTGTTTATCATCGGACCTAGCTTGTCGCATCGCTGGCTGCAGCTCTCAACCTTAGGATCTTCCTGCCGTGTCTCGGCGAAATCGCACCACTCTATCGAGCTACAGTTCCCCGCCAAGAATCCTTCGATAAGCCGCGCCGCCTCTTCTGGGGTCATGTTTTTCTTCCACATTGTCATCGTATTTCTCGAATTGACAACCGACGACTAGTCGGCTCCCCTCAGTACCTCGGCTCTGGCAGCTTTTCTCCAGGCGGAGGAACTGACTGCGCTCTCTGCCTGCGGTGACCTTCCGTTCTTGGAGCTCTCAGCGACGCCATCCAGCATGGCAAACACTCCGGCCGCAATCGCCGCAATTCTGGCATCTTCCTGCTCGACATTAGGTGGTTCGGAGCTCAGCAGCCGGTCGAGGAAGCCCGTATCCACCTTGCCTGCTTGGAAGTCGGTGTCATTCAAAATGCGGCGGAACAGCGAAATGTTGGTTTTGATCCCACCCACGAAATATTCGCTTAAAGCGCGCACCAATCGGGAAATGGCCTGTGGCCGGTCGGTTCCGTATCCAATGAGCTTGGCCAATAGCGGATCGTAATCAATGGGCACGGTCCAGCCTTCATACATTCCGCTGTCGCGGCGAATGCCCGGTCCGGAAGGTGCCAATAGCAACGTGATCTTTCCCGGGCTCGGAAAATAGTTGTTGTCAGGATCCTCCGCGTAAATGCGGCATTCGATGGCGTGCCCACGAATGCGAATTTCATCCTGTGTAAACGGCAATTTTTCTCCTGCGGCGATGCGAACTTGCAAGTGAACCAGATCCAGCCCGGTAATCAGTTCAGTGACCGGATGCTCTACCTGCAGGCGAGTGTTCATCTCGAGGAAATAAAAATTCTTGTCGTGATCGACCAGAAACTCGACGGTGCCAGCATTTGTATAGCCTGCTGCTTTCGCCACCCGGACTGCAACTTCTCCCATGCGTCGCCGCATATCGGCATCCACCAGCGGAGAAGGAGCTTCCTCGAGCACTTTCTGATGCCGCCGTTGGATGGAACACTCGCGTTCACCGAGATAAACCGTGCTGCCATGCTCGTCAGCGAGTACCTGCATTTCGATGTGCCGAGGATTAACGATTGCCTTCTCGATGTAGACTTCGTCATCCCCAAACGCCCGCAAAGCTTCACTCCTGGCGGCTTCGAGAGCGGATTTCAGGTAGGTGGCCGTCTGCACCAGTCGCATGCCTTTTCCGCCGCCCCCGGCGGCAGCCTTCAGCATGATGGGATACCCAATTCTCGCTGCCACCTCATCCGCTTGTTCCAGCGATTCCAGCCCTCGCGAGGTACCCGGCACTAACGGCACACCGGCCTTTCCCATCTCCTGACGGGCCTGCGTTTTCGATCCCATCATCTCCATCGCGGTCGCAGTCGGACCAATGAACTTTATCCCGGCATCTGCACAAGCTTGAGCAAAGGCAGCGTTTTCCGCCAAAAAACCGTAGCCGGGATGAATCGCCTCGGCGCCGCTCGATTGCGCAACGTCCAGAATCTTTGCGAAATTCAGATAGGATTCGGCAGCCGCAGCCGGACCGATATGGTACGCCTCATCCGCCTTGCGGACATGCAGGGATGCCCGATCGACGTCGGAGTACACGGCCACTGAGGTGATTCCCATCTCGCGGCAAGCGCGAATCACCCGCACCGCAATCTCCCCGCGATTGGCGATAAGGATCTTTTTGAACATATCTACAAGTTGCTGGGGGAGTGGTTCATGCTTCCGGCTTCAGCGCACACTCCAAACACCCCTCGCTAACAGACAATCAAACGAAAAACCCCTTCCACTTTGGAAGGGGCATTGGTATGTCCAGAAAGGCCTGTTATTTGCTTCCCTGATCCATGGTGATGCCCTGGGCACCGGGCTGTTTCTCCGCTTTGGCCTTTTTCGTCGCCATGGTTTTGTCCACCCACTCATCAGCCGTCTTCAGATCGGCCGCGCGCGTCGCCGGGTCGTCACATTCTGTATCTGCCTTCTCGCGGTACATAAGGTTCATGTACGCCATGGCGTCATCGTAATCCGGACGCAACTGCAGGGCCTTATTGAGAACATCAATGCCGTCCTGAATGAGGGGGGTATTCTTCTCTTTGAGATCATCGCAGACTTTCTTCTGGTCTTTGTTCTTAGCGTTCAACATTTCTTCCGGCTTCAATCCCAGCTTGGCGCGCTCTTCCATGCGTGGTTGGTAGCACTGCGTCCAGTCGATCACCCCGACTGAGTAGTAAGGCTCGGGGTCATTGGGATCCACCTCCAGCGCTTTGCGGTAATAGGTCTTGGCATCTTCGAACCTCTTCATCTGCAGATAAAGATAGGCAATGCCTTTGACGCTGTTGATGTTCTTCTTGTCCCGCTCCAACACGGCTTTGTACTGATCGATCGCCTGCGTTGCCATCCGAGTATTGTCTTCCGCTTCCACCCCAGGAATGTACTGCTGAGCGTAGGCGGTCGCCAGGTAAAGCCGAGCGTTGATCAGAGTGGGGTCCAGGGAGACTGCCTGTTGAAAATGGTCGATCGCCTGTTCGTAACGGGCATTCTTGTAAGATGCCACGCCCTTGTTCAGTTGATCGCGCGCTCTCAACTTATTGCAGGCAGTGGCCGAAACCAACATTACACCAACCGCCAGGAGCACCAGCACACGTAAGCTCTTTTTCATTGCCTTATAAATCTCCCTCGCGAAGAGATACTGGGACCGGTTGATATGTATGACGTGCGAAAAGTCAGGCGCGCTGATCCGGTACCCGGAGTACCGGAGAAGCGCATCTGCACTCGAAACGGAACTCTTCCGGTCCTGCCGCTTATCCGCCCGCTTCAATCTTAGCGGTGATCAGACCCACCTTGTCGACGCCGGAGGCGTGGGCGATGTCGATAACGTTGGCCACGTCCATGAAGGGCACATTGTCATCGCCTTTGACAAACATCACCTTCTCGGCGCGGGTCTTGAAGATGTCGGTCAGCCGTGATTGTAAACCGTCCCAGGTCGTATCTTCCTGGTTGATCTTCAACGCCGGTACCTGGCCCGGTCCGCGGTCAATTAATTGCACCACGACGGTGCGATCCGCTTGCGGCGGCGGCTGTTTCTGGTTCGGCGGCGGTGGCTGCGGGACCAGAGCCTCCAGGCCCTTTGGTGTCAGCGGCGTGATCACCATGAAGATGATCAGCAACACCAGAAGCACGTCAATGAGCGGCGTCACGTTAATGTTTGCGTTCTGGCCCCCGCTGGGGCCGACTGCCATTCCCATAAATCTCTCCTATTGCCCGCCCGTCGGTGGGGGCGGCGGTGCCTGGCCTGTGGCTTTTCTCTGATCGGTCAGCAGACCTAACTGATCAACTCCTGCAGCCCGGACGTCGTCTACGATCTGTACCACGGCTCCGAACTTGGCTCGGGCATCGGCGCGGATGAACACTCGCTTGTCCACCCGGTTGGCCAAACGATCTTTGACCTTCTGGGTGAGCTGGTCAGGGTCCGTCCGGTCGTTACCGAAGAAAACCTTGCCGTCCCGCATGATCGCCACCACCAGTGCGTCTTCCTTGTCCGCATCCGGCATCTGCTCCGGATTGTTTACCTTGGCCAGGTCCACGCTCACACCCTTCTGCAACATGGGCGTGATCACCATGAAAATGATCAACAGTACCAGCATCACGTCCACCATGGGCGTGACGTTGATGTCGGAGTTAACCTTGGACCCTTCGTCTCGCTTGGCAAGTGCCATAATCTGTCTCCTGCGCTAAATCTCAGTCTGCGTCGCCCGCTGGACCAGCCTCCTGGGTCATCGCGCGGCGCCGGAGATTGTCCGGCGCCGGTCAGCAACTCAAGCTGTGGAGCCAATCCCGCTCAGGCTTAGGACCGGCGCATTCCTCGGCGCTTCAGGAAGTAGTCGATCAGTTCGCTCGACGAGTTATCCATCTCCACGTCGAAAGCTTCCACCCGGCCGGTCAGGTAGTTGAACATCATCACGGCTGGGATGGCCACGAACAGACCAATGGCCGTGGTCACGAGCGCTTCCGCAATACCACCCGCGACCGCGCCAAGACCGGTGGCCTTCTGCTCGGAGATGCCCTTAAACGCATTCAAAATGCCCATCACCGTGCCGAACAGTCCCACGAAGGGAGCGGTTGAGCCGATGGTGGCCAGGCCGCCGAGTCCGCGCTTCAGCTCGGCGTGAACAATGGCTTCCGTGCGCTCCAGAGCGCGCTTGGAAGCTTCAATCGTCTCACCGGGAATTTCACCGCTCTCCTGGTGAGCGCGGAATTCCATCAAGCCGGCGGTAACAACCTTCGCCAGGTGGCTCTTCTTGTTGCGTTCCGCCACCTTGATGGCTTCGTCAATCTTGCCATCGCGCAGTGCGCCGGCAACCGCGGGGGCGAATGACCGCGACTGCTTTCTGGCTGCACTGAATGCCATCCAGCGGTCAATCATGACGCCGATTGACCAACCGGACATGATAAAGAGAATGATGACCACGCCTCTCGCTGTGGGTCCCATTTGCTTCCACAGTGAAATCGGGTCCCAACCCACCGGCTGTTCTTGAAAGAGCCAGACCGCCATGGTGGACACGTTGCTCAGGGTATGGGCTGCTAAATTGGCTGCGAACATGAGTTGCTTTTTCCTCCTCAGAACTTGTCAAATCGACTTGCACTGTCGAACAACCATCCGAATGGTTTAACCTCCGGACAGCGTAAAGTTCACCGTAATCTGCGTTTCCACTTCCACCGGCTCGCCGTTCAAGATGTAGGGCTTGTATCTCCATTGCTTGACGGCTTCAATGGCCGCAGGCGCGAGCATGGGATGGCCGCTGATCAAACGCAGGTTTTCGATTGTGCCGTCCTTGCTGATCTCGGCTTGCAGCAGCACGGTCCCCTGGATGCGTGCCTGCCTCGCCAACGGGGGATAAGCCGGTTGAATTTTGCGGATCAGCAATCCCTGAGTGACGCCCTGCGACACCCGCACACGCTGGGGCGTAGCCACCTTAGGCACAGCCACCGGAGTGGAGCTGATAATTCCACCGATTACACCACCCATGGAGCCACCTGGCACCCCACCCGGTACTCCACCGACGACGCCGGCCGCTGACATCACTGGCGGTGGGGCCTCGTCTTCCTTAATCATCTGAACTTTCTCAGGAATCTTGGTGGGAGTGCGCAGTTGGCCGTTCACAATATCCGTCTGCACCTGCTTAACAATCTTAATGGGAGCGGCTGCGGGCGGAGGGGGCGGCGGAGGCGGCGGGGGCGGAGCCACCAGGAACGTCATTAATTGCGTCTTGGGCAGCGCCTCGGTGAACAGCAGCGGGATCAACACCAGGATACCGACCAAGGCGGCCTGAAAGACGAACGAGGCTGCGGTAGTCATCCCTCGCTTGGTTCTGAGCCTTCCACCCGATTCGATTAGGCTATCTTCAAACATAAGGCCCCTCCTACACTAACCCCTAAGAAGTCTTAGACACCGACTACCTCCTCATTGCTCCCGCCTTCTCGACACCATGAACTGAAAACCGGATGATACTAACGCAAATGTCAAGGAATCACAAACATCAATGTTCCCGAACCGGGAGGCCAGGCTGGCCTAGACCTTCGCCTTTGCCTTTTCCCGCCGACCAGTTTCCCTGCCCGCCGCCACCATGACGGGCTGCTTCCCCCGGTTGGCCCGCCAGTCCTGATAGGCCACCAGAATCGGCGCGGCGATGGCGATCGAGGAATACGTTCCGATTAAAATGCCTATTACCAGGGCAAAGGAGAATCCGTGCAGCACCTCTCCTCCAAAGAGGAATAGGGCTAAAACCGTCAGGAACGTCAACCCAGCCGTCAGGATGGTCCGGCTCAAAGTCTGGTTGATGCTTCGATTTACGATGTCCGACAGCTTCTCCCGCCGCATCAGCTTCAGGTTTTCACGGATACGATCGAAAACCACGATCGTGTCGTTATTCGAGTAGCCGATCAGGGTCAGAATCGCGGCAATCACAGTTAGCGAAATCTCTTTATCAGTCAGCGAAAAGGCGCCTACAGTAATCAAGGTATCGTGAAATACAGTGATCACCGCAGCCACGCCGTAAATCCATTCGAAACGCACGGCCAGGTAAACCAGCATTCCGGCCAGCGAATACAGAACGGCTAATTTCGCCTGGGTTTGCAGTTGCTTCCCCACTTGCGGGCCTACAATCTCGACATTACGTACCGCGAAATTCGACAGGAAGAAGCCGTCTTTCAGAGAAGCGGTCACTGCCGGGTCCGCGACGCTCTTGAGGTCATCGATCGAAGTCAACACTCCGCCCTTCGTCTTATCGCGGTAATCCACGATGGCTTGGGCCATTTGGCCGTAGCGCGGGTCTGCATCTGTACCTAGATGTGACGGGTCTTTTTGCAGAAGATAGCTCTTAACGGTGAGGACGCTGGCGTTGTTCAGATCCTGCTTGTCCGCTGGCGTATTCGTCTCGAGCGCGTTAATGATCTGGATCTTGCTGCGGTCGAGCGCTTGTTCGCTGGTTTCTGTTTCCGAGACGTCGATCAACTCTTCGTTGCTTCCCGCCACGCCGTAGCGCTGGAGCCGGGCGTTGTGCAATCCGGCATGGTCCAGGGCAGCTCGGATGGCGTTGTCGTCCGGCGTCTGAGCAAATTTAACGTACACTAGGGTCCCGCCGCGGAAATCAACGCCCAGCGGGATACCGTGCCAGAACAGCATCGACAGCACGCCCGCTACGCTGAAGATCAATGAAAAGGCGAGGAAATACCACTTCTTCCCGAGGAAATCTATGTTGGGGTTGCGAAAAAATTCCAAGCGCTTAAAACTCCTTATCTAACCTTGATCCCATGTCATCCTGAGCGGCCTTTAGGCCCGAAGGATCTTACGAACGCTTCACCTCCCACTGCCGTATCCAAGATGATCCCGCAATCAGCATTAAGGCTTGCGACGGACGTAAGATCCTTCGCGAGTTGAAACTCGCTTCAGGATGACATACCAAAGAACCTTACCCAATACTCAACGCCTCACCGCGCTGCTTCCACGTCAAAATCCAGTCGAAGATGACGCGCGACACAAACACGGCAGTGAACAAGTTCGCAAACAAACCGAAGCTCAGCGTCACGGCGAAGCCGCGAACAGGCCCCGTCCCGAAAATAAATAAAATGATCGCCGACACGATGGTCGTAACGTGAGTATCTACGATCGTGATCCAGGCATGGCTGAAACCTTGTTCCACAGCAGAAGGGGGTGTCTTACCATTTCTTAATTCTTCTCGAATGCGCTCGAAGATCAGCACGTTGGAATCCACACCCATGCCGACAGTCAGTATCACCCCCGCAATGCCCGGCAAAGTAAGCGTAGCGCCGCTGAAACCGAGGAATCCGAGCAGGATAATGAGGTTCAAGATCAGCGCAACATCCGCGTTGATGCCGGCCGCGTGATAGTAGACCAGCATGAAGATCAGTACCGCCAACATGCCAATGATGGCGGCCGTGACGCCTGCTCGGATCGAATCGCTTCCCAGCGACGGTCCCACGGTACGCTCTTCCAGATATTTGATTCCCGCGGGCAGGGCACCCGAGCGGAGAATCATTGCTAGATCCTTGGCTTCCTGTTCGCTGAAGCGGCCATTGATCACGCCGTTGTCGTGAATCTGTTCTTTAATAACTGCCACTTCCTGAATTTTGTTGTCCAGAACAACAGCGAGATTCTCACCCACGTGAGCGCCGGTAAATGCAGCGAAGCGTCGGCCACCTTCGTTGGTTAGATTGAATTGAACCGAGGGCTGGCCGTTCTCATCGCGTGACGGCTCGGCGTTGCGCAAGTCGCGCCCAGTCACCGCAGATGACCGGGAAACCAGATACCATACGGGTCCTTCCTGGTTCACGCCAACGTTGTGACCGGGCAGCAGCACGGAGTCCGGCGGCAAGACCCCGCCGTGATCCTGCAGCGCCTGCTGTTCGCTGGAATAAGGCCCACCAAGCGACTGGCGGATCTCCAACATCGCGGTGGACTGCATGATTTCCTTCACCCGCGCGGGATCGTCTACGCCGGGCAGTTGCACCAGAATCTGATACTGCCCCAGCCCGTGCTCCTCTATCACCGGCTCACTCACCCCGAGCTGGTCAATGCGGTTGCGGATGGTCTCAATGGCCTGGGAAACCGCGCGCTGCTTCAGCTCTGCCAAGGCCTGCGCCTTCATCGAGACCGTCCAAGTGTTCTCCGCTCCCGACACCAAGTTGTATTCGGGAAGGCGATCACCCACGATGGTTCGCAAATCGGAGCTCTGTTCCGGCGGCACGCCCTTGATGACGATCCTGTCCGGATTATTAGCCGGATCGGGCTTGGTGATCTCCGCGTAGCTAATCTTGTGAGACCGCATGTCGGCTTTTAACCGCTCCAGCGCATTGTCCGAGTCGACATTGACCGCGTCATTGACCTGCACTTGCAGAATCAGGTGGGTTCCACCCTTGAGATCAAGCCCCAAGTGGATGCGGTTTTGCAGTGCAGCCAGCAATCCCTTGGCAGACCAATTGTCCGGCACGCCGAAGATCCCGAAGACAAAGACAACCAGGGTTACTGCGATTACGATGACTTTCCAGCCAAGATTCTTATTCATA
>DASPSE010000294.1:0-11507 GCA_035624085.1 Terriglobales bacterium
TGGCGTAGGTCTCGTCTCCCGTTCCCAGCTCAGCCTTGTTGAATCCTCGCGAATGAATCACGGAGTGGCTGCCGATCGAGAACCCTTCTGCGGCAAGGCTTCTCAGGTCGTCGAGGTTCCTGCCATAGAAGAATGCCCGGCTGTTGTAATCACTCACATACTTGGTCTGGATGAAAAAAGTGCTGCGCACGTTGTGCTGAGCCTCGAGCTTCGCGTAGTCCAGCGAAGGCGCAAAGGAATTTCCCCAATCGACGTCGTGTGAGAGCAGCAGGACTGAACTCTGCCCGCCGGGGATGGTTGCAAGCCGGACCGCGCCCGATTGACGCGATTCGTACCACCCACGAAGCAGGAGGAGCCAGACGTCTGTGCCAGGCTCGAAGGTGTTGACGTAATGGCGTTCGGCATCATAGTCACGATTTGCCTGATTGCGCAGCACAGCGTCTTTCAGGCTCACACCCAAGAGATATGTGCTTCCCTTCCCTAAAGTGTTTCGCAGCACTGCGGCAGTTCCGTCGTCAAAGCGCGCTAACACGGTGGTGCTCGGATCCGCTGCTAATCCATTCGTCCAATAAATGTCGCCGTATTTTGGATCGCCGAGCCGTATTTCAACTTCTTCCGGCCGAGTCAGGTAGCGCAGGGCCGGATCAGCAGCCGATGTGAAAGTTACTTTATAGCGGCGTCGGGAGGCGGTGTAATCGTGAAATCCTAGGAGCGCCTTCAGTCCGCCGGTAATAACGTTCTCGGCGAGCAGGCAGCCGCCGTTTTGGACAAAGCGAGTGAGTTGGCCAATTTGTTCGTTGCTGAATGTGTGTCCATCGACGGTGGGATAGAGGATCACCAGCCTGTGTCGTAAGGCTTGATTCAGATCACGGGTGACGAAAAATGGAATTCCCATCGCGCCGAGTGAATGTTCGATTTCCAGTCTTCCCTCATCGGGCTTTGTCCAATACGCGGCCACCTGGAGGGGAAATTCTTCATGGAACTGGCTGGCCGGATCGCCGGTTGGATGTGCAAGGGATCGGACAGGCACGTTCGCAGGATGTAAGTCAGTAATCGTCGGAGGGGCGCAGCCGTATAACGCAAGCAGAGCGGCAAAGGAAATTGCCGCCACGAATACTATCTTATGAAAACCATGTTCTCGAGCGGTCATTCGCCTTCCTTGTTATGCGGCAACGGAACAAGGCGCAAAACGCCTCTGGGAAACGCCGGAGGCAACTCCACGAAAAAATCTAACAAAGATAGAGGACTTGAGAGGCGCAATGCTGTTATAGCCGCATGTACTTGTTCCTAAAGACTATTCTCTCCAAACACTCAGTTTTCCACAGGAGGACCTGAAAGAAAGTCCTTGACAACTTATATAGTGTTATAGTTAACTATATCACTAGGAGGACGAACATGAACTCACGCCTTGCACTTTCCGCTCTGTTCATTCTTATCGTCGCTGGCGTTCTCGCATCGCAGGGTACCGCCCTCCTGGAAAAGATCAAGGTTTTGCCAACATCGTGGGCCGACAAAATCTCGGAAACCCGATCGCTACTGGTTCTCTATCGCTCTTGTACCACCGGAAACCAGCCGCGCGCGGCTGGAACGCTTGCGCCCTACGCCAAGACGATGACTTTCAATTTTCCCTACGCGACACACTGTCTGGGTTCCACCGCGCGACACCTGCAACACCTCGTTCTAAACCTGATCGACTCTGATCACTAAGGAGAATAAAAATGAGGACCCTTCGTTCTTTCTTGGCTGTCGTTCTGATCTCGCTCACCACCCTGGCTTTTGCTCAGATGGACGCGCAAAAATCCGTGGCGCAGACCGCTGCGCAAAAATCTTTCGACACTTTGAAAATGCTGGCGGGTACATGGCAAGGCCCCATAACCGTCGACCCGCCGCGGGAGGACGTTAAGGCCGGAACGATGGGACAGATCACCATGCGGGTGACCTCTCGCGGGAACGCGCTCGTCCACGAGATGCAGGAAGCGGGCACGCCGTTGGACGCGACCAAGTACGATCATCCGGTCACGATGTTTTACCTGGACAGTGATCGCCTGACGTTGATTCACTATTGTGACGCCGGGAACCGGCCGCGCATGGTGGGCAAGCTGTCGCCGGATGGCAAGAAGGTGGAATTCGATTTTGTCGACCTTTCGGGTGGCAACGAGTACGGACACATGTACCATGCCGTGTTCACCTTCATCGACGCGAACCATCACACCGAGGACTGGACTTACATGATGCCCGGAGACAAGCCTATGCATGCACACATGGATCTGACGAAAAACAACTGACGTATGAGTTTTCGGTAAGACGATTAGGAAATCCAATGGATCTCGAATGGAATGACGGTCAGCCGATTTACCGGCAGCTTCGCGATCACGTGGTCGCGATGATACTGGACGGCGTGCTCAAGGAAGGCGACCCGCTGCCTTCGGTACGAAATGTCGCCGCCGAGAGTCGGGTAAATCCGCTGACCGTTCTTAAGGCCTATCAAGAACTGGTGGACGAAGAGCTTGTCGAGAAGAGGCGCGGTCTCGGGATGTTTGTGAAGAGCGGCTCGCGCAATTTCCTGCTGAAGGGCGAACGCCAGAAGTTTCTTTCCGAAC
The DNA here is from genome assembly GCA_035624085.1 of Terriglobales bacterium. Taxonomy (GTDB): domain Bacteria; phylum Acidobacteriota; class Terriglobia; order Terriglobales; family Acidobacteriaceae; genus JAFAGX01. The sequence goes on from DASPSE010000294.1 coordinate 2,601, forward strand.
AGTGGCCGCGCGTTTACGCAACCATTCAGCGGCTCGGGTTGACGCCGAAAGAACTGTTGGAGGCCACTGGGGACGCAACAAAGAAGGAGGAACGCTGAGCATGTCAGTGATTGAAGCACACAGGCTGCGAAAGGCCTTCGGCACAACAGTGGCTGTGGACGGCATTGATTTGCGCGTCGAAGAGGGCCACATTCTTGGACTGATTGGTCCGAACGGCGCCGGCAAGACCACCGCGCTCAACGCCATTCTCGGCCTGACTCCATATCAGGGAGAACTGAAGGTACTCGGACGCAACCCGTGGGCGGAGCGCGAACAGCTCATGCGCGATGTCTGCTTCATCGCCGATGTGGCTGTATTGCCGCGCTGGATGCGGGTTTCGCAGGCGCTAGAGTACATGGTGGGCGTGCATCCGCGATTCGATCGCAAGAAGGCGGAGGGTTTCCTCGCTAAAACTTCGATCGCACATAACAGCAAGGTCCGGGAGCTATCCAAGGGCATGGTGGTGCAACTGCACCTCGCACTGGTGATGGCCATTGATGCGAAATTGCTGGTGCTGGACGAGCCGACCCTCGGTCTTGACATCCTTTTTCGCAAACAGTTTTACGATTCCCTGCTGAACGACTACTTCGATGGGAGCCGAACGGTCATCGTGACGACGCATCAGGTGGAGGAGGTGCAGCACGTGCTCACGGATCTTATGTTCATTAATCACGGACGCATCGTTCTCAAGTGCAGCATGGAAGAATTCGAGGCGCGCTACGTGGAAGTGATGGTGAAGCCGGAGCAGCTTGTCGCAGCGCGAGCGTTGAAGCCAATTTACGAGCGTCAGGTGTTCGGGCGCAGCCTCTTGTTGTTTGATCAGGTTGACCGTCAACAACTCACCGCACTGGGCGAGGTGCGCACACCAAGCATTGCCGATTTGTTTGTCGCGGTGATGGGCAATCACGCAGGCGCGGCACAAGGAGCGGCCAGATGAATACGGAATCGAACGTTCTGCGCGAATCGGCGCTTGACTCAGAGAGAGTGGCGGCCGCGAGCGCGCAATCGACGCGGCCCTTTTATTGGTCGGTGCGCCGCGAAATCTGGGAAAACCGCTGGATCTATGTCGGCCAACTGGCGGTCGCGGGTGTGTTTCTGGTCGGGTTTGTGTTCAACATGAGTCGTTGGCTCGACAAGATGCGCAGCTTGTCAGCGACGGACCCGGCCAAGTATTGGGAAACCGTTTCCCTGCCATACAACGTCGGGGCGGGTGCCTTGATGGCTGCGCTGATCCTGATGACCATCTTCTATTCTTCCGACGCGCTTTATGGCGAGCGCCGTGACAGAAGCATCCTGTTCTGGAAATCGCTGCCGGTTTCCGACCTTACCACCGTGCTCGCGAAAGCCAGCATTCCACTCGTCATCCTGCCGTTGCTCACATTTGCGTTCACCATTGCCTTACATCTGATCATGCTGCTGCTGAGCAGCATTGTGCTGCCGCTGAGCGGTATGAGTGTGGCGTCGTGGTGGAATGAGTTGGGGATTTTTCAGATGTGGGGGATGCTGCTTTACCACATTCTGCTGGCGCATGTGCTGTGGCCGTTTCCGGTCTATTGCTGGCTGATCCTGGTCTCGGGGTGGGCGCGCCGCGCACCCTTGTTATGGGCAGCATTGCCGGTAGTCGCCATCGGCGGGCTTGAGAAGCTTATCTTCCGCACTTCGCATTTTGCGGCAATGGTCGGAAACCGCCTAATCGGGAGTGGTGCGCCAACCGACGTGACGTCGGGAGAGATGTTCCCGACTGGTCCCATGACACATCTCACGCCAATTAGATATTTCAGCGCGCCAAGTCTTTGGATCGGGCTGGTGGTTGCTGCCGTATTTCTCGGCTTAGCGATACGGCTGCGCAGATATCGCGACCCGGTGTGATCTGTGTGCTGTTGTCATTCAATGTTTTGCGTTCGGGAGGATGTATGACGCCGCTCAGCAAGAACGCCAGAGTGGCAGGACTTCTATATTTTGTGTTCTCAGTATTTGGGGTTGTGCGCCTCATCTACATTCCCCATGTCTTGTTTGTAGATGGGAACGCGGCCGCGACGGCCACCAATATCGCAGCGCACGAGTCGCTCTTCCGCTTTGGCATTGTCAGCTACCTGCTCTGCGCAGCCGGGTGGATCTTCGTTACGCTGGCCCTCTATCGTTTGCTCAAGGGAGTGGACCAAAGCCTCGCGATCCTGATGGTAATCCTGGGCGGCCTGATACCAGTGCCCATATTCTTTCTCAACGCAGTGAACGACGTTGCCGCGTTGCTGTTCGCGCGCGGCGCCGATTTCTTGGCCGTATTTGACAAGCCACAGCGCGAGGCATTCGTTATGCTTTTTCTCCGCCTCCATCACCACGGTGATCTGGGCAACGAGGCCTTTTGGGGCCTGTGGCTTATCCCCTTCGGGCTGCTCGTGTACCGATCGCGCTTTCTGCCCCGCATCCTCGGCATTTGGCTGATGCTGGGCTGCTTTGGATATCTGGCCCTCGGTTTTGCCGGTTTACTGTTTCCACAGTATGAGGGCAAGGTGATTACTTACACCCAGCCACTCATCACCTGCGAGGTGGCAATCATGCTGTGGCTGGTGATCATGGGCGCCAAGGATCAGCCGCTGGCAGCCGCCGAAGAAGCGTAAGGTAAAGCCGAACTGAGCTCTAGGGCCGAGTGACAAGCGAACAACTCCGAGCCCAGAGCCGATCAAGTAAACTTCCGTAACAATTCGATGAAAGCGATTGTCTATCACAACTACGGTCCGCCCGATGTTCTCAAGTACGAAGAGATTGAAAAGCCAACCCCTGGGGATAACCAAGTTTTGATAAAAGTCCGCGCGGCTTCCGTGAATCCCCTGGACTGGCACCTCATGAGAGGCACGCCCTACGTCGGTCGCATCATGATGGGGCTGCGCAAACCGAAGATTGGACGACTCGGTGTTGATGTGGCCGGCGAGGTCGAAGCGGTTGGCAGGAACGTAACCCAGTTCAAGATGGGCGACAATGTGTTCGGCTCAGCCCGCGGCGCCTGTGCCGAGTATGTGTGTACTTCGCAGTCGGCATTGGTCACGAAGCCAGATAACGTCACGTTTGAGCAGGCGGCTTCTGTCCCGGTGGCGGCACTCTCCGCGTTGCAGGGGCTCCGCGACAAGGGAAAGATTAAGTCGGCACAGAAGGTCTTGATTAACGGTGCGGCGGGAGGCGTGGGTACATTTGCTGTGCAGATCGCGAAGTGGTTCGGCGCAGAAGTAACCGGCGTATGCAGTACAACGAATGTGGACATGGTCCGATCGCTCGGCGCAGATCACATCATTGATTACATCCATGAGGATTTCACCAAGGGTGCGCAACGTTACGACGTGATTCTCGACAACGTTGGAAACCATTCCTTGTTAGAGTGCAGGCGGGTCTTAAATTCCAAGGGCAGGTATGTATTGGTGGGAGGCGGGGGACCAAACGATCAGGGATGGATCGGGCCGGGGTTGACTCGCGCGATTACAGCACCTGTCCTGTCGTGGTTCGTGAGCCAGTGCATGAGCTTCTTTCTGGCCAAGATGAACAAAAACGACCTGACCATCCTGCGGGATCTCATCCAGGAAGGAAAAGTAAAGCCGGTCATCGACAAGCGCTACGGGTTGAGTGAAGTCCCTGAGGCTATCCGATATCTGGAAGAAGGCCACGCTCGAGGAAAGCTGGTAATAACCCTGGAAGACAACAACGAACCTGGCAGACCCATCAGATAACCCAAAGGCCTGACTGGCAGCCTTATTTTGGCTTATCATGCCTGCGTCACGATTTTTGACAGGCGATCGCCCGATCGCCATTGCAGTGAAAAAGAGGTTGATGCAGAATATTGCGGTCGTAGAGATGTTGGCCACCAAGGCGGGAGCATAGCAGCAAAGTCTGAGGTTAATATGGCAAACAGTTTCGGTACAGATATCCTGATTCAAGCGAAGGATCAAAGTAAAGCCGCGCTTTTCTACGTCACTCATCTCGGGTTCGAGATCACCGAGGAGAGGCCAAACATGATCAGTCTCCGTGGCGAGCATATCAACTTCTTTATCGAACGAGGTCCTACACTGGGGCCAGTTCTGGAAGTCACGGTTGAAAGCGTCGAGCAGGCCAAGCTCCGGCTCGTAAAGAACGGTTGCGAAATCATCAAGGACGAGCCTGATTTCCCGCGATGCTACGTCAAGGATCCGTTCGGCTTGATTTACAATCTGACGAGCTAGCCTGTGCCCTCAACACACGCGCCGGGGCGTTCGCTATTTGTGCCAGAACCTGCCAATCCCCAAGCGTACCTGCACGGTATTGATCCCGGGATTCGGCGTGGCAAGCCCAGCATTCGAAATATGCATGTAGCGAGCTTCCAGACTCCAAGCGTACTTTTGTCCGAAGAGATGCACACCGAAGGCCCCTGCCGAAGTGAAGTTCACGTTCGATGTGCCCAGCGGCACGTTTTTGTTGGTGAACAGAGTTCCGCCGTTCAGCTCCAGGTAAGGCGCGGCTCGGCCGCGCGTGGCAAAATTCCACTTCAATCCCAGCGGGCTGAAGCCTCCGCCGTACGCCGTGTTGACTTTTTGCCAGATTACGAACGCCGGCGTGGCATCCAGGACATATTCGAATCGTCCTTTAAGAAATCCCGGCCCGTGTGGCCGGGAGAGAATCCATCCGTAACGCAGTCCTGCGTTCCACACGCTGGTGTTTGACGTTCCCCCCGGAACCGAGTGGCCGCCCCCGCTCCACAGCTGCAGTTCATGCCCGCCATCCTCCGGCCGGGCTTGCCCGGACATTGGTGTTGCGCACAGAAACGCCAGGCTGAGGAAGAACGAGATGGCGAGAGCGACTCTCATCGGTCCGTGAACAAAGATTCTAAGAGATGTTACCTAATGCTGAGTGGGGCCGGGCGAGGACGTCCGGCCTCAATCGATTACAGTCCTAGTCCACCATCCACCAGAAGAATCTGTCCGGTGATGAAATGGGGAGCGGTGGCGAAGAATAGAACGGCCGCCGCCACTTCCTCTCCAGTGCCGTTGCGCAGCATCGGCGTCTGGCTGGCCATGCGCGTCATGAAAGCAGCCGCCGACTTGTCTCCCAGGTCAACCATCCCCGGCGCTACGCAGTTGACGGCAATCTCCGGCGCCAGCGCCTTGGCCATCACCTTGGTCAGCATGTGAACTGCGGCCTTGGACGAACAGTAATGAGCGTGGCTCGCCCATGGCTGGAGTCCGCCCAGCGATCCCATGTTAATGATTTTGCCCTTCCGTGGGCGCAGGAACTTCAGCGCCTCGCGCGAAACCAGAAACGGCCCACGCGTATTGGTGGCGAAAATCGCATCCCACTGTTGGAGCGTGAGTTTCTCGAACTCAGCGGTCTCATAATTCGCAGCATTGTTCACCAGGATGTCGATGCCGCCGAGCTCTTTGGCGGTTTGTCTGATTGCCTCTCTTACGCTCTTTTCATCGGTGATGTCGCAGCGAATGGCTTTCGCTCGCACGCGTAGACTCTTCAGATCTGTGACTGTTTGTTGGGCCTCGTCGGCTGATCGCAAAAACGTTATCGCCACGTCCGCGCCTGCCTCAGCCAGGGCTAAGGCGCTTGCCCGGCCCAGACGGCGTGCCCCGCCGGTAATCAGAACCACCTTGCCAGCCAGGGGCTTGCCATTCACCATGCTTCGGATTGTACCCTGTCGCCTGACAAAGGTAGATTCCCAGACCGGGGGTCACGAGCAGATGCCGAGTAAAGTCTACAGACCGGAGATTCCTGGGGCCCCGGTTCAGAAGCTTTTCGTCTCCCGTTTCGGTCATCGGCCCGACCTCCAGTCCATCATCTTCGTGGCCTTTTGCGCGTCAATGTCTGTTACACTTGCCGCATGTCCGTGCTGCGGCAAGTCATTGTTTACTCGCGCAAGGGTTGTCATTTGTGCGAGATCGTGAAAGAGACTCTGACCAAGCTGCATCGCCGCGGCGGCTTTACTTGGCAAGAAGTCGATGTCGACTCGGATGAACAACTTCGCCGCCAATTTACGGACGAAGTCCCGGTCGTGTTCATCGATGGCCGCAAAGCTTTCAAGTATCGGATGAGCGAGCAGGAATTTCTGCGCAAGCTGGCCAGCTGACCCCTCCACCGTCACGTTTCCGCTACAATCTAGAGCCGCATGCTGCGCACCCAACTCTATGCCGACCCGCACGGCCGCTTCGTCCATGATCTTATTCTTGAAAGTTGCCGCTGCTTTCCGGAGAAAACTGCGATCGTCGACACATCCTGCAATCGTCGGCTTACTTATGCTGAATATGGAGAGCTGGTCGAAACACTTGCACGCGGATTGATAACCGCCGGTCAAAAACCCGGCGAGATTCTCGCTATCTTCCTGCCAAATTCCTGGGAATTTTGTGCCGCTTATCACGCGGCCACACTGGCCGGGGCAATTCCTACTCTTTTAAATCCGACATATCGTGAACGCGAGGTTCGCTACCAACTGGAAAATTCCGGCGCGGCGATGCTGGTGAGTGACGGGCCGAACCTGGAGGGAATCGATCTTGCTGGCCTGCCAAATCTGCGGCGCGTTTACACCACGCGGCAATCCGCTCCAGGCAGCGAGCCGTTCACGAATTTGCTGACGCGCTCGACAGCCGCCCTGCCAACGCTCGATCAGACTTCCGATCGAACTCTCGCTGCGCTTCCCTATTCCAGCGGCACCACTGGGCTGCCCAAGGGGGTGATGCTTTCGCATTTCAACCTGGTCGCGAACGTGTTTCAATTCATCGCACCGCACGGCACGGCGATGAACCACGATATGGTGAACCTGTGTTTCCTTCCGCTCTACCACATCTACGGCCTGAACGTCGTGCTCAACCCCGTGCTTACGCTAGGCGCCACGCTGGTGTTGATGCCGCGCTTCAATGTCCCGCAAGTATTGTCGCTCATCGCCGAAGAGGGCATCACCATGATGCCGACCGTGCCGCCCGCGCTGAATGCTCTCTGTCAGGCTGCCGAGGCCGGACAATTTCCCAGAAATCATAGCGTGCGCTGGGTAAAGTCGGGTGCGGCGCCGCTGGCTCCGGAGCTTGCCCGCCGTTTCACCGCGTTGACCGGAATCCTCGTGGTCCAGGGTTACGGGATGACCGAAGCCTCACCGGTAACTCATATCGGGTATTTAGAGCCGGAGCTTTACCGCCCCGAGTCGATTGGCCAGCCGCTCGTCCAGACCGACTGCCGCGTGCTCGACGAAAATGGAAATGAAGTTTCTTCCGGCGAGCCCGGGGAGCTAATCATGCGCGGCCCGCAATTTATGTCGGGGTATTGGAAAGAACCGGAAGCCACAGCCGCTGTGCTGCGCGACGGATGGTATTGGTCGGGCGACATCGTGAGCCGCGATGCGGATGATTTCTATTACGTGCTTGATCGCCGCAAAGAGATGATCAAGTACAAAGGATTCCCGGTCGCGCCCGCGGAAGTCGAAGCTGTGCTGCTCGAACACCCCGCAGTACGCGACTGCGGCGTGGTGGGCTGCCAGGACTCAACGTTGGGAGAGATTCCCGTCGCATTTGTAGTTCTGCGGGAAGGCTCGCTGCCCTCGGACAAGACTCGCGAAGCTCTCTGCGGCTTCGTCGCCGGCCGCCTCACTCACTACAAGCAGCCCCGCGAAATTCGCTTCGTCGATGCAATCCCCAAGACCGCTTCCGGAAAGATTCTGCGGCGGGAATTGAGGAAGGCGCTGGGGTAGCCGCGTAATCGTTTCGGGAATGCACAATGTGGCTTTGTGCGGATCGTCACATCGCAGCATGTCGACAACGACAACAATGAATTGGACAGCACCGTGGAAGCGCACGGCTTCCAGCCGTGCGAAATCCAAGCCGGGTTTGCCTGGGTGGGTGAAAGCATCAATTTGCGCTAACCCGATCTGCGACCCAATTTCCCGCTTCTGTCGTCCCCAAGGTCCCGCCGATATCCTGCGTGGTTTTCGTCTCGTGCACGGCTTCCAAAACCGCCGCCTCGATCTTCTCGGCTTCACGGGTCAGCCCAAGATGATTCAACATCATTGCCGCGGTCAAAATCGCGCCGAAGGGATTGGCGACATTCTTCCCTGCGATTGTCGGTGCGGAGCCATGTACCGGCTCAAACATTGACGTTTTTCCGGGATGAATATTTCCACTGGCGGCCATGCCCAAACCGCCCTGGAGTCCAGCGGCCAAGTCGGTAATGATGTCGCCGAACATGTTGTTGGTGACGATCACATCGAACTGCCGCGGATCGCGCACCATCTGCATACAGAGCGCGTCTACATACATGTGTTCAGCCTTGATCTGCGGATACTCGCTGCTGACTTCTTTAAACGTGCGCTGCCATAATCCGCCGGCGTGGGTCATGGCATTCGATTTGTCACACATGAGCACGCGTTGGCGGCGCGTGCCCTCCTGTTTTGTATGGCGCTCACAATATTCGAAAGCGTAGCGAATGATGCGCTCCACGCCTTTACGCGTGTTGATATCTTCCTGCACGGCGATTTCATCCGGGGTTCCGCGTTTGAAGACGCCGCCGGCGTCGGTATAAACGCCTTCAGTGTTCTCGCGGATCACGACAAAATCAAGATCCTTCGGCGCGATGCCCTTCAGCGGGCACAGAGCGGCATCCAGCAGGCGCACCGGGCGAACATTAGCGTAAAGATCCATCTGGAAGCGCATGCCGAGCAGAATTTCCTTGGCATGAATGTTCGTCGGGACTCGCGGATCGCCAAAGGCGCCAACCAGAATCGCATCGAAATCGCGCTCCAGCATGGCGAAACTGCCGGACGGAACGGTGACGCCGTCGGAAAGATACCGGTCAGCGCCCCAATCGAATGTTGAGGTCTCGATGTCGGCGCCGGCAGCGGTCATCACCTTTACAGCCTCGGGG
>DASPSE010000295.1:0-5353 GCA_035624085.1 Terriglobales bacterium
GCCGCTGAAACCAGCACGCTGACCATCATCAGCATTCCCGGCCTCGCCTACGATACGAATCTCACTTTCCTGCAGGTGGTGCTCGGATATCTCGTGGGCCGCGTGGTCATCAGCTTCGTTCTCCTGCCTCATTATTTCCGCGGCGATCTTTACACGGCCTATGAATTGATCGAGCGCCGTTTCGGCCGCAGATTGCGATCACTGACCGCGGGGTTATTTTTGTTGACTCGCGCTGCCGCCGAGGGAGTCCGCGTCTATGCCATATCGATTGTGATAGCCCTTGCCTTGGGCACAGGCGAGGTTGCGTCCATCGCCATCATCACCGCGCTGACGCTGATTTACACCTTCGAGGGCGGACTGGCAGCAGTGATCTGGACGGACGTGGTGCAAACCTTAATTTATGTGGGCGGAACGATTGTCGGGCTGTTCATGATCGTACATCTGGTTCCGGGAGGATGGCCCGCTATTCATAACGTTGCCGCAAACGCCGGCAAGTTCCGCGTGTTCGATTTCACGCCGGATTTCTGGAGACCGTACACATTCTGGGCGGGCTTGCTGGGCGGCGCGTTTCTGACCACGGCCAGCCACGGCACCGACCAACTGATTGTTCAGCGGCTTCTGGCCGCGCGGAGCCAACGGCAATCGGTCACGGCGCTGCTTTCGAGCGGAGTCGCCATTCTTTTTCAGTTTGCGCTGTTTCTAACGATTGGAGTGATGCTGTTTGCGTACTATCGTGTGCCCTCGTCAAACTTTGGGCGAGCCGACAGAATTTTCCCAACGTTTATCGTAAGCCGCATGCCGCACGGAATTTCCGGCCTGCTGATCGCCGCGATTCTGGCGGCGGCGATGTCGAATCTGAGCGCTGCGCTCAATTCGCTCGCTTCCACTTCGATCATCGATTTTTATCTGCGGCGCAATCCGCAAACCGATGAGCGACGACGCCTGCAGCTCTCGCGGCTGGCGACGCTGATCTGGGCGCTGGTTTTGTTCGGACTCGCCGTACTTTCCCTTCACAAAGTTGGACGCGTAGTCGAAGTGGGATTGCAGATCGCGTCTGTGGCTTATGGCGCGCTGCTGGGCGTGTTTCTGCTCGGAGTGCTCACGCGGCGCGCCGATCAACGCGGCGCGATGGTGGGCATGTTGTGCGGCTTTGGCGTGGAACTCTACATCTGGCTCGGCACGGGCATTCCGTGGACATGGTACGTGCTCATCGGAACTGTCGTGACGTTTGCTGTTGGTTACGGAGTCAGTGCGTCGTTCCGGGACAAGAAACCTCTAAACGCAGAGGGCGCGGAGCCGCGCAGAGAAAGCTGAAATTCCTCAGCGTACTCCGCGTTCTCTGCGTTTCAAGGTTTTCGCTTATACTCATTCCTCTTCATGGCAAAAGACGCAGCGCAGCCGGGCCCTCATCTCCTCCGCGAACTGGGAGTAAGTCAGGCGTGCGCAGTGGTCGTGGGCACCATCATCGGCAGCGGCATCTTTCTTGTTCCTGCCGAGATGATGCAGGCGGTCGGCTCCGCCAAGCTGGTCTACATTGTCTGGCTGGTTGGGGGTCTGCTGTCGTTTTTCGGAGCCCTCACCTACGCCGAACTCGGCGCCATGAAGCCGCAAGCCGGAGGCGAATATGTGTACGTCCGCGACGCTTACGGCCCCCTGGCTGGATTTCTCTACGCCTGGACCTGGTTTGTGATCGCCAAACCGGCCTCGATCGCTACAGTTACCACCGGCCTGGTCCGCATTCTGGGAACTTTTTCCATCTTCAGTTTTTTCGCGGATCACTTCGCCGGCCCCGTCACCTACGGCCAGCTGGTTGCCATTGCCGCCGCCGTGCTGATTTCACTTCTGAATTACGTCGGCATCAAGAAAGCCGGTGAATTCCAACTCATCTTCACAGTTTTGAAAATTGCCATCATTCTCGCCATCGTGTTTATCGGATTCACTTACAGCGCAGGAAGCTGGAGCCACTTCGCTGAAAATTACGCAGGAGCGAAGGGAGGGATCGCGGGCTTTATGGCGGCGCTGGTCGCGGCGCTGTGGGCCTATGACGGATGGAATGATCTCAATATGGTGTCGGAGGAAATCCGCGAACCCGAGCGCAATATTCCGATCGCGCTTATCGTCGGCGTGGCCACCGTCGGCGGGCTCTACATGCTGGTGAACGCGGCGGTGCAGTTCGTGTTGCCGGCAAACGCAATTGCCGCTTCGCCGCGTGCTGCTTCGGACGCGATTGGCCTGGTTCTGGGCGCTGCTGGCGCTGCGACTGTCTCGGCAGCGATGGCAATTTCAATGTTAGTTACGCTGAATGGCACGATCATGAGCGGAGCGCGCGTGCCGTTCGCCGTGGCTCGCGACCGCTATTTTTTCTCCGCCTTGGCTGAAGTTCATCCGCGCTATCACACGCCCGCGGTGGCCATCGTGGTGCAAGCTGTGTTGTCGATTATTCTGCTGTTGCTCGGGGGCAGCTTTCGGCAATTCTTTTCGCTGGCGATCTTCGCGGAATGGCTCTTCTACATGATCGCGGGCAGCACCGTGTTTGTCTTCCGCCGGCGCGATCCGCAAGCGCATCGCCCTTATCGAGTTTGGGGATACCCCGTGGTTCCGGCTCTTTTTGTGCTGGTCTCGGCGCTGCTCCTTTATTACACCTTCACCGACAATCTTCGGAATTCGGCCCTGGGCTGCCTGGTGATTGTGGCGGGCGTGCCGGTTTTCTACGCCTTCGCGCGAAAACGCCGAAGCTGAGGCGGCCGCAAGTCCTGTTCGGATTTCGTAACAAGGTGGTGTCCGAGTTTCAACTTTGAAGTTCCTCTTCGCGAGCTCTGCGGTCCTTGGCGCTCTTTGCGGTAAGAGCTCTTAATTTGGGGAGGGCGCCAAGCGTGGGTCGTGAAACCTCCTATTGACGCGGGCCAAGAGGCGGGAGAAAATGCCCTCCAATTCGACTTTTTCGGAGACCTGAGAACCGACATACCCGCACTTAGTTTTACTGGTCGCCCGAAGCCAGCCGATTTCCCTATGCCCAACCCACAGGAGGTGGAGAAATGAAACGTGTATTGACCGCCCTTCTTCTTCCAGTTCTGGTGATTGCCGGAAGGGCAAGTGCATGGGCGCAGGTGGCCGCGCCCAAGCAAATGCCAAATGCCGGCAGCGCCCCGCCGCCGGCGAACCCGCTGCAAATCGCCTTGCTGAAGTGGTACATCAACAACACGGCAAACGTCACCGTTGGCAGCCAACCGTACGGCGTAGCTTTCGACGGATCCAGCATCTGGACGGCGAACTACGGCGCGGACACGGTGACCAAATTTCGGGCCAGCGATGATGAAGTGCTGGGCACGTTTAACGTTGGGCACGGTCCTGTAGGTGTGACCTTTGATGGAGCGAACATCTGGGTCTCGAACAGCTTCGACAACACCGTAACCAAGCTGCGGGCCAGCGACGGAACTGTACTGGGCACGTTCAACGTTGGCAAGGGGCCATGGTGGATGACCTTTGACGGAGCGAACATCTGGGTCCCTAACGGCAACGATGGAACGGTTACCAAGCTGCGGGCCAGCGACGGCACGACGTTAGGGACATTTACGCTGGGGGGCGCACCCATCGCGGCTGCGTTTGAAGGAGCGAGCGTCTGGGTGACGAGTTACAGCGGCGGCACAGTGACCAAGCTGCGGATGAGCGATGGGACGATATTGGCCACTTATAACATCGGCTCCAGCCAATCCAATCTGCTCGGCATTGCCTTCGATGGCGCCAACCTGTGGATCGCCGACAGGGCCGCCGGTACGGTAACCAAACTACGGGTGAGCGACGGGACGGTCTTGGGAACTTTTTCGTTGCCAACAGCCGTGTACGGCGTTGCCTTTGACGGAACCAACATCTGGGTTACCGGCAGCCCCTACTATGGCGAACTGCGCGCCAGTGACGGCAAGCAAATAGGACCTCTGTACAATGACGATACTGCCGGCGTGGCATTTGACGGAGCGAATATCTGGGTGGCGAAAACGTTCTTGAACAGAATCGACAAGAAGTAGGGAGCTGTCGAGTTTAGAACGTCTCCGCCTATTTTGTGCTCGTTTCTGCTCTGCTCCTTTATTTATTATTACACCTTCACCGACAATCTCCGGAATTCTGCTCTGGGCTGCCTGGTGATTCTGGCGGGCGTGCCGGTTTTCTACGCTTTCGCGCAAAAGAGGCAGGGCGCTTCGGGATGATATGCGATGAAGGTGCTACCGGCTACTGCCTCAATCACTTAGCCCCGTTCCCTGCCCCAATCCGACCGCTAAACCATGATTTTCGCCCTTTTGTTGCGATGTCCGTGTGTTACCCTGTCGCATTCCATACCATAGCTTCAGAGAACTCCAGGGGAAGGTCGATCCAGTCCTTCTTCCAGGTGAAGGTCAAAAACAGTGACTCTGAGAGAGACGCAGTTCGCTGCGTCTCCGTCGGCTGTGTGTTGAGAACCCAGGGATCAAATCCCAGGCAGTGGAAAGCGAGAAGAAATGCACAAGCCTATTAAATATGTAGAGAAGGCAGTGACGGTTGCCGCGAAGGGCGTATGGGTGGTTTTCGACCGGCTCAACCGCATCAAGCCCAATCCTTCGCCCACGCCTAAGTGGTCAGACAAGCCACTGCTCAAATCCTACGAGAAGTCGAAACCGCCGCTCGGCTGGCCGCGCACCACGGACTCGCTCTGCCCGCGCTGCGTCCCGGAAATTCGCCAGCGCATTCTCGACGGCGAACTGCCTTACGAAGTTCTGCTTAATGAAAAAGTCGGCGAGGTGAAGGCGCAGATCATCGAGCGCGACGGCAAGATTCTGATGGTGAAGGATTGCCCCAAGCACGGGCACTTCGAAGATGTGATGTCGATTGACACCGAATTCACCCAGCACCTCGAGGAAGTTTTTCCCGGCCGCGACATTCGCGCGCACAGCGATGAGAAGCTGCACAAGCACGGCACCAGCACCATTAAATATGGTCGCGGTTCGGTGTTGACCATCGACCTGACCAACCGCTGCAACATGATGTGCGATCCCTGCTTCATGGACGCCAATCAAGTCGGCTTCGTGCACGAGTTGAGCTGGGAAGACATCAAGACGATGCTCGACAACGCCACCACCATCAAGCCGAGGCGGCAGATGTCGGTGCAGTTCTCCGGTGGCGAACCTACGCTGTCGCCCTACTTTCTGGATGCCATCCGCTATGCTCGCAAGGTCGGCTTCAACAGCGTGCAGGCGGCAACCAACGGCATCGAATTCGCCAAGAGCCTCCAGTTTGCTCAACAAGCGGCGGAAGCGGGTCTGCGCTATGCCTATCTGCAGTTCGACGGCATCGGCAATGCCGCCAACGCCCACCGCAAGGTCGG
>DASPSE010000308.1:0-5549 GCA_035624085.1 Terriglobales bacterium
TGTTGTTCTTGCCCTCGCGCCTCCATTGCCAGGCCATGGTCCGGTAGTAGTAGCAGGGCTTGCCGGTGATCGGCGCCTGCATCGAGTACGGACCTGTGGCCAACCCGCTAACTTCCACCAGCCCCATGGCCGCGCTGCGAACCCTCGAAGCCGGCGTGTCCATGATCAGGCGTTTGCGCTGCAGGAGTTTAAATCCGTGAATGAATAGGTACACGCCGGCGCAAACCCCGAGCACCGGCCAAAACCAGGGGACCGAAGAAGTTGTTCTGAAAATGACAGCGATCATCGTCGCGCACTTACGCTTAAAGACGGTGTTGGGGCGAGTGTAAAGGGTGGAAGGGCTGGCTACCAGCGTAGGGCGGTATCGGGGCTTACCTTGGTAATCCTAAGAGCTCGGAGGACGGGCATCCCACCCCGTCTGCGGCTAGCGTAAAGCGACAGTTCGTTCTTTCAGGATTTCTTCCACTGCTTCGATCGCTGCCTCGATCTCTTCGTCCGTATTGTAGAAGTGCGGTGACATTCGCACGCCAGCCCTGGGGCGCCAATCGACCAGGATTTCGCGCTTGAGCAGTTCGTGGCAGACTTCTTGGGAGTCCGGCATATCAATGGAAACCGTTCCGCCGCGCTGTTCGGGATCACGCGGCGAGTTGACCCGCCAGCCGTGCTGATCAGCCAGTTGGATGAGCCGCGCGGTTTGTCTCTTCGATTTTTCTCGAATGCGCAGAACGCCGACTTCCGAAATAATTTTCAGACCCGGTCGTGCTGCCTCAAGCGACGGGACGTGTGTGGTTCCATTCATGAAGCGGAACGGCGGATCGGTGTAACGGATGGGACCGGTCTCAAAGGCCATCGAATCCCGATGCGCAAACCAGCCCGTAAATTTTGGCTCCAGCTTCTTGCCAAGGTCCGGACGAACGTACAGATAACCGACGCCGGGCCCGCCGCAGAGCCACTTCAAAACACCGCCGCAGGCAAAATCGACGTTCAAGGTTTGCACGTCAACCGGTACCGTGCCGAGGGATTGGAAAATATCCAGCACCACATGCGCACCGACTTTGTGCGCCTTCTCAATGATCGCTTTGGCATCGTTAATGTACGCGCTGCGGAAAATCACGTGCGAAACCGGCACCAGCAGCGTAGTTTGGTCGATAGCGTCGAGCAGCCGTTCGGTGGGGACGGTAATTCCGTCATCGGTTTTCACCATGTGCACCCGTGCGCCCAGCGGCCTCTGTGCCTCCCAGAAATACATGATCGAGGGAAAATTCATGTCGCTATAGACAACTTTGTTGCGCTTTCCAGAGAAATTGAAGCAGGAGGCGACAATGGCCTGGCACGTGGTCACGTTCTGATGAGTGGAAACCGAGCCCTTGGGAGCGTTCATCAGCGCGCCGATTTCGTCCCCCACTTCGGCGGCCAGCATCCACCATCGTTCTTCCCAGGCGCGCACTCCGCGGGTTGCCCAGATATCGGCGTAACCTTTCATGGCGTCATACACGCCGCGCGGCATGGCGCCCAGCGAGTTGCTGATCAGGTACGTGGTGCGTTCGAGGATGGGAAACTCAAGCCGGTAACGGAGCAGATCGTCAGGCATGCTTTCAATTGTACGCGAGGTCAAAATCTTGAACCGCCGGACTTCGCGAACTTTGCGGTAAAGCCTTTAACCGCAAAGAGTGCTAAAACATCCGTAAAGAGCGCAAGGTCTAGAAATCAACATCCTCTGCGTGCTCTGCGTTTTAGGATTTATTCTGGCTGGGCTTCACGGCAAAATAAGCCAGCGTTAATCCGACCAGGAGACCGACTCCGCTGATCAGATTTACGCGCGAATCCCACCAGCTCTTCAAAACGGCGGCAAAGACCAGCACAAATCCCAAGACTGATCCCGTGGTTCCCAGAGGCGCGCGCAGAGGCAATGTTGGAACCATGTCTGTTGTTTGCCGCCGAAACGAAACATGCGCCGCCAAAGAGACGAGCCACGAAAGCATCATTCCGAAGAATGCTCCCCGCAGGATGTACTCGAAGGCAACGGCAGGTGCGAATTTCTCTAGCACCAGGGCCGCGACAATCCCGTAGGACGAAGCCAGCAACGCAAGGTTAGGCGATCCGGCGGGGTTCAGATGTCCGAGGCGCGCGGGCGCCCAGCCGGTGCGGGCCATCGAGAACAGCATCCGCGACGAAATATAAAACGCGGCATTCGCCCCCGACAAAGCCGCGGTCAGCACCACGAAATTCATCAGGTGGGCAGCTCCCGGAATTCTTACTGAGCGGAAGACGCTCACAAACGGACTTTCGGTCACGCCCGCGCGTGTCCACGGCATGACTCCCGCAAGCACAATGGTGGCACCCAGATAAATCAGTGCCAGCATCACAAATGTGATACGAGTTGCCTTGGCGACTTCCTGGGGTGAGCGAGATTCTCCAGAAGTCACGGCGACAAACTCCACGCCCCCGAAGGTGTAGATCGAGAAAGTAATCGCTAGAAGAGGCGCCAGCACGCCGCGAGGAAAGAATCCGCCTTGGGTCGTGTATTGTGCGGGCACGCGTCCGGTCAACAGGAGGCTAGCTCCGAGAACGACAAACGCCGCGATGGTCACCACTTTGATCATGGCGAACCAGAATTCGAAACGGCCATAACGGCCGACGTCCCACAGATTCACGAGCAAGAGAAAAGCGGAGAACACGACCACCCACACCAGCGCGGGAATCTTCGGAAACCAAAATCCCATGTAGGTGGCAGAGGCCACCAGCTCCGCGCCGATGGAAATGGCAATCGCCGCCCAATATCCGGCGCGCGCGATGAATCCCGCCCAATCGTTCAGATACATATCGCCGTAGACGCCGAACGAGCCGGCGGCGGGATGCGCGCAGGAGAGCTCGCCGAGAGCCATGGCGACCGTCCAGCTTACAAAGGCAGCGAAGGCGAAGCTCAGGATGACGGCCGGGCCGGCTAGATGCATCGCCGGGGCTGTGCCCAGCAGCAAGCCAGTGCCAATTGAGCCTCCCACGGCGACCATCGCCATCTGGCCCGCATGGAGCTGGTGGTGCAGGCCTTTTTCTGCGGCGATTTCGTCGCGCCGGGGCATGCGGGACGTATATCAGAAAGTCAGGCCATTGTGCTAATGGCAACCAGTCGCTAATCGGGACCGTCGTCCTCAGAAACTTAGCGGTCCTACAATATCCGCACCCCGTCATTCGTCTACCACCGTAGATGAAGGTCGCGGCGAGCCTGGAGCGAATGGCACTCGAACAGGACCAGCGGATTTCCGAAGTGGTCAGACGGGAGCAGTCCCGGCTGCGCGACTTCATTCGCCGGCGCGTGCCCGATCCACGCGACGCGGAGGACATTTTGCAGGACGTTTTCTACGAGCTGGTGGAAGCGAACCGCCTGCTGATGCCGATCGATCACGTCACCGGCTGGCTGTTTCGCGTGGCGCGCAATCGCATCATCGATCTCTTCCGCAAAAAGAAGCCGGCGAGCTTCAGCGATACCGCCCTCGCGGACGAGAACGGCGAACTGCTGCAGTTGGAGGAGCTGTTGCCGTCGCCCGATGCCGGGCCGGAGGCGCTTTACGCTCGCAACCTCCTGCTCGATGAACTTGAGTTGGCGCTGGACGAGTTGCCCGAGGAGCAGCGCGAGGTGTTTATTGCGCACGAATTGGAAGGGCGCAACTTCAAGGAGATGGCCGCCGAGACCGGCGTGAGCGTGAATACGCTGCTCTCGCGCAAACGCTATGCGGTGCTGCATCTGCGCGAGCGGTTGCAGAGCATTTACGACGAATTTACGAGGAAATGAGGAACTGAACATGAGAAGGAAATGGTGGATTTTCCTGCTGGCACCGCCGCTGCTTGTGCTGTTTATCTTTATCGGCGGCGAAATCGTGAAGCTGCTGTGGAATTGGCTGCTGCCGCCGCTTTTCGGCTGGCGCCTGATCACCTTCTGGCAAGCGCTGGGAATTCTGGTGTTGTGCCGGGTTCTGTTCGGCGGAGTGGGACGCCACGGTGGCTATCGGTCCGGTATGCGCGCGCGGGTGCGTGAGCGAATAGCTGAGAGGATGGGTGAGCGCATGGCGGAGCGCTGGGACCGAATGACGCCTGAGGAGCGGGAACGATTCCGGCAAGGCATGGGCGGACGCTGCGGATTTGGGCCATCCAGCGGAGAAAGTAAGGGGGAGTGAAGCCTGTATCGAGAGTTGCGCCGGGGCATCCGGGACGTGTATCAGAAAGCTTCGCCAACGTCCAAGAAGCACGGTGCCGCCGCCTCTTTCCCGTTACAATTGTTCAGAGAATGGCCATTGACAATCCAGTAGAAGCCTGGAAGGCACAAAATCCTGAGCCGCAGGAGAGCCCGCTCCCGCTCGTCCTGTTCGGCATGAAGTTAGCAGTTCCCAAGGGCGCCCTGCTATTCGAGGTCCTGAGCCATGTCTACGAACGTTTCACCGGAGCTAAGGCGCAAGCGCGAATGAGGGAGTTTTGGGAACTACTCATCAACGAGCAGAAGTTCCTCGACGCCAACATCAAAGATATCAAGGTTGATCTGGAGGATCTGAAGGAGGCCCTGCAGGTGGCCACGCTCCGGGACGCTGAAGCTTTCAATCACAGTAAGCGAGATCGCTACCTCAAGATCCTAGGCAACGCGGTCCGAAGCGACGCCCGGATTGACGAGCTTGCGTCGTTCATTCGCGATGTGGAGATGCTGGGAGAGAACGACGTCACGATACTCAAAGTTTTGAACAAGGTCATGAACAAGCCCGGGGACTGGAGGAACCCGTCGGGTCGAGGAGTGCTTGACAAGCTGCACCCTAACACCTTCATACATCGCAGCAAGGAACTGGACAAAGAAGTCGCGCTGGCTTTAGGAGAGAACATCGACCGCGACTTTGAAAGAAACTACGGCAGCCTTCCACCATTCGATCGCGAGGAAGGATACTCGATATGCGCGCGTCTTCAGGGATTCGGACTAGCTCACGAGATCGAAACTAGCGCTAGGGAGGCGCCGATTGGCGATTATTGCTTTCGACCGTCAAAGCGAGGATTCATGCTGCTCAAGCTGATAGGAGAAGAAGTTGCGAACTGGAATTACTTCTTTCCCATGCAAAAAGCGTAAGGAGTTTTCGGCCAGAACTGTGGTCTGCCCGCCAGCCGGAGCATTGGGTCGGTCCGTCCCAGTCTGTGCGAGAGCAGGTCTGTCGTCCCTCCGGGA
The DNA here is from genome assembly GCA_035624085.1 of Terriglobales bacterium. Lineage (GTDB taxonomy): Bacteria > Acidobacteriota > Terriglobia > Terriglobales > Acidobacteriaceae > JAFAGX01. Next base: position 5,198 of record DASPSE010000308.1, read on the forward strand.
CTCACTCATTTCCAACTTCTACCCAGGGCTCACGCCCTGGGCTAAAGTATTCCGCTCCTCCGGAGCTGGTTTTGCGGTGGTTCCGGTCCGGCGAGGCAACCCAGAGAGTTGTCCCGGCCGAACCGACCGAGGAGTTTTCTCTGGCGGCTGCCACGTCTGTCACGGTTTGGGCAGCCCGAGCAGGACCGCGAGTTTTGCCTTCACAGTTCTGAGTATTTCAGCGGACACTTTGTCGCAATAACGCGCCTTGCGCACCCGCCAGTCGATGCTCCTGACAGCATCGGCGAGAATCGTGCCCGTGATCTTCAGGTTCGCGGGTAGATTGACTTCGAATGGGTATCCTTTCACCGCA
>DASPSE010000309.1:0-2737 GCA_035624085.1 Terriglobales bacterium
AAGCTCGATACCGACAAGAAAATTTGGAATCAACTGGAAGTGTGCTCTACCATCCGGCAACTTGAACCGCTGTTGGCAAATGGCTTGGGACACAATCAGCCGTTACTTTTTTACACTCAACCCAAGAATGTGCACCAGTTCGCGCACAATGATTTGCCGATGATCAAAAACGATCACTGGCAGCTGCGCAACGGCTTCGATAATCGCATTGCCCACGAAGTGTCACAGGTGGACAGCTGCTTGGGAGACTTTTTCAGCTTTCTTAAGGCTCAGGGTTTATACGACAACAGCATCATCATCGTTACCTCAGATCACGGCGACGCCACAGGTGAGTATGGCCGGTACAGTCATTCGCTTTCGATTTACCCTGAAGTGATGCGCGTGCCACTGATTGTTCACCTGCCCTCAAAGATGCGGCAACGAGTTATTTACGATGACACCCACCTCTCGGCGCTGACCGACATTACCCCGTCGCTCTACTATCTGCTGGGGCATCGTCCCATCCGCGAGAACCCTATGTTTGGACATCCCTTGTTTATGGAGACCGGAGCGGAACTGAAGAAATACCGGCGCGATGAGCTTTTTCTCGCCTCCGACGAGCGCGCCGTCTATGGCCTGCTGGAGGAGAATGGCAGGTTCTTGTATGCGACTTACGATTCTCCGGCGCAGAGCTTCTTGTTTGATCTTAGCCGCGATCCCAACGCGGAACACAACGTGCTGACCGCCTCAGTAAAGAAACAATATGACGAAGAGATCATCCGCCAGCTTAACGCCATCGCAGAGTTCTACGGATATAAGCGGAGTGTGGGATCGTTGCTGGCTGCGGCGCACTAAATTACCGCGCGAGTGGGATCCGCACCAGGATCGCATCGTCTACCCGCACAATCAGGGCTGAGAACTTCTCCTTGCCCACATCCTGCATCGCCTCGTAACGAGGGTTGAGCGGCTCCACATTCACGCGCAGTGGCGCCTTGGGGTCTTTCGGTACGTCAAAACTCACATGAACGTCGGGCTTGCCATCACCCTCGATGTCCACCAAGTCGGACACGTGGGGCGGCAGAGAGCTCACCGGTTTCCAGTCAAGCTGCACAAATGGCTTCTCGCTCTGAAACAAGTGTGGAGACACCTGCCGGTGAATATCGATGGTATAGCCGGCGGCTTGAACGGTACGCACCCTCGGTCCCCCGGAGTAGACCTCATCCACGTGCAATCCCAGACTGGAGAATCCTTTCGTGAACACTCCGTATAGGAGAAACGGGGCAAGTACTGCAGCAAATATCGTCAGTCCCGCTCCGGTGTAGCCGAGTTTTGCCGCCAGCTTTCTCATGCGTATTCTCAGACAAAAACGTGCAGTATGGTCGCAAGACCCTGCGCGATGATGCTGCCTCCGAACATAACAGCCATAGCCCAAGCAGCATACAAGAACATCAGCCGTGCGCGTTCCGGCTTCACCGCAACTTCCGTTCCCCGAATGTGCCAGGCGATGGCGTCCTTTGGACACGAATCCACGCAGGCGCCACACTTCATGCACGACATCAGCGTCTCTCCCTTTGCGATCGATTCCTCGGTCAGCGACATGGTCGGACAGCTCTTCTGGCAAAGTACGCAGGGTGTGCAGCGCGTGCGATCAATCTTCACGTCGAACACACTGGTCTTATTGAAGAGCGATTGGAACGCGCCAAACGGGCAAAAGAAGGCGCACTGGGTTCGTTTCTTCGTGAGCAGCGGCAGGGCGATCACCAGTCCGGCGAACAGGATGATAAAGATTCCGTTCTGCACCATCCCCACCGTGTTGCGGGCGGCAATATATTCCGATACGGCCCTGAACGGGCAGAGCCACATGCAGTATGCCGGTTCGAACAATGCCAGCGACAACAGCGCCATGGCCAACAACACCGCCCAAGGGCCGTAGCGCCAGCGTGGGTCGATCTTCCGCAGTTTTGCGCTGGCTGGCACCGACGCTATGCCCTCCTCGATCCCGCCGAAGAAGCACGCATAACTGCACCACCCCTTGCCCACGACAATGGTGACTGCCAGCCAGATTCCGGCCATGGCCGCCATTCCGCCGCCCGACATGCCTCCCTTGGGCAAGATGGAGCCGGGAAATACCAGTGTTTTGAAAAAGGCAGCCGGCAGGATGAGCAGGGGAATCGGCATGAAGCAAAATGGCGTGCGGCCAGCGATCATCTCCTCTATCGGGATTCCCATCGTGCCGCGCATCACCATGACCTGGTGAATGAAGCCTATGGGAAACAGGAGCCCCAGAGCCACAAAGAACCAACGCCGCCAGCGATAGGTGCTCCACGTTCGCATCATCATGAAGAAGAGAACGACCATGAAAACGACCGTGATGATGCTGGCAATCCGCTGCGATCGATTCGGTTGCCGGAACCATCCGGAAAACATCAGCAGCGACCAGAGTGCGATAGGCAACGTCAACAGAAGGCACCGGCTCGTGCTCCGTGGCTCGCGGGCTGGCAGACCTTTAGCCATACACGTTTTTTCCGATCAGGGTCATGACACCCGCATACATGTAATACAGGGCGATCAACACCATCGCCATTCGCGCCACCGTGTTCACCGCTTCGTTGCGTTTCACCCACCCCAAGCCCACAAACGGCACCATCCAAACTGAGGTCCCAAGAAAGAAGACGACAAAGAAAAGCAGGGCGGCAGCCACGTTGGGCGCCTCTGCCGCTCGCACTCCAGCCACCACAAAGGGAGGACAGAGACTAAC
>DASPSE010000310.1:0-31545 GCA_035624085.1 Terriglobales bacterium
GCCGTGCAGGACTGCGGGCTGATCATCGATTTGAAAACGGCGGAGAGCCAGGTGTTCGGTGCTCTCATCATGGGCATCAGCTACGCGCTCTATGAAGAGAAGATCTACGATAACGCGACCGGGCGAATGTTGAATCCGAACATGGAGTTCTACCGACTGGCCGGAATCGACGACATCCCCGAGCTGGTGGTTCACATGATGACCGGCAAAGGTTATGACGAGCGCGGCGTTATCGGCCTGGGCGAGCCTCCGGTGATATCGCCCGGGGCTGCCATTTCTAACGCAGTGGCCAACGCCATCGGAGTGCGCGTTCCGTTTCTTCCACTCACGCCCGACCGCGTGCTGGCAGCGCTCGGACAGAAAGCAGGTGCGTGATGAGAGCGTTTGAATACGCAAGTCCCACGACTAAGGAACAAGCCGTCGGCCTTCTGGGCACGAGTTGGGGACAGGCGGAAGTTCTCGCCGGCGGCACTGACCTGCTGTCGCTGATGAAAGACGACATCGTTCATCCCAAGCGTCTGGTGAATATCAAAGAGATTGCTGACCTCCGAGGTGTGAATGCCACCTCTCAGGGAATTCGCATCGGCGCACTCACCACCTTAGGCGATCTCGCCGACAATCCGAATGTCATCAAGGATTATCCTGCTCTCGCAAATGCGTTGAACGAAGCCGCCAGCCCGCAGATTCGCAACATAGCCACGATCGGCGGCAATCTGTCTCAGCGGCCGCGCTGCTGGTATTTCCGTGGCGGGTTCGGCCTGTTGCCGAAAGACCAGTCGGGGAAGGATCTCGTCAGCGAAGGCGAGAACCGCTATCACGCCATTCTTGGAAACGACGGGCCGGCGAAATTTGTCAGTCCTTCCACAGTGGCTCCTACGCTGATTGCATATGGGGCTTCGATCCGGATCGTCGGGCCAAAGGGAACGCGCGAGCTTCCTCTGGAAAAGTATTTCCGCGTTCCGAAGAGCGAGGACGAGCGCGAGCACGATCTCAGACCGAATGAGATCATCTCGGAAATCCTGCTTCCCGCTGCCGAGGACGCCAAAGCGGCGCACTACGAGATTCGCCAGAAAGCCGCCTTTGATTGGCCGCTGGCAGTGGCCGCAGTTGTGCTGAAGATGAATGGCTCAACCGTGCAATCCGCGCGCGTGGTGATGGGCCACGTTGCGCCGGTGCCGTGGATTTCGCCGGAAGCGGAACAGGAACTGATGGGAAAAAGCATTTCCGCAGAGAGCGCAGGCGCTGCGGCACAAGCTGCGCTGCGAAACGCCAAACCGCTCAGCCATAATGCCTACAAAGTGCAGATCGCGCGCGTTGCCGTCAAACGAGCCATCCTGAAGGCCGCAGGAGGTGCCGTATGATTTCAGAAGCTGATCGCTTCAATACCAATCATCCGAATCTGTGCCCCTCCTTGCGCTGGAAAGGCCAATTCATTCTGGCTGATCCCGATCCCACGGTGCCGCGCTCGAGTGACGGATTTTTCTGGTGTATTCACACCCAGACTTGTATCGGCCCGGATGGCAAACTAGCTGAGCCGGGGAATTGTTCGTCCTCGCGACGGAAGTGCCACGGCACAGGAAAGTGCGAATAGCGGTTGTGGTTGGGCGCAATTAGAGCTTTAGAAATGCTCCCGCAGCCCGGCAAAGGTTTCCACCACCAGCAATTTGCTAGGCGGCATAGGTTCTGCCACTTCATCGTGTTCCAGAACCCACGTATCTCCATGGGGAACGAAGACGGCATTGATGCCGGCGGCCAGGGCTGGGTTAATGTCGGATTTCGGACTGTTTCCCACCATCCAGGTTGAATCCGTCGCCAGCTCATACTTCGAAATGATGTCGCGATAGATTGCGGCATCTTTTTCCGCCACGATTTCAATTGCCGCAAAATATTCTTTCAGGCCCGAGCGCTCGACTTTGCCGGTCTGCTCGGCAAATGCGCCCTTGGTCATCATGATCAGGTGATGGCGCGCGGACAGGTATTGCAGCGTCTCGGGAACGCCGCGAATAATTTCCATCGGATGCTCGGCGATGGTGTGAGCGAATCCGCTAATCGTCTCGTGCAATGCCGGAGTCAGCGGCTCGACCGACAGGCGTTCAAAGGTTTGCACCAGAGCGTGAGCGAAGCTGTGCAGCCCGTAGCCGTGGGTGATGATGCATTCGCGCTCGACGTCGTTCAAGGCCTCGCGCACCTGCTTCGGCGAATATTCGTGGTGGTTCAGGAACGAAATGAAATTGGCGATCGCGCGCTCGAAGTAGATATTGTTTTCCCACAGCGTGTCATCGGCGTCGATGAGCAGCGTCTGGGAGCCGTTGGAATTGGGACTGTGAGGCATCAGAAGACGTCCAGAAGCTTTCAGCTCTCAGCGTGCGTGAACCCTTCTCCTCGCAAGCGGCCGAACCAGGCCAGTCGCTATCTTGGCGCTGAAAACTCATAGCCGGGGGCTGACAGCTACGCCGCAAACTCCACCGCCGCTTCTTGCGGAATAATACCTGCCTTGTGCCCCATGTCGAGTAAGCGGCGCACCGCTTCGCGGCCCTCAGGACCCAGGTCCAGCGTGCGTTCATTCACGTACATGCCGACGAATTTATCCGCCATTTGATGATCCAGGTCGCGCGTAAATTGCATGGCGTATGCCAGCGCTTCCTCGCGGTGATCGAGGGCGTACTGGATGCTTTCCCGCAAAGCCGAAGCCACCTGAGCCATCAATTGCGCTCCCAGGCTGCGGCGGATGGCATTGCCACCCAAAGGCAGCGGCAGGCCGGTAATCTTCTGCCACCATTTGCCCAGATCCACGATGCGATGCAAGCCGGACTTATCATAGGTCAACTGCCCCTCGTGAATGATGAGGCCGGCTTCCTGTTTACCCTCCAGCACCTGCGGAATGATCTGGTCGAAGGGAACCACCTCGGTCTCGATCCCAGGGGCAAAAAGTTTCAGCACCAGATAGGCGGTGGTCATCGTTCCGGGCACAGCGATACGTTTCCGCTTGATGTCGCTCACGGAATACGCTCGCTGGGCCACGATCATCGGGCCATAACCTTCGCCCACGCTGCCCCCGCTGGGAAGCAGCGCATAGTGTTCCTGGATGTACGGATAAGCATGGAAGGAAATCGCCGTTACATCGTACTCACCCGTGAGCGCCTTCTGGTTCAGCGTTTCAATGTCACACAAAACATGACTGAAACGCAGACCGGGCACGCGGACTTTGTTGGTCGCCAGACCGTAGAACATGAAGGCGTCGTCAGAATCGGGACTATGGGCGACCGTGATTTCTCGCGTTTGCGAGGCGAAGCCACCGTGATCCAACGATGCTGGATCCGGCGATCTCTTGGAGGTGGCGCTTATTGAAGTCATTAGTGAACCTTATAAAACCGTTGCCACCCGCTGGCAAGCGCAGCGGCTAGCATGATCTTGATAATCTCCGCGAAGACGAACCAATAGAGTCCGAAGCGCACAGCTTGAGCAAAAGAATGGGTAAGAATAGCAAGCCAGGAAAGCCCACCCGCAAATAGAACAACCTCAGCGACGAACGCAGCTGCCGCGGCTCGGGCGAAGCTCCGCTTACCGGCTTCCACGGCCATGCCTGCAACACCCGCCACGAAAGGATAGGCGAGCAGAAATCCGCCCGTCGGTCCGATCAACTGTGCCATGCCGCCGGGTCCGGTCGGATTAAAGACCGGGAATCCCATCATCCCTTCGGCAAGATAAAGCGCGAGCGCCGCAAACCCGCGCCGCGTTCCCAGCGTCAGTCCCACCAGCAACACCCCGAAATTCTGCAGCGTCAAGGGGACAGGTGTGACAGGCAGAGGCAGCGTAATGCGCGCGCACAACGCCACGAAGAGGCTAGCGCTTACTACCAGCGCAACCTGCCTGGCCGCGTTGAGGACGCGATCATTGCCGCCGAAGAACTGAGTAGCTGATTTTGACATGGCTGGTCCTCCCCCCTCGTTGACCATCCTACAAGCCATCTGCTTCCCGCCCAACACCGCTTTTCTTCATGGCAGCAGCCGATGCCTTCATGTGGCGACGCACACGAAGATACGCCGCAATGCCCGCCCACAGCACCGCTCCCGCACTGCAGGCCAGGATCAAGAACCACCACAACATTCGCACGATGCTTTAGGATACCAGAACAGAATCCGTATACCGCATCGAGGTACAGGCCCGATAGTGAACCGTTTATCGCACGAACAAGGAGCGAGAGCTATGGCAAAGAAACCATGGTATCCAGAAGACCGAGGCCAAGCGGAGCATGTAGTGTGGCAAACGATGATAATTCTCCGCAAACAGCTAAACCGAGCCCTCGGCTGCAAGTTGGAACAGGGAGATTGTGAGTTCTTGTCGAAATCCGTGATGCGGAGTTTGTACGGTCAGAACAGGTCTCGCAAACCGAAAAGCTGAAGATTCATTGCAGCCCGCTACCTCAAGCTCACACACAGTTGACGCAGCCGTTTCTTGCCGACAGAAGGGCTACACTCCCACAGGAAACGGCTTGCTATGGCTCTCGGTGCTTAGGGAAAGTCCGGAGAAGCGGCCCTGCAGCAGCGACATCAGTCCCGTGTACCAATATCCCAGCACAAACAGAATCAGGAAGGGAACGGTAATGTAGTTTTCATTCTCGACCGCATAGTAGACCGTAATGGCGAAGTAACAACCGATGAGCAATTCCACCCAGGGTACCCAGCCAAGGCCACGGCGATACGCGGATGCCCGAACCTTGTCCTTCTTCGATTCCACGCGATATTTCGGCGTGCGCGTGAAAGCAGACTGCTTGCCCAGCAGCGCTTCCAGCACGGCGCGGGTGTTGGTGACCGTCAGGCCGATGCCCAGAGCCATCAGGAATGGCAAATACAGAAGAGTCCGAGGCCAGCTGCGAGGAAACAGCTCGCGCTGCGATACGAGATAGAAGCTGGAAATGGAAAATGTCGACGCTATGAATAGTGGCACGTCGATGTACAACATCTGAAACCAGCCCTGATAGAAGCGGATAATCATTGCCGGCAGGAGCAACACCGAGAGTACGATCATCAGCGGATAACTCAGATTAGCGGTCAAGTGGTACCACGCCTCAAGTTTCACATGGAACCGCTGCTCGCTTTTGAGTACGCGGGGCAGAATCTTCTTGCTGGTCTGAATCAGCCCCTTGGCCCAGCGCGCCTGTTGCGTCTTGAAGGCGGTCATCTCGACTGGCAGTTCGGCGGGGCATTCCACATCCTGCAGATAAACGAACTTCCAACCTTTCAGTTGGGCGCGGTAGGAGAGATCCGTGTCCTCGGTCAGGGTGTCATGCTGCCACCCACCGGCTTCCTCGATCGCCTTTCGCCGCCACAGTCCCGCAGTGCCGTTAAAATTGAAGAATACGTTGCTGCGAGCCCGCCCCGAGTGTTCCAGCACGAAATGGCCGTCCAGCAGGATGGCCTCCACTTCGGTAAGAAACGAATAATTGCGATTGATGTGCGTCCAGCGAGTCTGCACCATGCCGATCTTAGGATTGGTGAAGTGGTGAATCGTGCGCTGCAGGAAATCCTCGGGCGGAACGAAATCGGCATCGAATATGGCGACAAATTCGCCCTTCGCCGTTTTCAGGCCCTCCGCCAACGCGCCCGCCTTAAACCCTTGGCGGTTGCCCCGATGGTGATACGTGACAGGAAGTCCCTGGGAAACGTAATGATTGACCAGGCCACGGGCCACGGCTACAGTTTCGTCGGTCGAATCGTCAAGCACCTGAATGTCCAGCTTCTCCAGCGGATAGTCGAGCCGGCATACGGCGTCCAACAATCGCTCCACGACGAATTGCTCGTTGAAAATCGGGAGCTGGACAGTGACGAACGGCAACTCAGAGAACTTTTGCGCCGGCTCTGCAGTTCGATTCCCCTTATTCCTGTAGTACAGATACACCAGGATGTAGCGATGCGCGCCATACATCGCCAATAGGATCAGCACCACGAAATAAGGAATCAGCAACGCCATGTCGAAGGCGTTGGCGTGATATAAGCCTTGAAAAGTCTTATCCAGAAAGTGCTGGCGGATGTATTGGCCAACGCCATGTGGAGCAAGCATTACCGCCAGGAGTTGTGAGGTAACTAACATGGTTTTGGGCAGGTGGTGAGACAGGGCCTCGATGACGAGCTGCTCGATTTTCTATTGTACCTGAAGACGCGTTGATACACTGCTCGCAGCGAGGGCTCGACCACCGTGGGGCGAAATCCAACTGGGAGATATTGTGAAGCGCGGCGCATTCGCCGGCTCCTCGGTGTCTCATCCGCGGTTCAGGAGTTTGAGGTAGTGGTTGTCGTAGGAAAGCGTGGTGTTCTGCACCAGCGCCAATATGCCGTGCATCTGGTCCCGGTCTTCCCGATTTAACTCTTTGAACTGCACAGCCACGCCCGACCCCAGGTCCATCCGGGTCACGCAGCCTTCAGCTTGCAGCTGGTTTCCCTGGTCGGAAAAAATCAGTTTGAGTCTTGATCCAGGAGAAAGCACTGCGCTGGTTTCGATGTAGCAGCCGCCCATGCTGATATCAATCAGATTCCCGAAGACCGGGCCGCCGTTGTCCGGCCGCAGCTCGATGGTTACGCGGCATTTCAGGCGGGCGTGCATGCGGCGGTTCTTGCGGGCGGGCTGTTGCTGCTTTTCCATATACATGCGCCGGTCGGCCTCGGCCAGGAGCTCTTCCGCATCCTTGCCATCGTCGGGGTACACCGCCTGCCCCACGCTCAGGGAAAGAATGTCTTCCGCACAGACCTCCAGCCCTGCCTGCTTGGCAAGCGCTCGCACCTGATCCGCTCTCTTGGCCGCCGCTTCCGCGGGCAAGCCGGGGGCGATGACCACAAATTCGTCCCCTCCCATGCGTGCCACATAATCGTATTCGCGGCAACTTTCCTTAAGCGCCTGGGCAAACAAACGCAGCACCCGGTTGCCTTCCAAATGACCGAAGCGGTCGTTGATCTGTTTGAAGCCGTCCATGTCACAAACCATGACAGTTAAGGAGGTCCCGTCGCGTTTGCAGCGGGCCAGCTCGCGGTCCAGCTCCAGGAAGAGCGATCGGGCGTTGGGCAACCCGGTGAGATAATCCGTGGTGGCCGAGCTCTCTGCCTGCTGATATTTCAGCGCGTTTTCCATGGCCAGCGCCATCTTGGAACTCACAGCCAGAAGAATGCGCAGGTCGTCCGAAGTGAATCCATCTCGCTCTCCGCGATAGAGAGCCAGCACGCCGATCAGCCCGGTAACTCCTTCCAGCGGGACCGCCAAGGCCGATCGCAGCGTACTGAACTTGCTCGGATCGTTCAGGTATCCGGGTTCGACCGAGGGGTTGCCATTGATAATCGGTTTCTTGTTCTGGGCCACCCATCCGGAAAGTCCCTGGCCGATCGGAATTCGCAGGGAAGAGAACAGGCGGAAGTTGTCGCCGTTCACGTACTCCGGAATGAGTTCCTGATTGCGCCGCACATAGATCGCGATCGCGTCATAGCGCACCAGGAGCCTGAGCTTGACGGAAAAAACGGAAAGGGTTTCACCCAGACTGAGGGAAGCACCCAAATCCTGGCTCAACTCGAACAGGGTTTGCGCTTCCTGTCTCGCTGCGGCAATCGAAGCCAGGAAGTTGGCCTCCTGGCCCGGACCATCTTCAGACGCGCTCTTCTCAAAGCCTGCGGCCGGGGCCGATCCTCGTTCGATCTTCATTCCTGTGGATAGCTGCAAATCGGCCTCGTGAGCGACTTGCGCACGCACTCGTTTCTCCAGTTGGCGATAACGCTTTAAGAGAATCTCGACAACGGAGGGGTCGAAAGATTTGCCCGACTCCGCCGACAATCGTCGCACGGCCTCCTCCAGCGGGAGCGCCCGGCGGTACTGCCGGTCGGAGGCGAGAGCGTCCATATAATCCACCGCCGAGAGAATGCGCGCCCCGATCGGAATTTCCTGCCCCTTTAACCCAAGTGGGTAGCCGGAACCGTCCCACTTCTCGTGGTGCGCTCGCACGATCGGTACCACCGGATAGGGGAAGCGAACGCGCTCCAAAATCTCTGCACCCACGACCGGGTGAATCTTCATCTTTTCGAATTCTTCCGGAGTCAGCCGCCCAGGCTTGGAGATGATATGCTCGGGCACGGCGAGCTTGCCGATATCGTGGAGCAAGGCCGCCGCCTGCAAGGCTTCCATTTCAGTCCCGCTCATGCCCAGCTCCTTCGCTACCTCGATGGCATAAATCCTGACTCGCTGCAGGTGGTCGTGCGTGGTGTGGTCTTTGGCTTCAATGGCCAGCGCCAGCGCCTCAATGGTTCGCAGATGCAGATTGGCTATCTCCTCCACATGCCGCTTCTCGTCTTCCAGCTTGCCCAGATAGAGACGGTAGGACCGGTAAATCACATAAATGACGGGCGCCACCAACAGCGATGTTTCCCAATTGAAGGCCTGGTCGAGCCATGCGATCCCACCGGCTACGCCGGCGCCGACCAGGTAATAGGGGAACGACCAGAAGTAGCATTCCACGATGATCTGCTTCAGGGATTTGCCGTCAGTCAGCGAAATCACGGTCGCCGTGGAGCCGGTGTTGGCCGCGAAATAAATGGCGGCCGCGGTGCCTAACGCGAGCACCTGACTCTCGACCAAGTGGTGGGCCAGCGAAAGGTGATACGCCTGATAGGCCAGGGCGGTAGAAACCGCACCCGAGCACAGATTAAATGTTCCGTGGAGTGCGCTCGGCCGATCCGGGTAAAGCAACTGCACCAAGGTTGAGGCGCAGCCCAGGATCAGAGTTTCTGTGAAGCTTAGTTGCAGGATTCCCAGCAGGATAAACAGAAAGCTCACCGACATCGTGCCCGCGATTCCTGGGAGACTCACTTTGAGGCGCGAAGCCAGAATTGCGATACCGAGATAGCAGATGAACTCGGCAATATTGCGGCTTGCGGGACGGAGCGCTCCGTACACAAACACTGCTGTGCCCGAGACCACCACTAGGCCGATGAAGCCCTTGGCTCCTGCGGACAGACTTCTCCACGACTGGGCCGGACCGGCTAGTTCGCTTCCCATAGTTGAAAGTTCGGTCGGGCAGTGCCGCAGAGGAACCCGACGAATACCATTAGAGATAGCAGCTAATCCAAGCAGGAACAATCATTTACCCAGTCTGCGACAAACTTCGGTAATTGCATCAGGTGACTACGGAAAGTGCCGGGGATTTTCTCTCACCGCTGTGCTGGATTTGCTCCAAGGGCCCTTAGCTCAGCGGTCAGAGCAGTGGACTCGCCCCGTCGATTGACGCGTGTCGGGCCTAGGAAAGGCCAAGTCCCTGAGTACACGGAGTCAACTGGTGGAAGGCGATTCATCGCCTAATCGCGGGGCTGAGCCTCGATCTCAAGGAGCTACTACTTTGTTTGCGGCCTCTCCGATGACAATCGGGGAAAACCTATGAGTCGAGGGCGACTGTCAGGGCGGCCAGCGAAAGTGCGTGAACCTGCGCGGCCTCCCATCGGCGAGTCCGGCCCGGCTGGACCAGCGTCTGCCGGAACTGCCAGGAATCCGACCTGCATCCCGTCCGGTTCCGCTGCCGTCCCCACAATTTCACCTCTGTTGTTGATACCCTGGGCTAACAGTAAGTAGAGCCCAGAATCTCCCACCACCAGCGTGTTCAGGTCGTTCATGGTCCCGTTTTCATAGAGGAATGCTCTCGCCGAGTAAGGCTCCGTTCCACCATTGGAGATACCGACAATTTGGCCCATGTCGTTGATGTTATAAGCGGCGCCAGCGTTGTCATCGCCGATGTACGGCAGGGGTTGCATACCGTTCGCCTTGGTCCACAAAAAGCCCTGCGAGTTATTCAGAGCATTGTTAGCGAAGCCAACTACTTCGCCGTGATTGTTGAGCGAGATTGGCGTGTTCCAAACTTGACTTCCGAGATTTCCTAAGTCAGTGGGTTGTCCATTCTCCCAAAGCAGAGCATGAGTGGCGCTCTGGTCCCCAACCGCATTCTGACAAATACCAGAAATTCCGATCACCTGCCCTCGGTCATTGGCCTGCTGCGCGAGCTTGGGTTGAAGAGCGCGCACGAGCTTGAACGACGGGCTGAAGTCTGGCGGCCCTGGAGAGCCTACGCCGCCATGTACATTTGGAGCCGCTCTGTCGGCAATTCGACTTGCGAGACAACGCATTCCGGCCGGTCCGGCCAGTCTGGGAAACTGAAACGTAAGTCCCAGTCTGAATTTGCAAATCGCCGATTGAGCGACCAGTCAAACGGAGGCAATTGATGAACGGCAACCGGGGATTCATTCCAACCCGCCATTTTTCGCAATGCCCATATTACCTGCGTAACTTAGAAAATTCCGGAGCATCCATCACAATTCTTCTAACCAAGGTTGGGGGAAGACATATCAATGCATGCTCAGTCCGGTGCCGCGCCATGGGTTGACTCGCCATTGCTTCGGGTGCGTGGGCTGACGGCAAGGTACGTCTGTGCTGACCAAACTGAACCGGCACTAGCGGAAGTTGACTTCGACATAGCACGAGGAGAGATCGTGGGGATCCTTGGCGAATCGGGGTCGGGCAAAAGCACGCTCGCTCTTTCCATCCTGGGATTGCTCCCCACGAACGCGAGGATTGAAGGTTCGATTCTCTTCCAGAACCAAGCACATAAGCCAGAAGACCTGCTCCGGCTCGACGAGCCGCAGTGGAGGGAAATTCGCGGCGCAGAAATTTCGATGATCTTTCAGGAACCGCGGCTTTCGCTCAGTCCAGTCATGCGCGTTGGAGAGCAGATCGCCGAGGTCATGCGGGCGCACGGAGATGGCACCCCAAAAAAGCAGGACGTCGAGGCAATTCTGAGGCGCGTTAGATTGGCCGATTCCGGTCGCGTTTCCAGCGCGTATCCTTACCAGCTCAGTGGAGGCGAGCTTCATCGGATTGCGATTGCCCAGGCACTGGCGTGCGGCCCGGATCTGGTAATTGCTGACGAACCTACACGCTCACTCGACGTAACTGTGCAGGGTGAGATCCTCAATGTGTTGCGCGAAGTTAATCGCGAGAGCGGCTCCGCACTCATCTTTATTACCCACAACCCGGCCCTGCTCGTAGGCTTCGCCGATCGCGTAATGGTGATGTATGCCGGCCGCATTGTTGAAGAAGGCCCAGTGGCACAGGTATTTCGCCGGCCGCTGCACCCATACACCAAGGCCCTGCTGCAGTTGGTTCCCCAGCGTTCCGAACCTTCCGATCCCGTTCAACAGCGTTTGCCGGTAATTTCCGGCAGCCTGAGTGATTCCGACCGCCCGGCTGGTGGCTGTGCTTTTGAGCCCCGATGTCCAGCGAGAACGAACTTCTGCCGAAGCGAATTGCCGAGCACAATCAAGCTGGAAGGCGGCCGTCGAGTGAGTTGCTTCAACTATGGGAATTGAAACAGCAGTTCAGCACGCGATCAAACCGGCCCTCGTGAAAACCAGCGGCTTGAGCAAGAAATATTCGCAAGGCTCGCCATTTTCGCGGAAAAAGTTTGCAGTCGACGCGCTCGTCGATGTGAACTTCGAGATCGCCTCGGGCTGTCTGACCGCCCTTGTCGGCGAATCGGGCTCCGGGAAATCCACGCTTGCGGCTTGCCTGGCAATGCTGGAAAAGCCCGATGCTGGCGAAGTCTGGTTTGGGGGTGAGGAAATTTCAGGGCGCAGCGACCGGGAGCTGGCTCCGCTGCGCCCAAAGATCCAAATGGTTTTTCAGGATTCGGCGGAAGCTTTGAATCCACGCTTTTCGGCGGCAGAGATCATTGAGGAACCGCTAGCGATCCAACGATGCAGGACCACGAAACAGCTGCGCACGCGCGCCTGCGAATTGATGGAAGAGGTGGGCTTGTCTGCGGATTGGGCGGACCGCCGTCCGCTGCAATTCAGTGGAGGTCAACGCCAGCGGCTGGCGATTGCCCGGGCGATCGCCCTCAAGCCTTCGTTCGTGATCCTCGATGAATCGCTTTCCGGTCTGGATTTGTCGACCCAGGCGCAGATCTTGAATCTTCTACTGGACCTTCAGACGGCACACGGGTTGACTTACCTGCTGATCTCGCACGATTTCAGTCTGGTGGGGCAGGTTGCTGATTTTGTCGCGGTGATGCACAAAGGCCGGATCGTTGAGTACGGCGCTCGCCAGCCGCTAATAGGCAATCCCCAGCACGATCAGACGCGAAGGTTACTCGATTCTGTTCGCGTCATGGACCGGTCATTCCAGGCTGCACAGGGCGGGAGGCAGCAATGAAGTACCTTCAACGGCGCTTGGCTCACAGCATTGTGCTCCTCATCAGTGCGTCCGTTTTCTGCTTCCTGCTGAGTGATCTGGCACCGGGAAGTTTTTTCGACGAGATGAAGCTCAATCCTCAGATTTCGCCCGGCACGGTGGCGGCCTTGCGCTCTGAGTACGGCCTCGATCAAGCACTGCCAGTACGATATGGCCTCTGGGTCAAATCGGTTCTGCGCGGAGAGTGGGGCTATTCCTTCGCGTACAACTTCCCAGTCAGGAGTTTGCTGATAATCCGTGCACGCAACACGCTGCTTCTTACGAGCCTGGCTATGCTGTTAGCCTGGCTGACCGCGCTTCCTCTTGGCGTTTGGATCGCCAGCCGTCCCGGTCGGTGGGACGACCGCCTCAGCATGGCCGGCACATCCTTGCTTCTTGCAGTGCCGGAACTCGTTCTGGCCCTCGGCCTTCTTTATGTGGTGATTCGCACACGTGCGTTGCCGGCCGGTGGCATGGTCTCTGTGAGATTCGAGGGTCTGAGTCTATGGGCCAAGATCTGTGATCTGTCAGCGCACCTTGTGGTTCCCCTCACCGTGCTTGTCCTGGCCAGCTTGCCGATCTTGGTTCGGCACGTTCGCGCCAGCATGACCGAAGTGCTGCAGGCGCCGTTCATTCAGGCGGCATGTGGACACGGCATCGGCCAAGCGAGACTGCTGTTCCGTTACGCTCTGCCTGCCGCCGCGAATCCGCTCATCTCTCTGCTGGGATTGTCCGTCGCGGGACTAATGAGCGGTTCTTTGTTGGTCGAAGTCATTACCGGATGGCCTGGGTTGGGGCCGCTATTGTTGGAGGCCTCAATGTCCCGGGATCTCTATGTTGTAGTCGGAGTCGTGATGGCTTCAACTGTGTTCATGATTCTCGGCAGCCTTCTGGCTGATGTCATGCTCGTGATCTTCGATCCTCGGGTGCGGGCAGACTGATGCAAGGCAGTAGAAAAATCATCGCCTCGCTGGTTTTTCTTTTCTTCCTGCACGTGGCGATATTGTTTGCGGGCTTTGTTGCACCTTGCGACCCAGCAACCCAGAATCGAGAATTCCCCTTTGCTCCGCCCACCCATCTTCACTTTGTGGACGCCCGCGGACGTTTGCACTTCCGTCCGTTCGTCTATCCAATCGTGCCCCAACCTGGTGCCCTATACCAATATGAGGAGACCCGCGAGCGCGCATACGCCGTGAGGCTGTTTGTCCGTGGGCCCGAATATAAGGTCGCTGGCCTGTTTCCCTCACATCTACATTTGTTTGGAATGGACGCTCCCGCACGAATCTTTTTGGCCGGCACCGACAATTACGGGCGTGATCAATTCTCTCGGATCCTTTTCGGCGGGCAAATGTCGTTGGCCGCCGGTCTACTGGCCACAGGAATCTCTCTGGTTCTGGGGTTAATCGTCGGGTGCATCGCCGGTTTCTATGGCAAGTGGATCGACGAATCGGTCATGCGGTTAGTGGAACTTTTCATGGTGCTGCCCTGGCTGTATTTGTTACTGGCGGTCCGCTCATTCCTGCCGCTTCACCTTACTCCGGCGCAGGCTTTCTTTCTATTGATCGGGGTCATTGGCACAATCGGCTGGGCCCGTCCTGCACGATTGATTCGCGGCGTCGTGCTCAGCGCCAGGAGCAGAAAATATGTGATGGCAAGCCGGGGCTTCGGGGCGTCGGACTTCTATATTGTGCGCCGGCATGTGTTGCCGCACACCTACGGAGTTTTACTCACGCAAGCCGCGTTGCTCGTGCCGCAGTATATAGTCGCCGAAGTGACGATGTCGTTCTTCGGGCTGGGACTCAGCGAGCCGAGGCCCAGCTGGGGGAATCTACTGGCTGTTCTTCAGCAGTACAACGTGGTGGTTTCATATTGGTGGATGTTCGCACCGGCTCTCGCCCTGGTACTTGTCAACATTGGTTACCTGGGCGTAGCGAATGCTTTTCACGAGCAGTTACAATCTGGCTCAATGTAAAGGGTTTCTCCACGGGAAGGGTATGCATCGTTGGGTTGGTCCGGCTGCGATCTTATTCGCCTGCAGTTTAGCCTGCTTTGCCTCATCTCCTCCTCAATCGCTGCACGGCGGCGAGGAGCTGCAAATCAGCGACAATGAACCTGGCCGCTACGGCGGCACGCTCACCGTGGCGCAACGCAGCGAGCCGAAAACGCTGAATCCGGTAACCGCGGCGGATGCTCCTTCCCGCGAGGTGATTGGCCGGCTGACCGCGGACTTAATTCACATCAACCGCGCCTCGCAGCAAACCGAACCGGCATTGGCAAAATCCTGGACGGTTTCAAAGGATGGCCGGGTGTTCACCCTCAAGCTGCGCCGTGGTTTGCATTTCTCTGACGGCCAGCCCTTCGATGCCGACGATGTGCTGTTCTCTTTTCAGGTTTACCTCGACGAGAAGATTCATTCCCCGCAGCGCGATCTGCTGGTTGTCGGCGGCAAACCGATGGAGGTGCAAAAGATTGACCAGTACACCGTGCGCTTCACGCTGGCACAGACTTACGCAGCTGCTGAGAGACTGTTCGATAGTCTGGCAATCATGCCCCGGCATCTGCTCGAACAATCCTACAAAGACGGCAAATTCGCGCAGGCCTGGACGCTGACCACTCCGCCATCGGAAATCGCGGGCATGGGACCGTTTCGCCTGAAAGAGTATGTAGTGGGGGAGAAAATTGTGCTCGAGCGCAATCCTTATTATTGGAAGGCGGACCGGAACAAGAATCGTCTGCCCTACCTCGACGAACTGATCTTCTTGTTTGTCGGCAATGAAGATGCGCAGGTCATTCGCTTTCAGGCCGGCGATACCGATCTCATCAGCCGCCTCAGCGCAGAAAACTATATGTTGTTGTCTAAAGACGCGGCGAACCGTGGAATTCAGCTGTTCGACCTGGGTCCGAGTCTGGAATACAACTTTCTGGTCTTCAACCTCAACGACGTCCAAGCCAGGAACCTCGACAAAATCGCCGCAGAGCAGACGTGGTTCGGCGATCTTAAATTTCGCCAGGCGGTTTCCTCTGCGATCGATCGCGACGGTATCGTCAAACTGGTCTATGCGGGGCGCGGCACGCCGCTCTGGGGCAACGCGAGCCCCTCCAACAAATTTTGGGTGGACCAGGCGCTGCTGCATCCCGCTCGTTCGATTGGTCACGCGAAGGAACTGCTGAAATCCGCAGGTTTTTCCTGGCGCAACGATGGTCAACTGCTCGATCCTCGGGGCCAGCCGGTGGAGTTTTCCATCATCACCAGCTCATCCAACACGCAGCGCAGCAAAATGGCAACCATCATTCAGGACGATTTAAGCAAGCTGGGAATGAACGTTCATGTTGTACCGCTCGAATTTCGCGCCATGCTCGACCGCATCCTTCAGACGTTTGATTACGAAGCCGCCATCATGGGCCTGGGCGGCGGGGATGCCGATCCAAATCCTGAGATAAATGTGTGGCTTTCCAATGGCGGTACGCACCTGTGGCACTTGGACGAAGCGAAGCCCGCCACCGATTGGGAAGCACAACTCGACCAACTGATGCAGAAGCAGATGGTTGCGCTCAATTACAAAGACCGCAAACATCTCTATGATCAGGCGCAGGAGATTATCGCCAACGAAGTGCCTTTTGTGTTTCTGGCGACGCCCAACATTCTTGGAGGAGCGAAAAGGAGTTTGGCGAATTTCAAACCAGCCATCCTCGAGCCAACGGCGCTATGGAATGTTGAGGAACTGTATTTCTTGCCCGCAAATGGCGCGGGTGCAAAACAGTGAAGGCTGCGCCTGCGGTGCGCGAACGAGCGTGGTCAGACGAGCGGCTGGTCCGCGAATGTTGCAAGGGAAATCACGCCGCGTGGTCCGCGCTCATCGAAAAGTATAAGAACCTGATCTTTTCCATCCCCATCAAATTTGGTTTGTCTCGCGACGATGCCGCCGATATTTTCCAGGCGGTATGCGTCGATCTGCTCTCCAGCCTGCAACAGTTGCGCGACCCAAAGGCGCTTCCCAAATGGCTCATGCAGGCAAGCTTCCACCAATGTCTCCGTTGGAAGAAAGACCGCTTGAATCTTGCTGCCGACATCGACGAGATCGACGGTCAGCGCGCAGGCACTGCCGGCGAACTTGCGGAAGAGATGATCTTCCAAATTCAGCGCGAACAGAGCGTTCGCGAAGCCCTGGCAGAACTGCCGGAGCGCTGCCATCGCATGGTCAGTATGCTTTTCTTCGAGGACCCTCCGCGGCCCTACCAGGAAGTCGCGAAGGAACTCGGCATCGCAACCGGATCCATCGGTTTCATTCGCGGCCGCTGCCTGAAGAAAATGCGCCAATTCCTCGAGAAAAAAGGGTTCCGATGAGCGCATCGCGACGTCCGTCAAATCGGGAATCGCTCCTGAACAAGCTCGGCGATCTGCATAACGAGGCCAGCCTGAAGAAATTCGTGTTGCGCAACCCAGTTCTGCTTCGACCAGAAGTTGTCGCGGAATTGACCGAGCGCGTGCGAGAGCAAGTGCGCGTGGATGTGCCGAGGGCCCTGCGCATGGCAAACGCCGCGCTCCGCATTGCCAACCAGATCAAAAACGGCGGAGCTCGCGCCCGGGCGCTGCGAGCTAAAGCGAATGTTCTCTACGCAAAAGGGGAGCACGCGGCAGCAGTCGAGCTTCACGAGCAAGCTGTCGCTCTTTTTGATGTGGCCGGTAACGCCAATGAAGTTGCGCGCACTCTCAGTGGATCGATCCAGCCACTGCTTCTCCTGGGCGAGTACAACCGCGCCTTCGCTGCCGGTGAGCGCGCGCGGCAAATCTTTACCAGTGAGGGAAACGCGTGGCGCCTGGCGCGTTTGGAAATCAACATTGGAAATATCTACCACCGGCAGGACCGCTTCGCGGAGGCGCTGGCTTGCTATAAGCGCGCCTATCAAGGACTGCCGGCGAAAGAAGATCCCGAAGGCATCGCCGCAGTTCTCAGCAACATGGCCACTTGCTACATTAGCCTGAACGCCTTTCCTAAGGCTTTGAATGCGTACCAGCGAGCGCGGCAGTTCTGCGAACAAAACAATATGCCGCTGCTCGTGACCCAGGCCGACTACAACATTGCTTATCTTTACTACTTGCGCGGTGAATACAGTCGGGCCATCGAAATGTTGCGGGCAACGCGCGCGAATGCCAAGAAAATCGGCGATGCCTACCACCATGCATTGTGCAACCTGGACCTGTCAGAACTTTATCTGGAACTGAACCTCAGCTCGGAGGCGACCGAACTCGCTCAACAGGGCTATGAGGGATTTCGCAAACTGGGCATGCCCTACGAAAGCGCGAAGTGCCTGGCGTTTTCTGCCATGGCCGCCGGGCAAAAAGGCCACGCGTTCGAAGCTATCAAACTCTTTTCTGAGGCGCGGGAGATTTTCCTCAAAGAAAAAAACCAGGTGTGGCCCTCGCTGATCGACTTATACCGCGCGTTGCTCTTTTTCAATGAAGGAAGGTTGTTCGAAGCGCGCCGGCGCTGTTCCGAGGCGCTGAAGTCATTTCTTGCGATCAAGTTGACCAGTAAAGCTGCGATGGCCGAACTTCTGTTAGCTCGCATCGCCTTGCGTACCGATAATACTAATCAGGCCTTCGAGCATGCCACCGCTGCGCTGCGGAAAATCGATGAGCTTGATTCACCGGTGCTGATGTATCAGGCACACCTGCTCCTGGGCAATGTTCACGCAGCCAGAGGAGATCGCGAGAAGGCCTACGGGTCCTATCAAAGTGCTCGCTATGCGCTGGAAACGCTGCGCGGGAACCTGCGCGGCGAAGAGCTGAAGATCGCCTTCATCAAGAACCGGCTGGAGGTGTACGAAAATCTCGTCGAACTGTGCCTGGCTCGGCAAAACGACGCGGCAGCCGAGGAAGCATTCACCTACATGGAAGAGGCGAAATCCCGCAGCTTGATGGATCTTTTCGTGCGGCCTGCGCCCGCCATCGTCGGGCCAACCCAGGGACAAAGTGAGCTGGCTCGCTCGATTCGTGATCTGCGCGAAGAACTCAATTGGTACTACAACCTGATCGAACGCGAGCAGCTTCAGCCGGAGCAACAATCGCCGGAACGCATCGCCACACTACAAAAGCAAGCGCGCCGCCAGGAAAAAGAACTGGCGCGGATTCTGCGTGACGCTACGGAAAGTGAAACGACCCAAGCCGGTTTGCAAACGCCGAGCCATGTGCCGATCGCCACTATTCGTGCTGCGATTCCACCTGACACGCTGCTGGTTGAATATTTTCGCATTCGCGACCGCATCCTGGTGTGCCTGCTCGGCCCGCAGACGATCGAAATCTTCTCGGTGACATTGGAAAGCAGAGTCGCAGGCCTGCTGCGGCTGCTGCAGTTCCAGCTCTCTAAGTTCCATCTTACGCCCCAGTATCTTGAAACCTTTCATGACTCTCTCGTTCATGCCACGCAGGCCCACCTTAAAGAACTCTACGAAGAGCTGATCGCGCCAGTGGCGGCGCGACTGCGAGCGCATCATTTGATATTCGTACCCCACGGCCTGCTTCACTACGTTCCCTTCCACGCTCTCTTCGATGGCACGCGGCACGTGATTGACCGGCACACGGTTTCGTACGCACCCAGCGCCAGCATCTATGCCCTCTGCCAGCGCCGAACGGCGAACACTCCCGGCGCCTCACTCGTCCTTGGTATTCCTGATCCGCAGGCGCCGGCGATCCTTGACGAAGTTCAAGCGTTGACCGGAGTGCTCGACCAGGCGGAATTGTTCGTCGGAGCAGAAGCAAGCGGGGGCGTGCTGCGCAGCAAGGGGCCGGCCAGCCGCTTGATTCACATCGCGACTCACGGCCGTTTCCGCCAGGACAATCCGATGTTTTCAGCCATCCGGCTGGGCGATTCATTTCTGAGCTTGTTTGATCTTTACCAACTTCAGCTTCCCGTGGAGTTGATCACGCTGAGCGGCTGCTCGACCGGCTTCAACGTGGTCGCGGCCGGCGACGAGTTGATTGGCTTGGCTCGCGGCCTGCTTCATGCGGGGGCACAGTCGTTGGTCCTCACCCTGTGGGATGTTCAGGACAAGAGCACGGCGCAATTCATGACCGCTTTCTATCGCCGGTTGCAACAAGGAAAAACCAAAGCGGACGCGCTGCGCTCCGCCATGCTCGAGGTGCGATCCAGCTATCCCCATTGTTATCAATGGGCTCCGTTCATTCTGGTGGGCAAGTCCTAGCCTGCAAAGATTTTTTCTTCAGCCCTATATTTTTCAGTCCGCTCGGCGCCCTTATTCCACGAGTAGCAAATTCAGACCGGACTTACGATGGCGGTGCGGTCGATTGCGGCGGAGACACTGATGAGGCATTTCAGTGAAGCATCCTGGGCTGATTTCGTGAGGAACCAGGTTTCAGCGAACACGCGAATGACGATGCAGCAACACATCGACGACGGTTGCAAGCGCTGCAAGGCGGCTGTGCAGATGTGGCTGGGTGTCCTTGAGATCGCTGAAAAGGAGGGCGGTCTCACGCCGCCAGCCGACGTGGTGCACCTCGTCAAAAGTCAGTTCGCGGCCATGACTCCCCAGAAAAGTTCCGGCGTTCGTTTGGTCTTCGATTCGATGCTTCAGCCAATCACCGCCGGACTACGAGGTTCGGTTGCAGCCCGGCAATTTCTCTATGAGACCGATGATTATTGCATCGACCTGCGCCTGGAACCACGCAGCGCGGAAGGCCGCGCGTGCGTAGTTGGACAAGTGCTGAACCGGGGCGGCGAAGAGCGAGCCGCCCAGGGTGTGGCCGTACGCCTACAGGAGGGAAAGCTAGTGATTGCCCAAGCTTGTACCAATCGATTTGGCGAATTTCAGCTTGAATTCTCGGCCTCCGGCGGACTTTGCGTTTCGATTGGCCGGGATCGGCAAAACGAGATTGTTCTCCCCCTCTATGGAGCTCAGCTAGAAAGAAAAGACTTGGATTAGATCGTCCCCCTTGGTAATGGCCGCAAAGTCACCACAGAGAATTACTGGTGTAAGTGTTGCAAAACTCAACTTTTTCGTAGACTCGACCGAACGAGAAATGCGCTCTGGATGGCCGGGTCGGAGGGGAATCCAATGAGAAAGCGTCAGTCCACCAATCACAATGCTCGCCATTTCCAGGCTTTCCGCGTGTTTTTCGCGCTGCTGTTGCTTCTGTGTTTCGGAGCGCAGAGTTTAGCGGCGCAAAGCTCGCCGGCGTCACCGTCGCAGACGCGCCTCGTGGTGAGGGACAGTCTCGGCCTGACGGGGATTCTGAATCTCTGCGCCCTGCTTGGTTGCTCGACGGTAGAAAGCTTAGGTGACCCTCAAGGGCAGTTGTTCATGATTGAAGTGCCCTCGTCACTGGCTCCCCTGGTCCCCCTGCTGAACCTTAATGTCCTGGGTCTGGTTTCGGTCGAAACTGACCAGATTGTCCAAACTCAAGCCGCTTCTGCGGGGAGCGCTCCGGCATATCTCTTCGATCAAGCGCCGTACACTTACTACGGAACCACGGTTTGGCACGGTTATGTCTTCCAGACGGGCAATCAGCTCGTCCGCACTCTTCAAACGCAAGCCGCGTTCAATACGGCCGGTTCGGGCGTGATTGTGGCCGACATTGATACCGGGGTCGATCCGAACCATCCGGTGCTCAAGAACTCATTGCTGCCTGGGTACGATTTCACGCGCAATCAGAGCGGTGGCTCGGAAATGAGTGATGTGAGCCAGTCCACGGTTGCGGTTCTCGACGGAGATGGAACCGAAACTGCGCAGGTCAGCCAATCGACGGTTGCGGTTCTCGATCAGTCCACCGTCGCCGTGCTTGATGGCGGGCCATACGAGGCCTTCGGCCACGGTACGATGACCGCCGGGATCATTCACCTCGTCGCTCCACAAGCCAAAATCATGCCTCTAAAGGCATTCCAGGCAAGCGGCCAAGGCTACGACTCGGACATCCTCCGCGCCATTTACTATGCGGTCGGAAACGGTGCGAAGGTGATCAACATGAGTTTCAACTACACAAGTTATTCGCAAGAGCTGGCGAATGCAGTCAACTATGCGACCACCAGTGGCGTGATTTGCGTCGCCGCCGCCGGTAACAGCGGTGAGCAAGCCACTGTTTATCCCGCCGCGCTTAAGGGAGTCATCGACGTCGCCTCAACCAGCAATACTGACACTCCTTCAACCTTTTCCAACTACGGAGCGCCGCCGGTATGGCTTGCCGCGCCTGGTGAAGGTGTAATGACCACATATCCGTTCGCCACCTACGCGGCGGGTTGGGGAACTTCGTTTAGCACGCCATTCGTCACGGGCGAAACCGCGCTGCTGGTTTCGATGGCCAACGCTCAAGTCAGCTCAGGAGTTGACCTCTCGCTGGGCTCGGTGAACCTCAATCTCTCATTACAGGGTAGCGCCAGCGCACCCAGCTGGGAGCCGCAAGCTGCGAACGCTCTGGCGCACGCTGATTCGATTTCTGATCCACAAATGGGCAACGGCCGCCTGGACACCTACCTGGCCACGCAGGCCTGGGTCAACAGCCTGGGGCTGAACTAACTCGAGGACCACGATGGCAGCCATGAGTGATACGTTTCCGCCGGCACTTACTACCGCGTGCGACTGGCTGCGCGTGAAGGAACTAGAGGAACAACAGCGCTCTCTGCTTAGGTCAGTAGTTTGCGGGTTCAATCAGTTGCTCGATCTGCGCGACCTCAACACTGGGATCCACAGCACGCGTCTCGCGGAGTGGGCCGTGCGGGTCGCACGAAAGCTGGGACTTCCTGAAACCGACCTCTATCAGCTCGAAGTAGCTGCTCTTTTGCACGACATCGGCAAAATCGGGATTCCGGACGCCATCCTGCGGAAAGAAGGCAAGCTGACCGACGAAGAACGCGCTTTGATGAACAAGCACCCGGAATACAGTTGGTCCATTTTGCGTCTGTTTCCGGGATTTGATAAAGCCAGCCTTTACGCCTTGCATCATCACGAAAGCTTCGACGGACGCGGCTATCCCGGCGGGCTGAAAGCCGAAGAAATTCCGATTGGCTCACGCATCGTAGCGGTGGTCGATGCGTACGACGCGATGATCTCCAATCGCTGCTATCGCAAGGGCCTTGCGCACGAAGAGGCGGCGCGACGGCTCAACGCCGGTATGGGAACGCAATTCGATCCTGCTGTGGTCTGCACATTTCTGGAGACCGCCGAGCGAGAAGTCGCCGAAGTCTTCGCCGTGACCGGTGCTAGCCCCTCAGCCGTAATTTGAACGGCTGCACTGGAGAACGGGCTGCTTTTTGTGTTCAGGCGGCGGATGAGTTCCTGATTCCCATCAGGAGCACCCGCTTAGACGACAGAGGGATTGGATCGGGATCCTGCCAACGGAAGTTCGGCGTAAGTTTTCGTGCGTGTGCGGCTTGGCCTTCACCTATGAGAAGTGCGAGCCGTCCGCCCCGAGCAACCAAACGCGCCGCAACGGGAAGGGAACGCTCGAAGCGTTCCACTGCACGCAGAGTTACAACCTCGGCCTGGCCGTGAAAAATTTCGGCTCGTAGGGAAAATACCTCAGCAGATGTCAGTGCGAGCCCACGGATGACTTCACGCAAGAACGTGACTTTCTTATGGTTTGACTCGATCAGCGTGAGCTCGACGTGCGGCGCCCAGATCTTGATCGGTAACCCCGGAAAGCCGGCTCCGGAGCCGACATCGAAGACCCGGGGATGCGCCAACAACGGCTGAACCGCTGCAAGGTCAGCTGGTCGGAACAAATGCTGCGCCGCAAACAAAGACTCACCGAAATGACGGGTAACGATCGCCTCCGGCTCCCGCACCGCCGTGAGATTGATGCGCGCATTCCAGCGGAGCAGGAGATCAAGATAAGTGGAGAGTTGTTGGAGTTGTGTGTCGGTCAGAACCGCGGCTTCTTCGGGACTCAGCGCCGGGGAAGCGAGGAATGGCTGCAGCAGATCGATCATCCGTCCCAACAGCATGAAACTTAAGATTGTAGCTGCATTTCCCTCCAGGACATGGACTTTGGGTATCTCAGGGTTCGTGTGACCGGTTGGTACAGTCGGTATTCGATGGCTCCCCTGTCAGAGCAGGTCAAAGAACCGCACACCGTGCAGGCGCTGGTGCAGCTGCTGCGGACTCGATCCTATGAAGAAATTCGCCAGCGCATGTACGACAGCCCTCCGGGCAGCAACTGGTGGCTGGCTTGCAAGACTGAGCTCGACATTCGCAACGGCGAGCAGATGGCCACAGCTCTCTCCGCCACCTCCCGCGTGCTGGAACGGCTGCGGGCTTCCACCGAGCATTTCGAGCAGCTCGCCGATACGCTTTACCACACGACCGGCGAGGTAAGAGACTTGTTGAAAGGCACTCAGGAAGCCGGCCGCAGGCTGGAGATCGCCGTGTACGCCGCGATCGGCATTACGCTCGTGCAGCTCTTCAACTTGGTGTTCGAAGTATTCCGCAAACGCTAATCCGCCAGCGGCAATTTCTTCTTAAAATCCTAAGCATGCGTGAGTGATGATTATCACACTTATCCGTGACGCAGTTCATCGCAAGCAACTCAGCTCTGGGCTGCAATAAGGTGGAGGACAAAATCCGGAGGTTGCTGTGCGCAACTCAACCTTAACGATTGCAGTTCTGCTTTCGTTGTGTGTTTTGGGTGCAGCCCAAGAGACGAACATTAACCAGGTTCGCATCAAGCGCACTTCATGGGCATCGGGTCAGGAGATGTACCACGAGTATTGTGCCGCTTGCCACGGACCGAAGGCTGACGGAAGGGGTCCCGCTGCATCTGCATGTCAGGTCAACCCGCCAAACCTGACGACACTGGCTAAGCGCTACGGAGGCAAGTTTCCCTACGACCATTTTTATTCGGTCCTGCAATTTGGAACGCCAACATCGACTCCCGCCCATGGGTCGGCGGATATGCCCATTTGGTTCCTATTGTTTTCTTCGCTTGATCAAGAGCGCCGGGGCGTATCCGTACAGCGAATGCACAATATCGCGAGGTACGTCGCCTCGCTGCAGGCGAAGTAGGCGATGAGAGAATTCTCCGCTCGCAAAAGAAAAGCGAGCCTGCGATACACCGAACAGACTCCAAGTCTTTTTCGCAGCTCACGACTTTGTGGGAGCCTTGAGTCGTGGCGGCACCAGTCTGCGCCTGGTGTTGCCGCAGGCAGCACATAGCCGTAGAAGCAAGGCTACGCCAAGCGCGGACGGTAAGCGGATCTTCTCCACAATCTCCGAGCGCACTCCTCTGCCGTTTCTTGCGATTGAAAATTGCTGTGCCTGTCCCCTCTGAGATATGCCCGAATGGCAGTCAATGCGCCTCGGGTCTTGAAACAGTACCAGTTGTACCCAGGCGATTCGCTCATTGAGCGGTTATGAGTGTGATGGCGATTTTCAACAGAATCCCTTTGAGACACCGCCAGCCCCACGGCTTTCATTGACTTGCCTTTGCTTCCACCTTCGACTGCAACTATTTGCAGATTGACACGGTACCAACCACGGAACATAATCTGTCGCACAATTAGGGATAGTTACTCTTTCTCTGGTGCCCCGGGACTGTCATTTCCGTCCTGGCTTCTTTCTTAGAGCATTCGGCACCATTCTGGAACCAAAGGTTCAATTCCCAAAGGAGATATCTCCCATGAAGCGCCGCATCAATTGCATGATAGTTGGATTCTTCTCGTTAGTTCTTTCCGTGGCCGCCCAGGTCCCAGGCAGCGACCCTGTCTCCGCTCAAGTGCCACCGCCGTTGATTCAGTTCTCCAATGTCGCCACCGACGAAGGCGGCAATAGCTTGAGTGGCGTGGTGAACATCACCTTCTCGCTCTACAACGGACAGCAAGGTGGTGAACCACTGTGGACGGAGACGCAGAATAATGTTCAGCTCGACTCCACCGGGCACTACTCGGTGCAGCTGGGCATCACCAAGCCAAACGGAGTTCCGGCAACGTTGTTTACTACGGGGGAAGCACGCTGGCTGGGAGTGCAGATCGCCGAGCAGGCGGAACAACCGCGCATTTTGCTGTTAAGTGTGCCTTACGCACTGAAGGCTGGCGATGCGGCGACGATCGGTGGGCTCCCGCCCTCGGCCTTTGTGCTGGCGGCACCGCAGAACGGGGTTGCCGCGGCCTACACCACTGCCTCGGCCACCAAGCAAAGTGCTTTGCCGGCATCGACCACCGACGTGACCACAACGGGGGGCAAAGCTGGCTATCTTGCGCTCTTCAACGGGGCCTCGACGATTCTCGATTCGTTGGCGTACCAGTCGGGGAGCACAGTGGAAGTGAAGGGCAGCGGTGCCTTTACCGGGGATACGCGAGTTGACTTCAGCGGTCTCAACGCGGGTAGCTATACCCCGGCCATCCGTTTCGGTAGCGGAAATACTGGGGAAGCCATCGCTTCCGACCGGACGGGATCGGTCAACCAAAATGGCATCGACCTCTACACCGACTTCACGCCGCGCTTGTCAGTCACCAATAGCGGCAGTGTGGGAATTGGCACGACGACTCCCGCCTACACGTTGGATGTGAATGGCGCCGGCAACTTCTCCAGCGGTGTCAACGGCACATCGAACAGCGCGACCGGCGAGGGTGTGTACGGTGTGAACCTTTCGAGCGGCGGTTATGGCGTCTATGGCCAGAGCAGTGGTCTTGCCAGCGGTTCCACCGGGGTCTACGGGAACGCCAGCTCCACTTCTTCGTTCACCGGGACGACCTACGGGGTGTACGGAGTCACCAACAGCACAACTGGCGGCGGCAGCGCCGGTGTCTACGGGACCGCCACCGGCACCTTCATCGACTTCGTAAACAATAAACTTTACGGTGTCCACGGCGTTGTGCAGCCGATCGCGCCCTATTCTGCGGGAGTGGCCGGGACCAGCAGCACCATCAGCGCCATTGGCAGTAACTATTTCGTCGAGGGAGCCGGAGTTTGGGGCGATCCGTGCCCGGGGTCATGTGAAGGAGTCGGGGTATTGGGCACGGCGGATGACGATACGGCAATTTGGGCCCTAAATTCCACCGGGACTGACACGAACACATCCACTTTATTGGTGCAAAACGATTCTGCGACGGCCGGAGCTTTAGTCTTTAGTGCATTCGGAGGAAGCGGGTTGGAAGATGCCGGAGGCTGCCAGATCAATGTGAACGGCGATCTGAACTGTAGTGGCTCTATCACTCCGAGCGTCCGGGCCGCCGCTGGGCGGCAGGTGAAACTCTACGGCGTCGCCTCGCCGGAGAATTGGTTCGAAGATTTCGGATCGGGCCAACTTTCTGGCGGCAGCGCGAAGATCTCGCTCGACCCAACCTTCGCATCCACCGTCAATACGGGCCAAGCTTACCACGTCTTCCTGACTCCGAATGGCGACTGCAAGGGTCTCTACGTCGCCAGAAAGACAGCCAGCGGATTTGAAGTCCGTGAACTGGGCGGCGGGGTATCCAGCATATCCTTCGATTATCGCATCGTGGCCAAGCGCCGGGGCTACGAGAGCACGCGCATGGAAGATATAACCGACCAGGTGAATAAGATGCGGCAGCGGCAGGCAAAGCTGCGGGCGAAAACCAGGGAGGGCGTCATGAAGTCAGCGCCGCCAACCCCGGTTCTGCCGGAGCTCACTCCCAAAGTTCCCCTGCAGGCTCAACCGGCTCCCGTGTCGTCATTGAGAGAGCCATCTGCCCAGCCGCAGTAGAAGCAGTAGCAAACGGAAGGTACAGAGCTGCCGCTCGGTCTCGGGCGGCCTACTCCTGCATCAAGCCGAAGGTGATTGCGTGGGTAACGTCTGTTATCAGGCGTTATCGTAAGTGTGCGCCGTTTGTTGGCCCGCCCGCGCCTGCGCCGATCTCGATTCCGGTTTCCCCCGATTTCGATCCGGCCACACCCGTTTTCCGGAGGGGCATAGCAGTTGTGCAGTCGCCATACGTAGCCCCACATGCGCTTTGACTTAGCGTCTGACTCCTCCTAAGATTGCCAACCAACGACCCTAAGGCAGCGATGATCGGCCAAACTATTTCGCATTACCGCATCCTGGAGCAACTCGGAGGCGGCGGCATGGGCGTGGTGTATAAGGCGGAGGACACACGCCTGCACCGCTTTGTCGCGTTGAAATTCCTGCCCGCCGACGTGGCGCAGGATCCCCAGGCCTTAGCCCGCTTCCAACGTGAGGCGCAGGCTGCGTCGGCTCTCAGCCATCCCAACATCTGCACCATCTACGACATCGGCGAACAGGATGGCAGAGCATTCATCGCCATGGAATTTCTTGAGGGAATGACGCTCAAATACCGCATCGCTGGGCGGCCGCTGGATTCGGAACTGCTGCTGGCCCTGGGAATCGAAATCGCCGATGCTCTCGATGCCGCTCACACCGAGGGCATCATTCATCGAGACATAAAGCCGGCGAACATTTTCGTCACCAAACGCGGCCACGCCAAGATCCTTGACTTCGGATTGGCGAAAGTCACCGGCCCGCGCGACAGGCTGGCAGGAAGTTCGGGAGTGACCACCGACGAGACGGATCCCGACCACCTGACCAGTCCCGGCACCACCTTGGGCACGGTGGCCTACATGTCTCCCGAGCAAGTGCGTGCCAAGGAACTCGATGCGCGCACGGACCTGTTTTCTTTTGGAGCGGTTCTCTACGAAATGGCCACGGGCTCGCTGCCCTTCCGCGGCCAAAGCTCAGGCGTGATTTATCACGCCATTCTGGAGCGCGATCCGCTCCCTGCCTTGCGCCTAAACCCGGACCTTCCGCCTAAATTGGACGACATCATTGCCAAAGCCCTCGAGAAAGACCGCAATCTCCGCTATCAGAGTGCGGCGGAGATGCGCGCCGATTTGCAACGGCTAAAGCGGGATAGTGAATCCGGGCGTAGGTCGGTTGTGGCGGAGATTGACGACCGCGGCTTGCCAGCCTCAACCCCGGTGCTTGAACGCCCCCGCAGCGGTTCGGAACCAGCCGAGCTCAGATCGGGGCCGTCGGCGGCTGTTCAAGCTACGGACTCCAGACAAAAAGCTAGCTGGCTGAAGATTGTGATTGCTGCGCTAGTGTTAATCGTGGCGGTGATTGGTGGAGGGCTGTGGTGGCGCTCTCGGCAGGCGCCAAAGCTGAGCGGAAAAGACACTATCGTTCTCGCCGACTTCGACAACGCCACCGGTGAGCCAGTCTTCGACGAAACGTTGAAGCAAGCGCTGAGGATGCAACTGGAGCAGTCGCCATTTCTCAATGTTCTCTCCGATCAGAAAGTAAACCAGGAACTCAAGTTCATGGGAAGAAGCAAGGACACACGTCTGACCACGGAGCTGGCGCGCGAGGTCTGCCAGCGTTCGCAGAGCAAGGCGGTGTTAACCGGGTCGATTGCCAGCCTGGGCAGCCATTATGCGATCGGGTTGGAAGCGTTGGAATGCCAGCACGGGGACTCGCTCGGCGGTCAGCAAGTAGAGGCTGCCAGCCGCGAGGGAGTGCTGAACGCTCTGGGCACAGCTTCCACAAGGCTGCGAAAGCAGCTTGGGGAATCGCTGGCTTCGGTTCAGAAGTACGACACGCCCGTGGAGCAGGCCACGACCTCTTCCCTGGAGGCCCTGCAGGCGTACAGTGCGGGGATCAGGGCCCGTAATGAAAAGGGTGATACAGCGGCCATCCCTTTTTTCAAGCGGGCGATTGAATTGGATCCAAATTTCGCTATGGCCTACGCCCGCCTGGGCAACAGTTATTGGAACCAGGGCCAACCGGCCTTGGCGAGCCGTTATACCCAACAGGCATACGGGTTGCGAGAGCGTGTCTCCGAACGGGAGAGATTTTACATCGATTCGCATTATTTCGATTTCGTGTCCGGGGAAGAGCTGAAGGCAGCGCAAGTCTATGAGCTTTGGGAGCAAACGTATCCGAACGACGTGATTCCCCACACCAACTTGATGGTGATCTACCAAAGCCTGGGCCAGATGGAAAAGGGCCTGGAGGAAGCGCTTGAGCAACTTCGCATGGACCCTGGTTCGGCCAATGCTTACGGTAACGTCGCATCCACGTACCGTCATCTGAATCGATTTGACGAGGCAAAGCGCACCTTGGACGATGCCGTTGCCCATCATCTGGAGACCGACCAAATCGTGCTGAGTCGTTACCTGCTGGCGTTTGTCAAGGACGATGCGGGCGAAATGCAGCGCATCGTCGCCACAGCCGCCGACAAGCCAGCGGAAGCGGATGAAATCTTTCAGAGCCAAGCCGACACCGAGGCGTATCACGGCCGATTCAGACGAGGTCGTGAATGGATGCGGCGCGCGGTGGAAGCGGCCGGGAACAATGGCGACGCTGAGACGGCGGCGAGTTATTACCTGGACACGGCGCTTCAAGAGGCAGAGGCCGGCGACATCGACCAAGCGCGACGAGACCTTGATGCCGGTCTTGCACTTGCAATGAACCGTGATATCCAGGTGGAGGCGGCACTGACGCTGTCTCGAGCCGGCGACGCCATCCGAAGCCGGAGCATGATCGAAGATCTGCGGAAAAAATATCCCAGCGACACATTGGTCAACAGTCTCTGGCTGCCCGCAATCGAAGCCAGCGTGGAGTTGCGGCAGGCGAATTATGGGCGCGCGCTGGATTTGTTGCAGACTGCATTGCCCTACGAGCTTTCAACTGGAATTTGGGGTAGCGTCATGTATCCGCCGTACCTGCGCGGGCAAGCTTACCTGATGGCTCATGACCCTAAACAGGCGGCCGGCGAGTTTCAGAAGATTGCTGATTCCCGTGGCCTGGTCATCAACCGCATGGTGGGTGCGCTGGCGCATCTTGGACTGGGGCGAGCCTACGCGTTAGCGGGCGATCAAGTGAAGGCGCGGGCAGCCTACCAGGATTTCCTGACATTGTGGAAGGATGCCGATCCCGACGTTCCAATCCTTCAGCAGGCAAGAGCGGAGTACGCAAAGCTGCAGTAGCGCGAGCGGTCACGACCACGCTTAAGAATCCGTTACATTACCCTTTCAATGGCCGTGCGCAATTCCTCGTAAGACATCAGACCGGGATGGTAGAGAAGAACGCGTCCGCTACGGTCCAGCAGAACCAGTGTCGGCGTTGTGCTTGCGCCGTAGTTATCGAAGTTCGTCTTGCTAACGGGAACCGGAACTTCCTGCAGTCCGGGATAATAGTGCTGCCAGACGCGTCCAATGTAGGCGAGCTCGTCTTTCGGCGCGGTGTCTTCTCCATAAGCTGCGTAGCCGTAAAGCTGCGTTGGCGCTTCGACCTTCAGTCCTCTGCCGGCAAATTCGGAGTTCAGTTGAGTAATGACCGGCCCCTCCTGCTTGCAGTCGGCACACCAGTGAGCCCAGAAGAACAAAAGAACAGGAGAGCCTCTCAACTGGCTGAGTGGTGTAGGTCGGATGCCGAGATATTGCGTGGTGCTCAACGCCGGAGCGGGCTGCCCGGCCAGCCCGAGCATATTAAGATTCTTCTGCAGACGGGCGCGGATCGAGGTGGTACGGTAGGTCGCCAAATTGCGGCGAAGCAAAGCAGCAGCTTGCGCGTTATGTCCCCGAAGGGCAAGCGCCTGCGCCTGCACTTCCAGCACCGCGCCCAGAGCCATGGGCAGATGCGGTTCGGCATCGAGAGCTCGGCGCTGTAGAAGCTGGTGAGCTTGCGACTCAGTCTGCTTCGCCAGATTTTCTGCTTGATCAAGTTGGTTGGCTGAAAGATAAGCCCGTGCCACCCAGGACTGGGCTTCGAGATACGCTGCATCGGTCCCGTGCTGGGCCTGGTAGGTCTGTAGTTCGGAATTTGCCCTCGAGAAGTCGTTTTGAAATAACGCTAACTTGACGGTTTGGATGACGTCGGCATGGGAGACGGAGGACAGCAGAAGCAGAATTGTGACCAGGCGAAACCGCATGCTCCTAATGATGACGGGAATTTTGAAAAGTTGCCAGCGCAGGGGCTGGAGCTGGGCGGCGTCTCCCCTAGCACGAGCACGATACAATCGACTGATAACGCGGACGTTACAAGTCGTCCACCAAAGTAATGATAGCCTTGGGTTGACCTGATGAGGTACAATACTCCTGCGTTTGAACTTCGCGGTTTTTTGCAGTTTCCAGTACCTCCCGCTAACCGGCGTGACCTGCCTGCAGAAGTCCAGCAAGTAATTCAGCGCACATCTAAAAGAAAAAGGAACAAAGCAACACCATGGAAACAGGAACAGTAAAGTGGTTTAACGACGCCAAAGGTTATGGTTTCATCAGCCGCCAGAATGGGGAGGACGTGTTCGTACACTTCTCGGCCATCCAGGCAAATGGATTCCGCAGCCTGCAAGAAGGTCAGCAAGTCCAGTTCGATGTGGT
>DASPSE010000313.1:0-11361 GCA_035624085.1 Terriglobales bacterium
TACGAACTGCACGTGAGAGGTTTCACCGAGAATCCGAACTCCGGTGTGGAGCTGTCGCGGGCTGGGACTTATGCGGGACTAGTCGACAAGATTCCTTATTTAAGAGATCTCGGCGTGACTGTGGTCGAGTTGATGCCAATATTCCAGCGCGATCCTCAGGAAGGTGACTACTGGGGCTACATGCCTCTGAATTTTTTTTCTCCCCACGCGCAATACGCGAGTGACCACGACGAAGAGCACCTGGAATTCAAGAACATGGTCAAGGCGTTTCATGAGGCGGGGATCGGCATCGTGCTCGATGTTGTCTACAACCACACCTGCGAAGGAGATCACCGAGGCCCGATCTACAGCTACAAAGGGTTGGGCAGCGCAAGCTATTACATGATGACCTCCGATCCGGCAAACCCGTACGCGAATTACTCGGGTACAGGCAACACCTTGAATTTTGGCAGGAGTCACGTGCGCAAAATGGTGATGGACAGCCTGCGTTACTGGAAAGAAGAGATGCACATCGACGGCTTCCGCTTCGATCTGGCCTCGGTGTTTAGCCGCAATGCCGATGGATCGCTGAACTGGGGGCACGCACCGATTTTTGCAGAAATTGCCGGTGATCCGGAGTTGGGCCCGTTACGTCTGATCGCTGAGCCCTGGGACACGGGAGCGTACCAACTCGGACGAGGGTTTCCCGGCATCACGTGGCTCCAGTGGAACGGCCGGTTCCGCGATGATGTACGCCGATTTGTGAAAGGCGACGCGGGAATGGTTCCCGACTTGATGCGGCGGATCTACGGGAGCGACGATTTTTTCCCCGACAACCGCGACGCCGCGTATCACGCCTATCAGAGCGTCAATTACGTCACCTCGCACGATGGTTTCACGCTGTACGATCTGGTGTCTTACAACGAGAAGCATAATTGGGCCAACGGACAAAATAACCAGGACGGGATGAACGACAATTACAGCTGGAACTGCGGACATGAGGGCGATCAAGGCGCCCCTGCCGAAGTGCTGGCGTTGCGCCGGAAGCAGGTGAAGAACTTTTTCTGTTTGCTTATGCTGTCGAACGGAACCCCGATGTTTCGAGCTGGAGACGAATTCCTGAATACGCAATTCGGGAACAACAATCCTTATAACCAGGACAACATAACGGGATGGCTTGACTGGTCGCAGCTCGAGTCCAATCAGGATATTTTCCGCTTCTTCAAGAGCATGATCGCCTTCCGCAAGCGCCACCCGACGCTGAGTCGCAGCCGCTTTTGGCGTGAAGATATCGACTGGTACGGGACTGGCGCAGCTGCGGATTTGTCCCCAGATTCCCACAGCGTGGCGTTCTGCCTCCACGGCGCATCTCAAAATGACCAGGACATCTACGTGATGATCAATGCTTACTGGGAAAACTTGCCGTTTCAGATCCAGGAAGGTAGCGCATCAGAGTGGACTAGAATCGTTGACACTTCGTTGCCAACCCCAAACGATTTCTCGAGCTCGGGTGAACCCCTGAAAAAGCTAAGTTATCTCGTTGCGCCGAGATCCGTGGTTGTCCTGCTCCGGTTGAACTAGCCGGAAAGACTGGTCGCCCGACATCGATGGTGCATCATTTGTAAATCTTTTCTGCCATACGCCGAGGGTCATCCGCGGATTGTGTAATTAAACCTGACGCTAGCAACGCTGAGTACACAGCTTGTTCCGCTCGGATCCAGTCGACCTCAGGCGAACCGAAGGGCCGGCCTCTGTCCTCCCAATAGTGGTAAGCGAGTTTTGCTACAAACTCATGCCGATCCTCACCCAGGAAATCAGGGATCAGCTTCAATGGTTTTGGCTTATCCGGCTGTCCAGATTTATCGGCCATTGCAGTCATTCAAGAAGCATCATCAGTAGAAATAGTGATGGAAGGTAAATGATCGACGCTGCAAGTAGTTGTCGCGCCGAAGAATTGGATTTGCGAAGGGCAAACCGTGCGCCGTAGTGCAAAAAGCCGGTCCATAGGAGCGCGGCACCGATGCAGTAAGCTGCACCCGATTTGCTGGTCAAGGCCGGGAATAAACTGACGGGCACCAATAACAGGAGCGGCAACAGGGTTTGCCAGTTCACAAGACGGACCCTGGTATGCTCGTCATGCGGCAGCACCAAATAACCGGCACGGGCATAATCCTCGCGGTACATCCAAGCGATCGACATAAAGTGCGGGAACTGCCAGAAGAACAGCAGGGAGTAGAGTATCCATGCCCCGAAGCTGAGCCGGCCAGATGCTGCAGCCCACCCTATCAGCGGGGGCATGGCGCCCGAAATTGCTCCGACCAGAGTGCACAGCGGCGACTTCCTTTTGAGCGGAGTGTACAAAAACAAATAAGACAACAACGTGCCCAGCGCCAGCAGGCTCGGAAGTAAGCTGACTGCAGCGGCAAGATAAACAGTTCCCAGAACCGCTAAAGCGATCCCGAACCATAAAACCGCCGAAGGCTTGAGGCGACCGGCCGCCAGCGGCCGGCGCGCGGTGCGGCGCATTTGCGCGTCGAAGTGGTGCTCGGTGTACTGGTTCAAGGCTCCTGTTCCGCTAGCGACAAGTAACGTCCCCAGCACTGTATTGATGGATTGCAGGAATGGAAAATCGTGCCCGGCGGAGGCGCGGCCCAAGTAAAAGCCGGCAAAAGTGGCGACCACTATCAGAAGGTTGACTTCCGGCTTTGTAAGTGCCAAGTAGTCGAACCAGATCTTTGAATCCCAAAAGCGACTGCGCTTGGCGACTGGCAGGTCGAATGCCGTGAGAATGGGTTCACTCGCCACGTTCAAACGGCCTCCAGGCTCTGTGAAGCTCTTTGGCCAATCGCTGTTCCACCCAATTTTGGTTGCACTAAGCCGACCTGAGAAAGACTTTGGGGCGAGAGAAGACGCACTGTTAAGATCGCTCCGGCCACAAAGTAAACGATTGTGACGCATGTCCACATCAATGCAGCAGCGCACTGTTGATCGACCAGAGGGGAAAAACCTAATAAATGTGACGACGAAAAGTACATCGGGTAAACCACACGATCAGAAAAAACCAGAAATCCCGAGAGGATGTCGCAGGGCAACGTGGCAAAAAAGAGGTACAAGATCATCGAGAGGTCCTGCCGCGATGGGCCTGCTGAGGGTTGAACCACCGGCCACCAGAACAGAAGGGCGGTCGCAAGAAAGGATAGTTGCTCGAACAGATGCCATCCTGCCGATTGAATTCCTAGCGCAAAGAATGTCGGAATATGCCATCCAACCAAGGCGGCGCAGGCTGCGAGCCAGGCGAATTTGGGGCTTCCCAGTGTGTTCGCGAGCGTCGTCGTCACCCGGGACTGCCACAATGGAACCAGCAGACTTTTTACAAATCGCGGCAAACCATCTAATACCGGACCGACGGGAGCAGCTAGCCAGATCAGCGGAGGAGCGAGCGTCATGAGCAAAAGATGTTGCAGCATGTGGACGGTGAGCAACTCGTGGTCGAGCGCAGCCATTGGCGAGGCGACCGCGGCCCAGATCAAGAGCAATCCAATCAGAAAACTGAAGGCGCGCGAAACCGAATCACGTTTTACGAGACTGGAACGAAGAGAGAGCCATCCTCGCAGGTAAGCCAGCGCCGTGAGAACGAGAATCAGAGTGAAAAGCACTGATCGGGACGATCCCAACGCAGCGTGATGGAGATGTGGCATGGGGACCGTGCTCCTACGGTTTCGCACCAGGTTGTTTCTCATCGCTGAGTGCCACATCGAGTGCAGCATCGCGTGCGGGCGACTGTCCCTTGGGGTGCAGCGTCTCAAGAAACGCGACCAGCGCCGTTGTCTCCGCCGGACTCAAGTTCTTTCCATAGGCGGGCATATTACCTCCGCCTTGAATTACCTGGCGAATGAGCTGATCGTGTGTCAGCCGCACGGCCACGCTGTCGAGAGCGGGTCCCCGTTGTCCGCCACTTTCTCCAAGTGAATGACAGTTCCGGCATTGCTTGACCTGGAATACCAAAGCGCCTTGCCTCTGCAGTGCGGTCGTGCCATGTATGAACGGATCCGGCACGGGATCGCCACTCCATGCATTCATGTGCGGACTCCAGGGCGTGTACGTGGCCAGGTGGGTGAACGTCCCTAATGCGATCGCGATCAACGACACGGTCAAAACCGCGATGGGCCGTCGCTTCCAACTTTTTTCGCCTTCGCCGGAAAGAAACGGAAGAAGCAGCAGACCGGCGATGACCACCACGGGTCCGATCAGCAGTACTGGTGTTTCGAGCGAGGGCGGAAGCAGCGAGAGCAAGGCGTAGAGCCACAAGAAAAAATAATCGGGTTTTGGAACAGTCTGGATGATCGTGGGATCCGGCCTTCCGGTTGGCCCGAACGGGCCGAAGTACAATGCGCACGCGGCAACCGCGAGGATCATGAACGCCGCAAAGAACATGTCTTTCCAAATGGCGTAGGGAACGAAGGGCGCACCATCCCGTTTCGTAAGCTCGTGATATTCGGCTTCGTAGGTTGCGCGCCGTACAATACGTCCCGGCATCGGCCATTCGTTAATGCCGAGCTTCAGCACCATCAGCAAATGGAGGCACACGAGGCCAATCAGCAATCCCGGAATTACGAACACATGCAGCGCGAAGAATCGGGACAAAGTCGCACCGGCAATGATGGGACCGCCCAGTATCAATCTCACAATGGAGGGACCTAAGATAGGAACGCGGCTCGAGATTGACGCTCCGATTCCCAATCCCCAATAAGCATCCTGATCGAAGCGCAACACCTGCCCACTGAATGCCATACCCAGCGTCATTAGCAACAGAAAGACGCCAACGATCCAGGTAAGTTCACGGGGAAACTTGTGCGCTCCAAAAAGAAATACCTGGACCATGTGAATGAGGACGAGCGCCACCATGAAGTTAGAACCCCACCCATGCATCGCGCGAATGAACCAGCCGAGCGTCACAGCGTGATTCAGTGCTTGCAGACTGCTCCACGCCTCAGCGCCCGAAGGCACATAAACCAGCGCGAGCAGAATTCCA
The DNA here is from genome assembly GCA_035624085.1 of Terriglobales bacterium. Lineage (GTDB taxonomy): Bacteria > Acidobacteriota > Terriglobia > Terriglobales > Acidobacteriaceae > JAFAGX01. The sequence continues at coordinate 5,012 of DASPSE010000313.1, forward strand.
GTCACAATTTGCAGCACGAACACCGTCAACGCTCCGCTGCCAAACACATACCACCAGGTGCCGGTATTACGCGGTATGCGATGCTCGGCCATTTCGCGCACCGGCGCTGCGAGCTGTAAACGGTGATCGAACCAGGCGCCGATTTTTTGAATCATCATGCGCATGGCGGTTTCTCTCCGGTGAGCTCGGCGATGGCGGCTCCCGGCGTGGGTAGTTCGCCAGCCTGGATGGTGATCAGGCCGTTCTCAACTTTGTAGGGATATTCAAATAGACCGCGCTCCGGCGGACCGGAAGCGCGCGAACCATCCCGGTAATACGCTCCGCCATGACACGGACACATGAACAGACCCGATTGTGGAAACCAGCGGACCGGGCAGCCCAAGTGGGCGCAGTTGACGGCAAAGACCTGGAATTGTTCTCCCGCGATGCGACGTACCCAGCAGGCTGTGTCCGCCGTCTTGCCATCGGTTGGCATGACGTAGGGATTCTGAAACGTAGCCAGCCTCGTTTCGCCTTCAGGAAATTCACTGACCTTCCCCAGTGGCACCCAGGAGAGATAGCCGTTCGCGCGACCGCGAGTGATCGAGGACAAGAGAAATCCCACAATCGGTACTGCCAAGATGGTCACAGCAAGGCCATTGAATAGAATTCCCAATTTCATGAAGAAGCCGCGTCGAGAAATTGTGCCATCGGTCGTTGTATTCTTCGGCGAGGCATTGTTCGGCGGGACAAGTGCAGGTTTGGTGGCCATTCTTCTGCTCCTAATGTTGCGCGTTATTCGCGACGGAATAGGGTTGACCGGGGTTCTCAACCCGGTGCGACGCCAACCATGCAACTACGTCGGTAATTTCCTGATCCGACATTGGCTTGCCGGGCACGTTTCCGCGCCAGTCAGGGGCTCCCAACTCCGGTCGACCGGCAATGACAATCGTGCGCAACCCTTGATCGCTCACCAGCGCCAGAAATGAATCATTGATGATCGCACTGCCTTTTGGTCCACCTCGCCCCTGTAGACCATGGCATGATGAACAATAAGTTCTGTATGAAGCTTCACCACGCTGAACATCTCCCGGAAACTTCGCCGCGTACGAGGGTGGATTAGCTCCGTCGAGAATTCCCGGCCGGCTCCAACGCGATCGAATTCCGCTCGCGATCACATCGATCTGTTTGTCGGTGAGCATTCCTCCCGCGCTTTGTGCAAATGCCGGCATTGAGCTTCCCCGCACGCCGTTAGCGGTGACTTTGCGCAGGGAGGATTCGTCAACTATCGCGAGATAAACCGGATCAGCCAGCGCAATTGCCGCTCCTCCTCGACCCTCCGTGCCGTGACAGCCGGCACAGTTTTCTGCGTAGAGAGTGCTGAAGTCGCTGATCTCGCTTGGAGCCGGGTCTTCCGAATCCCTGCTTGGGCGGCCGAGGGGAGAGCTGCAGGCCGAGAGCAACAGGCTCAGCAGCGCGGCCGCACATCGATAGCCAAATCGGTTCACGGTCGCGTCTCTCCTTCTCGCGGTGGAGTAATTCCCGGGGCCTCGATCCCAGCGCGAATCGCGAAGGACAAGTTCTCGCGCGTGGGCATTGGCGAATGGCGGATGACCACTAAACCGGCCACGATTCCGAAGCCCACCTGCGAAGCAATGAACCAGGGCCAGTCAATATGGCTCGCTAGCAGTGGATTCAACAGTCCGAGAATGGTGTAAATCAGCGCCGACCACAGAGCAGGAGCGATGAGTCCTCCGAGGACAATCGGCCTGCGCGGAAACATGGGAAGCATCGCGCCGTATAGCAGTCCTACCAAGGTTGACACGACAGCGTGAAGGCCCAGGGCGATGGCGAAACTGTCCGCATGAAACGAATACAGCTGTTCTGGCCCGAGTTTCAGCGACTCGGCGTAGACCGCAGCTGCAAGAAGATTGATCGGATACCAGATGCTGCCGGCTTTCAACACGCCGTACGCACAGGCCAGGACTGCCATGGCCACGCTTCCCGCAAGTCCGCCCTTCACGCCCGCCGAAATTGGATAGGTATGAACAGGGAGCCAGGCACGCTGGTAAGCCGGAACGGGAACCCGCTCAACCACGCGCCGTTCCGTGGTTATGCGAATATCTTCCACAACCACCGGCACAGTCTCTTCGTGCTCGTGCGGGAGGACCTCGCGAAACCAGCCAATCGATCCTGCGAGAGCAAGCACAGCACCGAGCAAACTCACAGAAACGCTGGTGACGAGGCCGGCAAATAATAAGGAGCATCCAAAGGCCAGGACAAAGGGCCAAGCGGTCGACGCCGGTACTTCGATCTCGCGTGGAGTCTGGCGGCTTTCGCTCAATTGCTCGGTTGTCAGCAACGTTGCCATTTTGCTTTTTCCTCTTCGGTCGGCCTCAGCGTCCCAGAACATAAACGACGGTAAAAACGACGACCCAAACTGCATCCACAAAATGCCAGTACAAGGAAAGCACTTCTACGCGACGGGAGTGTTCGGTGCCAAGCCGGCCAGCGAATGCGAAGAGCGCTACTATGCAGAGCATGATCATTCCTGCCGTGACGTGAAACGCGTGCAGGCCGACGAGCGAGTAATAGGTTGTCCCGAAGAGATTGGTGGAGATCGTCAGGCCGTGTTCATGGATCAGCCGGTGCCATTCCCATCCGGTTCCAAACAGAAACGAACCACCGAGCAGAATCGTAAGGGACCACAAGGTTAAGAATGCGCCGCGTTCGCCTCTCTGAAGGAGTTTTCCCGCATAGTGAATGGTCAGACTGCTGGACAACAGGCAGATCGTAAAGAAAATTGGAGTTTCGAGCACTTCGCGCGGAGTTGGCCCGGTCAGGCTCTTGCCTATATAGAAGAGGTAGGCCACGACGAAAATCGTAAAGATCGCCGACTCCGCGATGATCAGCGAGGCCATGGCGACCTTGCCGCGATATGGGAGATTCCAAGGCCGCGGAATTTCGTTAAGTGAGATTGCTGCTGCGCTCATTGATTTTTACCTTCACTCATACTGGCTGTCCGGATCTTCCGGATGTTTCAGGTCCCACAGGGGGCGACGGCTGGCAACCACCGGGACAGTTCCAAAGTTGTACGCCGGCGGTGGAGAGCTTGTAGACCACTCCAGCGTCCAGCCATCCCAAGGATCGTTCCCCGCTTTTGCTCCCTTGAAATAAGAACTGATGAGATTCCACACGAAGACCAGGATGGCGACTGCCTGAATGAATGCGCCGATCGAGACGATCAGGTTTAACGTGTCCCAACCGCGCCCGGGTTCGTAGGTGTAGATCCGGCGCGGCATCCCCAGCAGTCCGGGAATGTGCATCACATCGAACGTCATGTGGAATCCGATCAGGAACAGCCAGAAATGCCATTTGCCCAGACGTTCGCTCAGCATCCGGCCGGTCATCTTCGGATACCAGTAATAAAAGGCACCAAAAAGAGCAAACAGAATTCCACCCACGATTACATAGTGAAAGTGCGCCACAACAAAATAGGACAGACTCAACTGCCAATCGAAGGGCACGCAGGCCAACATGATTCCGGTCAAACCGGAAATGAGGATCTGCACTAGGAATGCGATGCTGAACAGCATCGCAGTTTTGAACTGAATCCGCCCACCCCACATCGTGCCGATCCAGTTGAAGATCTTGATCCCCGAGGGAACGCCGACCGCCATCGTCGTAATCGCGAAGAAGCTGTTGGCGTACGAGTTCATCCCGACGGTAAACATGTGGTGCGCCCACACGCTCAAGCTCACAAACCCGATGCAAACGGTGGCCGCTACCATCACCGGATATCCAAAAATTGGTTTGCGCGAAAAAACCGGAATGATTTCCGACATGAAGGCAAAACATGGAATGATCAGCACGTACACTTCGGGGTGGCCAAAGATCCAAAAGAAATGCATCCAGAGTACGGCGGAGCCACCAGCCTGAGCGTCAAAGAAGTGCCCTCCCAGATATCTGTCGATCAGCAGCATGATCTGCGCTGCCGAGAGCGGGGTTATAACGATCAGAACCATTCCAGCCATCACCAGATTGAGCCACGCGAACAGGGGCATGCGATTCAGCTTCATGCCAGGGCATCGCAGGCAAAGAACCGTGGCGATAATGTTGATCGCGGTTCCAATGCTTCCAAATCCGGAGACCAGGAGCGCGAGCGTCCAATAATCTGAGCTGTGTCCCTGCGAAAACGCGCGCGCCGTTAAGGGCGCGTAGGCCCACCATCCAACGTCCGGTGCATTCCCCGCGCCGTACAGTCCGCTTCCTCCAAGAAAACTGAAGTACAGTAGAAGACCACCAAAAGCCGAGAGCCAAAAACTGAAGGCATTCAGCCGCGGAAACGCCATGTCGCGCGCACCGATCATCAACGGGATGAGGTAGTTGGCAAATCCGAATAGAACTGGCATCGCCACGAAAAAGATCATGGTCGTGCCATGCATGGTAAACATCCGGTTGAAGACTTCGGGAGAGACGAAGTCGTTGTGCGAATGCATCAACTGGATCCGAATGAGGAGAACCTCCATACCGCCCAACACCAGAAAGACCAGCGCATAAACGATGTAGAGAATCCCGAGCTGCTTGTGATCGACGGTCGTGACCCACTCATGCAGGGTATCCACCCATGGCTTCTCTTGAGCCTGCACGCCAGGAATTGTGATCGCGTTCGATGACATAGCTGTTCTTCGTTTCTCTTCTCTTAGTTCCCCTTGCGGACTCCATTACCGAAGCGTTTCGAGATACCCGACCACTGCGTCCAGATCCGAATCGCTTAGCTTCATCGCCGGCATCAAGGAACCGTGCTTGATCGCGTCCGGCTTTTGGATCCAGAGCCGTAGATTCTCGGGCGTATTCAGTGCCGCACCCGCGGCAATCGTGGTGCGGCTCATCAAGTGCGTCAAATCCGGACCAAAGCGTCCGTTGGCGACTGTGCCATTAATGGTGTGACAGTTAATGCAGGCCGTGGTTTCGAATACCCGTTTGCCGGCAGCAACTCGTTCGTCTCGAATTGCGGGTCGCCGTTGCTCGCGCACCCATTCCGCGAAGTCTTTCGGGCTATCGACCGACACGCGCAGCAGCATCTTGGCGTGCTGCGTTCCGCAGTATTGCGCGCACTGACCGAGAAAGATTCCCGTGCGCTCGGGATCCATCCACATCCGGTTGGGGTGATTCGGAATGAGATCAGTCTTGCCCGCCAACTCCGGCATCCAGAAGCTGTGATCGGTATCCGCCGAAAGCAACTGCAAGAATGTCGGCGTCGGATGCGCTGGATCACTCACCGGGACGTGCAACTCGTTGGCCGTCACCACGCCAAGTTGTGGATACCGGTATTCCCACCAGAACTGATGGCCGATAACAGTGATTTCCACCGCACTCGCGGGCATCGGAGCATCCTGTATCTCGTGGATGCCTCGTGCTGTCGCCACAAACAATACGATCACAATCAAAATTGGGATGATCGTCCAGGCCAATTCGATCTGTGTGCTTCCGTACACCTGGGCTGGCTCACTGTTCGCACTTGCCGATCTCGCTCGGAATTTTGAGATTGAATAGAGCAGCAGGCCCGAAACAGCTACGAATATGATTCCCGTGGTAGTAAGCACAAGTATTGACAGGTGAAGGATCGACTTTGCCGGCGTGGATTCAGGCGCAAAAATATTGGTCTGGCTCATTGAAGAGGGACCTGCAGCGGCAACCGTACTTACACAACAGAGTAAGAGCGCGACGGAGGCAGCCATGAGGATTGCTTGTTTCACGCGATGATTCCCGCTCCGCGCTTCTGTAGCTAAGTAGCCATAAAGTCGATGTCGAGGGGCCATCGGTTGAGTCCACGCCGATTGGTTGCACTCGACGGTCCAAGTTCGATGTTGGTTTCAGACGCCTGCCGTTGAGACAAAAGGCGCCCAAGTCAGGAAAGCGGACTTGAAAATGTCAGTCGTCTGACACTTTCGCCAGAAGACAGGCATGGCATTATTCGTTCGTTCTCGTTACGAACGACGCATCCCGAGCATCACGCGGCGCCACGGTTGTATGTACCAGCTTGAACAGCGACGCAGGATAGACGCCAAACCAGATCAACAGAATTGAGAGCGCGGCCACTACAACCACACCGCTCTTGGATGTCACTCGAACGAAAGCAAGCTCTGGCGGAGCTGAATAGAGTGCCACGACGATACGCAGATAATAGAAAAGGCCGGCGACGCTGGTGATTGCGAGAATCAAGATCAAGGACCAGGCGGAAGCCCCTGCCCCGGCCGCGAGCACATAGAACTTGCTGACAAATCCCATGGTTGCCGGAATGCCGGCGAGCGAGAGAAGCGCGACGGTTAAGACCGAGGCGAGCACCGGTCGTTGCCAGAAGAGGCCGC
>DASPSE010000315.1:0-6754 GCA_035624085.1 Terriglobales bacterium
TCGATGCAGGCAAGGAAGGCGGCCAGAGTTTTGCCGGAGCCGGTGGGCGCCGAGATCAGCGTTGTGTGGCCCGCCAGAATATGCGGCCATCCTTGCTCCTGCGGCTCGGTCGGCGTGCCGAATTTTTGGACAAACCAATCCTTGACGAGAGGATGGGCCCAATCAAGAGAGGAAGGGAGAGAAGACATCGAGGACTATTGTAGCGGGGGAGGCGAAGTTTCGCAAAACATTCGCCTTGAAGGCAGGCCGCAGTGGGCTGTTCTTGAATGATATGATCCGAGCATGAGAGTGTTCCTCGCTTACGTTGCACCGCTCCTCCTATTGTTGCTGTTCTTCGCGGGGCTAGTGGCGCAAGTTGTCGTCGATGCTCACCATTGGATGCCTCGTAGCTGGTGGCCCCGCTCTCTTCTTAAGAAAAAGTGAGTGCCGCAAAACAACCCACTACTGGACAGGCAAGCTCGTAGGCCCAGCCATCGCCGGATGCTAGAATCGCCCTTCATGCCTAAAACACTGTCCGCCAGGGCTCGCGCCAGGAAAATCAAGCTTCTCCTGTTTGACGTGGACGGGGTTCTCACCGACGGCAAGATTTTCATCTTTCCTGCTCCCGCGGGAATCCAGCCGCTCACGCAGGACCACGCCACCGAGCACAAAGAACAAGGCGGGTTCGGCTTCGTGAGCCAGACGATGATCGAGGCCAAGGGCTTTCACAGCCATGACGGCGCGGCCATTTCTCTGGCGCGTCTTGGAGGCATCAAAACTGGGCTCATCACCAAGCGGATTTCACAAACCGTTGCCCTGCGCGCGCGCGATCTGAAACTGGACCACGTCCACCAGGGTATCCAGGATAAGCTGGCCGTTTTTGAACAGATACTTCGCCAAGAAGGACTCGGTTCCGACGAAGCCGGTTACGTCGGGGACGACGTGATTGATCTTCCCGTCATGCGAAACTGTGGGTTTGCCGTTGCGGTTGCCAATGCCCGGGATGAAGTCAGGAAAGAAGCTCACTATGTCACACGCCACGCAGGTGGCAATGGCGCTCTCCGTGATGCGATTGAATACATCCTAAGGGCACAAGAAAAATGGCAACGGGTGGTGAGCGAGTACATTTGCGAGAGAAGCCCGAAGAACCGCTCTTAGCTACTGGCTTTTAGCTCAAATCAAACGAATTAAACCGGGTATGTCGAATTACTGTTAGCGATCCAAGCTAGAAGCTAGGAGACAGCAGCTAACAGCTAACAGCTAACCAAAAAGCCCATCGGTTGCCTGCTTGGGGCGTGCTCGGGTCGACAACCGATGGGCTACCGTTTCTCCTTACTCACCCTGTGTTTTCAGGAGTCTTTGTACTATTCGAACCCGTAAACTGCCGAAAGTTGCGAATTCCCTTGTAAATTTTTGTAATGATCCCAAGCCGCTGAACCGCTGCAATTTACTCCGGTATCGCGGGAGGCCGCGACGCCATAAGCTGGGTAAAGCGCGTGTCGCTGCGCAGCTGCGCGAAGTCCGGATCCTTGTACACGTCTTGGATGCGGTTGTAGCCCTCCTCCATGGCGCGTTTCAGATATTGCAGGGAGCGGTCGCTGTCACCTTGCTTGGCGAGAATCTTGGCCACCATGTAGTCGAAGTGGCCCCTCTCCTCCATCGAAGGTGGCACTTGCGCTGCAACGCCAAGGTGTGATGTTCGCTCAAAAATCGAGGGATCGATCTGCAAGGCCTGGGTATAGGCAGTACCCGCTTTCTCCCAGTCTTGCCTCGCATAATAAGCTGCACCGAGGTTGGAATAATAAGAGGCGGTATCAGGCCTCAGGGTTAGGGCCTTGTCATACATCTTTAGGGCTTTCCCGTAACGTCGCTGCTCGTATTCGTCGACCCCGAGGTTGTTATAAGCGTCCGCCAGTTGTGGATCGAGTTTGAGGGCTCGTTCAAAGCTCTTCTTCGCCTGCCTGTAATGCTGCAGCATCAGCTCGGTGATGCCGAGCTTGTTGTAGAGTGTCGGGGACTTCGGATTCTTGGAGATAGCCGCGCGAAAATAGTCAAGCGCGTCCAGAAAGTCCTTCTGCTCCCGGAACTGATCAGCCAAGGTCTCTAGTTCGGCGGCCGTTGCGTCCGGGTTCGGGGGTTCCGCCCGTCGAATCGGCGGCGGAGTCACCTGTACCAGCTCTGAATTTGATTGAGCCTGCAGACCCGACAAGGGAAGCAACGAAAAAGTCAGCAGAAGAGAAAAGAGGAAACACGCGCGATTCATAACCTCACCCCTCGGAGAAGGCGAACCGCCTCACGCCTGCATCACTCCGGACAACCGCGATCCTCAATGAGGACTGTCTCCGCTGTCAGCCGGAGGCTTCGGTGGAGGGTTAGCCGACTTGTCCTCCTTAAAGATACCCGCAATTTTGCCCAAAATTCCTTTTTTCTTTTTAGCGTCCTGGTTCGCGTCATCTTGCCCTGCCGCATCCGCCTGATTGCCGCCTTGGGGGGGAGCTTGCGCAACCGCCGGCGGCGGAAGCGGCTTTTCGCCGCCCAGCCCAAAAATGCGGGAAAAGAAACCCTTGATTCCACTACCCTGATCACAAGTCGTTGTCGGTTCTGTGCCGATAATAAACGCTGCCGTATACGTTTCCGGGCATGAAGGGGTCGCCAGGAGATTCGTTGTCTTGTCGAGCTGAACGTCCACCACACCGCTGGGCTGTGTGAATTCGTGAACGTCGGAGTATTGCGGCAGGGTCACTGCAGTCTTCATGAACTCCGCCCAAATTGGAGCGGCGCTTTGCGCCCCACTGAGCCGAATGTCGCTGTAGTCGTCAAAACCCACCCAGACAATGCAAAGAACGTTGCTGGTGTAGCCGGCGAACCACCCGTCATGAGAGGTCCCCGTCTTGCCCGCAGCGGGAGCCGTAAAGCCGCGCTGGCGAACGGCAAAGGCCGTCCCGAAGTTCATCACCCCTTCCATCATACTGGTCATGACGTAGGCCACGCGGGGGTCCAATACTTGTCGCTTTTCTGGCTTCAGGTCAGCCACCACATCGCCTTCCGCATTGCGGACGGAATTTACAAGGATCGGAGAGATTCGCACTCCGGAATTGGCGAAGACCGTGTATGCCGCAGCCATATCTAACGGAGTGGCGTCATAAGCCCCAAGCGCCACTGCAGGAGTAGCCTTCGCAGAAGTGATTCCGGCGTCTTTGGCCAAGTCGGCCACCTTGTCGTATCCAACCTCCTGCGCCAGTTGCACGGTGGCATTGTTCAACGACATCGCCAGCGCGTAACGAGCAGTCACTTGGCCGTGATATTCCTCTTTGTAGTTCCGAGGCTCATAAATCGAGTCGCCGTAGGCGAAGGTAGTTGGCTGGTCTTCCACCATCGAGGCCGGAGTGAACACCGGATTGGCGCCCGTGACCGCGGTATTCATCGCCGCGGCATAGACGAAAGGCTTGAAGATTGACCCCGTCGGACGCTTAGCTACCGCATGATCCAATTGGCTAAAGCCGTAATTACGCCCACCGACCAGAGCGAGCACTTCACCGGTGTGCGGGTCCATCGCTACCAACGCTACCTGGGCCTGGGGCCCGGGCTCAATCCTGGTCTCGTATTTGTTCTTGCCCACCTTCACTCGCTTGCTGCGGCGCTGGTTCACCTGTTCATCGACCAGCTTGGTTCCCATTTCTACCGCTTGAGCGGCAGCTCTCTGCAGATCGGGATCGAGAGTGGTGTAAATACGGTAAGACTGCTCATTCAACTCGCGTTCGCTGAACCTGCTGACCAGCGTGTCACGAACCAGATCGACAAAATAAGGAGCGTCACTGGCTTCGACGTTCGGAGGCGCAAGCTTGAGCAGTGTGGCTTTGGCCTCGTCCGCTTCGGCCCTGGTGATGGCATGAGTGTCAACCATGCTGTCCAGCACGACGTTGCGTCGCTCCAGCGCGCGCTCTGGATGACGATAAGGAGAAAGATAGCTGGGACGCTGGATGATGCCCGCAAGCAATGCCGCTTCGGGCAAGGAAATATCTTTCAGATCTTTATTGAAGTAAGCCCGCGACGCTTGCGCGAATCCGCTGATGGTGAAGGAACCGCGCTGGCCGAGATCCACCCAGTTGGCATAGAACTCGAAGATCTGTGGCTTGGTGAACTTTTGTTCCAGCTCTTCTGCAATCAGCATCTCGGTCAGTTTTCGCCGAATCGTTTTCTCTGGGCTAAGAAAGAAACCACGGGAAAGCTGCATGGTCAGGGTGGATCCGCCCTGCTCATGGCGTTCGTGCCAGAAGTCGACCCAGGCGGCTTCCGCCATGCGGACGAAGTTCACGCCGCTGTGCTGGAAAAAGCGCCGGTCTTCGATGGCGAGCACAGCATCCACCATCACTTTCGGAATCTGGTCGTATTTCACGACCTGACGTTTCGCGCGCTGCTCCACGTCAAAGGCCGTCACGATCTGAGGTTCCAGTTCGTACGCTTCCAGGGGGCCGGATTTGCCGCTAATGCTGCTTACAACTCCGTCCTGTATGCGAATGGTCGCTGGTTCGGGACTGTGGTAAGACTGCGGACCCGGCTTGATCTCAATCCCACCGTTTAAGAGCCGATAACTGCCCAGCGGAGAACTGTTGTTGTCCGCATATCCCGCGCGCTGCAGTTGCGCCACGATATCACGGGCCGCGATATCTTCGCCAATCTTGACCGAGCGCGGCCTGGCATAGATTTCGGCCGAACTGCTGAAAACCTGTCCGCTAAAACGTTGCCCAATGATGCGGTCGTATTTGATGTAATAGTAGGAGAACCAGCCGCTGATACCCACGGCCAGGATGACGAAAGCGCATAAAGCGATGCGGATGACCGGATCGCGTGAAGCGACTCCTTTGGCTGCTTTCGCGCCGCTTGATCTTTTCGGAATTCTTATCTTAAGGGCCACGTTGAATCGGGGTTACCACGAGTGCCGGAAATTGCTGCGCCCAACTTTTCGTAAGATGACGCCCTACACTAATCCGTTGGCCATGAGCAGCACCCGACGGCCTGCGATTTCCTTCGATCCGATACTGCCCGGACAACAGCCTGATCGCAATGTAGAAGTTGGGTTCCGATGACTATTCTAAATCACCAGGAAACTGTAGCCGATTAGAAGGGGCTCTTGTTCTCGGTCGAAGGATCGAAGTGCAAATCCATCGGATAGCCAGGGAAGTCCACGTGAACCGTGTAGGGAGCCTGGATGGTTAACGAGCCGGTGCCCGTATTGCCGTGGCGCTGAACCTTTACGTGCTCTTTATCCACAGGGATATCGAGTTCCTGCGCCTTCTTCACAATGTATTGCTGGATCTCGGCTTCTGGCTTGGTGGTGTAGGTCTGCAGCGTAGCCTCAGTCTTGATCACATCCTGGAACTGGTAATTCGCATAGTAAATAGGAACCAGCGTCGCACCTACGTAGACGCTGGCCGCGATCACAAAAACACCGAAAACGAGTTTGACTGTGCCCATCGCCCACTCCCAATCCAGCGGCGCTGGTCCTGCAAAATCAGTGCGCCGGCCGCAAAGCTTTGAAATACTCCGTTATTGCGGCGATGCTAACATCCTGCACTTCGCGAGTCGAGCGATGAACGACCTCCACAGTACCTTCAGTAACCTTTTTTCCTACCGTCACACGAAAGGGAATGCCCACTAGGTCAGCATCTTTGAACTTTACCCCTGGCCTTTCGTCCCTGTCGTCTAGTAACACCTCGAATCCCTCGGCCTCCAGGCGGTGCGTGATGTCCACGGCGGTGTTGAGCAACTTGTCATCGGACGCGTTCGTCGGGGTGACGATGATCTCAAAGGGAGCAATTTGCGGCGGCAGCCAGAAGCCGTTTTCGTCGTTACTCTGCTCGACCGCTGCGGTCAGAATGCGCTCGATGCCGATTCCATAACTCCCCATGATTACAGTAACTTCTTTGCCGTTGCGATCCAGTACGCGAGCACCCATGGATTCCGAATATTTGTATCCCAGCTTGAAGATGTGGCCGACTTCGACGGCGGTATCGATGCGCAGCGGGCTGCCGCAGTTGGGACAGGCTTCTCCTGTGGTGACACTGCGCAGGTCGGCGTAAGCGGTCGGCTGAAAATCGCGACCAGGAGTCACGTTCTTCAGGTGGTAGTCCTCCTTGTTTGCGCCGCAAATGAGGTTGGCGCGTCCTTCCAGGGTTTTGTCCAGAAGCAGAACAGGGTGCTCAATATCCTTCATGTCCTTCGCCCATTCAATGCCGATCGGTCCCAAGAATCCGGCGGGAGAGCGGAACAATTGTTTGATCTCGTCCTCCTGCATGGGACGAGCTTCTTTGCCCACGAGCGCGGAAGAGAACTTTGCCTCGTTGAGTTGATGATCGCCACGCATCAGCACAATGACCGCCCGAGATTTTACCTTCCTTGTCTTTGGGTCCTTCTCATCAACCATGTAGGCCAGAGTCTTGATTTTATTTTTCGGCGACACTCCGAGGTATCGTGCCACGTCTTCAATCGTCTTCTGGCCGGGAGTGTGGACTTCCACGGGTTTGCCGTCGCCAACAGGAGCCAAATCCGGCACCGGACCAAGCTTCGACGTAGCTTTTTCCAGATTCGCCGCGTAATTACAGTTTTCGCAGCTTACGATCTGGTCCTCTCCCGCCGAAGTACGCACAGCGAACTCGTGGGATTCTGATCCACCCATGGCCCCCGAGTGCGCCTCTACCACGACGTACTTAAGCCCGCAACGGTCGAAGATTCGGCAGTAAGCGTCGTAATGCTTCTTGTAAGAGACGTCGAGCTC
>DASPSE010000329.1:0-11900 GCA_035624085.1 Terriglobales bacterium
TCCTCGAGGAATCGAGCTTCGATCAATTAACGCTCGAGATAGATGGCATGAAATTAAGCCTGCAGCGCGGCTCGGCGCTCCCGCAGGTTCCCGATCCTGTGCCGGCTGGCTTGCCGCCGCCGAATTCGCCACTACAGCCGATAGCAAAGCCGCCCTCCGAACCGGGCCTGCTCGAAATCACTGCTCCTCTGCTGGGAATCTTCTACGTCGCCCCCAAGCCGGGTGAGCCTCCGTTCGTGGAAGTGGGATCGAAGGTCATGGAAGAGACGATGATCGGCATCATCGAAGTCATGAAACTCATGCACACTGTTCGCGCCGGTGTGAAAGGCGAGGTAGCGGAAATTTTGGTCGACAACGGCGGAGCGGTCGAGTATGGCGAAGTTCTTATGCGCGTGCGGCCAGAGGCATGAACTGTGGCGAATATCAGGATCGTTGAGACTTCACTCCGCGATGGCAACCAGAGTCTTTGGGCCGCCCTTGGTATTGACACAGCCAAAACTCTGACCATTGCGCCTGTCATGGACCGCGTCGGTTTCCAGGCCATCGACTTTACCACCTCCACCCACATGGGCGTTGCCGTCCGCTACAAGAAAGAAGACCCATGGGAGCGAATTCGACTCGTGGCCAAAGCCACCCCGAAGACCCCCCTCCAGTTTCTCTCGACCGGATTCCGCTTCATTTCCTGGGAAACGGCCAGCCCTGAATTCATGAAGCTGGCATTCGCGACCCTGGTGAAAAACGGGATGCGCCGCTTCGCGCTGGCTGATCCGATGAACAATGCTGACTCCAACATCGCTTGCGCGCGCATGATTAAGGAGGTTGGCGGCGAATATGTCATCGCCGCTTTAGTGTTTAGCGTAAGCCCCCTTCACGATGACGCGCACTACGTGGAACGTGCCCGAAAACTTGCCGCCAGCGCGGATGTGGACGCCATTTACATCAAAGACCCCGGCGGCCTTCTGACGCCGCTGCGCGCCCGTGCCATGATTCCGGCGGTCAAGGCGGTGATTGCAGACAAGCCTTTGGAGCTCCACTCCCATTGCACCATCGGTCTCGGCGAGTTGGTCTACATGGACGCACCGGAGTGGGGCGTAGGGACGGTGCAGTGCGCCTCGGGTGCTGCGAGCGATGGGATATCCAATCCGCCCGCCGGGCGGGTTATTGGGAATCTGCGCGAGCTCGGTCACCAGATCGATATCGACGACCAAGCCTTGGCTGAAGTTGGCCGCTATTTCACTCGCCTGGCAGAGGCGGAAGGACTTCCCGAAGGTCGCCCACAGGCTTTTGACGCCGCATACTTCCATCACCAGTTGCCCGGGGGCATGGCGGGCACGATGCGGCGCCACTTGGAGGAAAGCAGGCTTGCGCACCTGGAAGGTGCGGTGATTGAAGAATTGGGCCGGGTGCGCCAGGAGCTAGGTTGGCCGATCGTGATGACTCCTTTCTCGCAAATGCTTTTGACGCAAGCGGTAATGAACGTGACCCGCAAAGAGCGCTACGAGGTTGTGCCGGACGAAGTGATTCGCTACGCCCTGGGCCGGTTCGGAAAGCCCAACCTGCCGATTGCGCCGGAGGTGATGGACCGCATCGATTCGCTGCCGCGGACACGCGAGCTTCGCCTGGAGCCAGTCATACCGCTCGCTGAGTTGCGAAGGCGAATCGGGCCGGAACTCAGCGATGAGGAGTTCCTCCTTCGCGCCACCATGCCGGGCGAACAGGTCGACGCCATGAAAGCCGCCGGGCCGGCGCCGCAGACCTACAATCCGGACATCGCCCCGGTGATGCGCTTGCTTCGCCAGCTTGCAGCGCGCCGCGACATCGCACGCCTGTCGGTTGAGAAGCCTGGCTTCAAGCTGGAGTTGAAAGGGCGGCCAGTAGCGCAAGCATGAAAAACAGCTCGAACAATAGCAAGGGTAGGCGGCTCAGACCCGTAGAGGGATTCTTGTTCGACCTCGACGGGACCTTGGTCCTAAGCGACCGTTCTCTGAGCGGCTATCAAGTGCTACCCGGCGCCGTTGAGTTGCTTAGCGAATTGAAGGAGCGGGGCATCCCTTTTGTTGTGATGACAAATGGAACGAACTACCCCGCGTCGGAACAGGCACCTAAGCTAAGGGCACTCGGTTTGCCGATCCCAGACGATGCTTTGCTGACGCCTTCCAGCGTGGCAGCCGAGCTTATGCCCCGCCGGGGCGTCAGGCGAGCTCTGGTGTTAGGCACGCCGGGCGTCGGGCACGCGCTGGTACAAGCAGGGATCCAGACGGTTTTCACTGGCGACGAGGGCAGTGATCAGGTCGATGCCGTCTACATCGGATGGCATCCCGACTGCCGCATGGAAGATATCGAGGCCGCCGCGAAGGCCATCTGGAATGGCGCGGAGCTGTATGTGGCTTCTGACGTGCCATTTTTCGCTACTGCTGGCGGCAAGACCATGGGTTATTCCTACGCCATCTCGGCAGCGGTGCGCAGGATCACACGTGCGCCCATGATTCTCACCGGCAAACCCTCGCTCCACGCACTGAGACTAGTGGCGAAGAAACTTGCCATTCCGATGAGGAGGGTGGGTGTTGTCGGAGACGATCCTCTGGTCGAAATGATTATGGCTCGGCGAGGCGGCGCCGTAGGGTTTGGGGTAACAACTGGCATTAGCAAAGCACGCGACTGGGCGAAACAGCCTTTGGGCAGAAGGCCGCATCGCGTCTTGCGCAGTCTTGGGGAACTGCTGGCCGCGCCGAGAATTCGTAATCGCTGATTGCATACAGTACATTTGATCCCACCTGCTTAGGTCTAAGGTGATACCTAGAAGGTTCAACGAGGTCTCAACTCCTGTATACATTTTTATGTTGACAGTATGCATTAGAACATAGTAATCATCTTCGGGCGTTTTTTACGGCAATCGTAGGGGTGCGATTTTCTGCTCCAGATCTCATACCTGGTGGACTGTTAGCTGCGCTATTTGATCGGCAGTTAAGGTTGTGTCTCTGATCGAGCATTAGAAAAGATTCGCTCAGGAAGGGGATCTTATGAGAACACGCTTGTTGGGTGTTGTTCTTTGCCTCCTCGGTGTAGTGGTATCCTCTGCCCCATCGGCTGTTGCTCAAGCCGGCCTTAGCTTCGCTCAACTGAACGGCACGGTCCTGGACGCCGGAGGACGGACAGTAGTTAGCGCACAGGTGGTTGTACGCGATCTCGACACCAACCAGAGTTTTCAGTCGACCACTAACACCGCAGGCTTTTTCATAGTACCCAACCTTCCTCCCGGGAAATACGAGCTGACGATCAGCTCGCCCGGCTTCGCCAAGTATAAGCAGACGGGCATTACCCTGACGGTGGGGCAAACCGCTACGGTCAACGCTACTTTGAAGGTTGCGGCAGCTTCTGAAGTGGTTACAGTGACCACGGAAGCCCCGCTGATCGAGCCCACCAAAACCGAGATCAGCCAGGTGGTAGAAACCGAACAGATAGAATCGTTGCCCATCAGCAATCGCGTGTTCACGGACTTCGCTCTTCTCACTCCCGGCGTGGCTTCGAGCCGCACCAGCCTGGGCACAACATTCACCGAGTTTGAGGTGACGCAGATCTCCTTTGCCGGCATGCGTTCATTCAGCAATGAGATCACGGTGGACGGGGCGGACTTCGTTAACTCCGCCAGCGGCATCCAGCGCTCGACACCGCCTCAGGAGTCCGTTCAGGAGTTTCGCGTCGTGAACAACAGCTTTGGCGCGGAATATGGCCGCGCGGTGGGCGGAATCGTCAACATCGTGACCAAATCAGGCACGAACAATCTGCATGGCACCGTTTACGAGTATTTTCAAAATGACGCTACCGACGCGCGTTCGCTGCTGCAGCCTGCGCCGTTGCCGCACGAATTGCGGCAGAACCAGTTCGGAGGCGCGCTGGGTGGTCCCCTTGTAAAGAACAAGACTTTCTTTTACATGAACTATGAAGGCAAACGCAGCGCCCAGTCCCCGGACTATCCACCTGATCTGGTCAACAACATTTTGCTGATAGATCAGGCCAAGGCGCTGATGGGACTGGCTCCCGAAGGCTGCACGGGCGCGCTGAACACGTGTCTTCCCAACTTTGCCGGAAATCCTGCCAACATCACCCAAGGCCAAGCCTTTGGGTTCCTGCAAAGCTTTCTCAAAACCGGGAACGATGATTTCGGTTTTGCCAGACTAGATCATCAACTGACTGCGAATAATCGCCTGGCTCTTCGCTATAACGTGGAGGATATCCGCTCGCTAAACGAACTGGTGGGGAACACGCTCGATGGCGGCGGGGTCGGCGTACCTAGTGGCGGACGCGATCTGTTCGTGCGCGACCAATCGGTGGTGGCCACCATCAACTCGTTGTTGCAGCCTAATCTGGTCAATACCGTGCTCGTGCAATATGCGCGGCGGCACTACAATTTCCCCGGGGCCACCGGCCAGCCGGACTTCAGTATCCTGAACGATCTCGAGCTGGGGCACAATTTCGGAACCAACGACCGGCTCTACGAGACTCGCGTGCAGCTGTCCGAGTCCTTATCCTGGGTGAAAGGCAATCACCTGTGGAAATTTGGAGCGGATGGTAACTGGCTTACGAGCCTGGAGAACTTTCCCGGCTTCACACCCGTTCGCCTGCTGGTACCGGGCGTAAGTTGTTTTGCGGATTTCGCACAATATTTCAATGGCCTACCGGGGTCTGGCAACTATCCGACTGCGGGCACGGGGCTGGGCGCTTCTTCCGCCACGTGTCCGGTTCCCGAGGATAACGGCGTTGTTTTCATGTACGCCGGCACTCCCCTCCCCACTTCTCCCACCGCCTGCTCCACCGCTCCGTGCATCCCGACCGTCACTACCGCCAACCCGCTCAACGGCGGCGGCTTCCCGAATTCGCCCTGGACGAATGCTTACCCTCCCTCATTCTTTAACAATTACAGCCGGGTCATCGACCACGGATACTGGGGCGTTTTTGCCCAGGACCAATGGAAACTCACTCCCAAGTTGACTCTAAATTACGGTCTGCGATGGGATGTGGAAACCGGTTTGTCGCAGTTCGTGAACAATGATTACAACGAGTTTCAGCCACGCGTCGGGCTTGCTTATGCCCCCACTTCCAACACTGTGATTCGAGCCGGATTCGGGATTTTCTTTGACCGGCAAAACCTAACCTTCTTCTTTGTGCCTAACACTCAGAAGATAGTTGCTGGTTATCAATGCGGTAATCAAGCACCTGCGTCCATCGCGGCCATTTGCAGTGCAGCTGGAATTCTGCCCCAACAGTTCCCCAACATTATGTCCAATCTGGGACAGGCAGGACAGGGTTACCAGCTACTGGCGGACCCGGCAACGCTCGGTGCCCCCGGCTCACCCTGCGCGTTTGTTCCGCAGGCGCCTTGTCTTGCAGCCAAGATCATACAAACGGGAGCCTATAATACGGCTTTTCCCTCTGTCTCGATGGCGGGCACTTGCTCGACGACTGGCGCCTGCGGCATCGGGGAAGGCGGTATGGATCACAACTCCAGGACACCCTACGCCGAGCAAGGCAGCTTGGAAGTTGACCATCAGTTCCGTGGAGGTCTGGCGGTCAGCCTGAGCTACTTATTCGTGGAGGCACACAAGCTAGTTCGCGGGAACAACATCAACATCCCTTGCCCAGTGGGCACCACCAAGCCGGGACCGCCCACCGACCCCACGCCAATCTTTCCCGGCGGGCCTCCAGAATGGGTGCCCGGAATAATTAACGCCAACGGCACGCTCTCGCCGTGCACGGGAACGCCGACCCTTGGGACCGGCGCCATCGCCGGCCTGGGGCCGTTCTTCGCTGGCGCTGCCAGTTCCGGCCTGCAGACGGTCAGTTCGGGCCTTGAAGATTACAACAATGACGTCGCCAACGCCATTTACCACGGCGGGACACTGACCGTGACGGAGCGTAGAAAGAATTTCAACCTCACCGCCAATTACACTTATTCCCACACCATCGACAATGGCAATTTCACCACGTTCATCAACTTGCCCCCCAACCAGTTTGACTATGCCTCGGAACGCGCGAACTCCAATCAGGACGCTCGGCATCGGCTGGTGGCCAACTTTACCGCCATTGCGCCGCAGAGAGGGCTGTGGCGGAATTTTGAGTTAAGCAATATCGTTACCCTGCAATCGGGGCGGCCCTTCACGATTTTTTACGGCAGCAACACACTGAATGATGTGGCTGGCGGCGCCACGGACCGCGTCGGTGGCTCGTCGTTTGTGTCGGGCTCATGTCCGTCGGTCCAAAACTGCGAGACCATGATTTCGCGGAACACTTATATCGGAGATCCGGAATACGTTTGGGATCTCCGCCTGTCGCGCAACGTGCATTTGACCGAACGCTATACGATGACTTTCGCTATGGATGCCTTCAACCTGCCCAATCGGCCCAATGTGGATGAGGTGACTTCCGTGTATGGCTCGCCCGTATTTTGCGGAGGCATTCCGCAGCACTACAACGATGCCCTGACACGGGCCATCCAGCAGGGGTCCGCAGCTGTAGCGTGCCCGGTGGGCAATGTCACAACGATCGTTCCATCATTTATCGGAAGCTTTGCTACCACGCCGATTCCCAACGCAAACCCAATTGATCCGTGCTTCAAAACTGGGTCTACGTGTTTGTTTATCCCGGCTCAGCCAAATGCGAACTTCGGCCTGCCGCGCACGGCGCTGAATCCGCGGGAACTGCAGTTCTCAATGAGGTTTAACTTTTGATGGCGAAAAATAACTTTGCAGAGCGCTACTGGCGAGGGGAGGGTTTCATGAGATTTCGATGCCTCAGTTGCATGGCCGCAATGATGCTCGCAGGTACGATAATTTCAGCGGCGCAGGAGCCCACTGTCAAGCACACGACGGCAGCCGCCACCTCGCCTTCCTCCGGTAAGGAAATGTTCACGAGTTATTGCGCCTCTTGCCACGGAAAGGACGCCAAAGGAGACGGGCCGGCTGCTGGCGCCCTAAAGCAGGCTCCGGCCGATCTGACTGCACTGGCCAAGCTAAACGGGGGCAAGTATCCCTCGGATCTGGTGACCAGCGTGCTTCGCGGGCAGACGAAGCTAATTGCGCATGGCGATCAGGACATGCCTGTGTGGGGTCCAGTGTTCTGGAAGATGAGCCAGGGCCATGAAGAGCAAGTTCAGATGCGTATTGCAAATCTGAACCACTACATTGAGTCTTTACAGCAAAAGTGAACCGGGCGAACGTAGTACGGATTCCGGCCAGGGGCGCAATTCCAGAATGGCTGAGAGGCAGAACCAAGCTGTCATCGATCGCGTGCCGTAAGTCCTCCTCGACGGTCTATTGAGCAAAGTCGCCGAGGGGTCCATCCCGCCGATTCCGGGGAGATCCGACATGAGCAATTCCAAGACAATCCTCCCGATCCGCAAGCCTGAAATACGCGATGGCTGGGTGCGGAAACACGAACTCGATGACTTCCTTGACCGGCATCTTCCCATCCCTACGCAAGTCGTCTCCAACGAGGAGTTCATTCCGCTGCCGCAAACGAGAAAGCAGAGCGCGGTCGAAAACGAATTGCTAGAGATGGGTAGCAGAATCTCGAAGAAATTGGGCGTTGACCGCCGGCAGTTCTTTCGTATGGCATGTGGAATGGCTGCGGGCTTTGCCGCCATGAACAGCGTGTTTGGGCACTTCTTCAGGGTGGATGCCTCCGAGTTGTACGACGTCGCTGCCGCTGGCGCAATGAAGACCGACTATTTCATCTTCGACGTGCAAACCCATCACGTGGCCGCGGGGCGGCATTTTATCGGGCCAATGGATGTTTTCGATGCCCGCCGCTCTGCCGGACAGTTCAATCCTGCCCTGAAGCGGAAAGAGCCGAAACAATCCGATTTTGAGCTGGAAAACTACATCAAAGAAGTGTTTCTGGACAGCGATACGGCCGTTGCCTGCCTTAGCGGCATCCCTGACATTACCGATGCCAAGATGGTCATTCCGCCGGACGAGATGGTGAGGACGCGCAACATCGTCAATGAACTGACACGCTCGCAGCGAATGATGAGCCACGGCCTCTTTTCTCCTGATTTAGGGACAAAGAATCTGGAGAATATGCACCGGCAAGCCGAGGCCCTGAAGATTGACGCCTGGAAAGGCTATACCGGGCAGGGATTGGGGGCGGACAAAGATGGATGGTGGATGGATGACGAGAAGATCACGTATCCGGCGCTGGAGTATACCCGCGATAAGCTGAAGATCCGGAACATTTGTCTGCACAAGGGATTGGCCATCGGCGTTTTTAACGAGGCGCATTGTCATCCAAGAGATATGGTCAAGGTGTCAAGAGATTTTCCTGATCTGAACTTCCTCCTCTACCACTCCGGCCTCAAGACGGTCGAAGACGCATTGCCCGCCGCGGAAGGCGGCTTCCGCAAGAATCCGTATGTCCCGTGGGTTTCCGATTTATGCGATTACCGCAGAAAGAACCCGTACATGACCAACGTGTACATGGAATTAGGCACGAGCTTCGGCACCATGGTAGTGACGAATCCGATGTTGGCCGCCCATGTCCTGGGAATGATCATTCAGGCTTACGGCGACGATCACGTGCTCTGGGGAACGGATTCCATCTGGTGGGGGTCGCCGCAGTGGCAGATCGAAGCCCTGCGCCGCCTGGAGATGCCAGAATCGCTGATGAAACAATTCGGTTACGCGCCCCTCACCGCCGAAGTAAAAGCCAAGATGTTTGGACTCAATGCGGCGCGATTGTACGGGATCGATCCCCGGGCAAAGCGCAATCCGGTGCCGGCAGATTATGTAGACCGGCTGCGGAAACAATATAAGGAAGCTGGGAATCCAACGCCTAGCAACACGCAGTACGGTTGGGTGCGCGCATGACGCTAGCGGAAGCTGCGACGTCCGCTCATCTGAGGAGCGCCGGGGATTGAAGTTCGGGGGGTGTTGCAGTTTGACAAGGAAGCGAGCCAAACACGCGATTAGGCTGTCGCCTTGCTCAGGATGACAACTGACTGCAACACTGCCTAAAATTTAGATTCAGTTGCTGCCCGCAGGAGGAAATATGGCTGCCACGGTAATCCCGCAGATACAAACCAGCGTTAGCCAGTTCGTTGCCAAGCCTCGAAAGATGTTGATTGGGGGGAAATGGGTTGAGGCTGTTTCCGGCAAAATTTTTGACACCTACAATCCAGCTACGGGCGAAATCTTGGCCCACGTGGCGGCGGGGGACAAAGCCGATATCGACCTGGCCGTTAAGGCTGCTCGCAAGGCTTTCGAGTCCGGCCCGTGGCCTGAGATGTCACCCTCAGAAAGAGGCCGTCTGCTGTGGAAACTCGCGGAGTTGATTGATCAGCACCACGAAGAGCTGGCCGAGTTGGAGACGCTCGACAACGGGAAGCCGGTGTCTTTCTCGCGCGTTGTTGATGTGCCGACGGCTTCCGATGCGTTTCGCTACTATGCGGGCTGGGCGACCAAGGTGGAAGGCAGCACCATTCCGATCTCTGCGCCGGGAGCAAAATATCTGGCGTATACGCTGCGGGAGCCAGTGGGAGTGGTGGGTCAGATTATCCCATGGAATTTTCCGCTGGTCATGGCTTCGATGAAGCTGGGCCCGGCCTTGGCGGTGGGCTGTACCTGTGTTTTGAAGCCGGCTGAACAAACGCCCTTGACCGCGCTGCGACTCGGGGAACTGATCATGGAGGCGGGCTTCCCAGATGGTGTGGTCAACGTAGTGCCGGGTTTTGGTGAAACGGCTGGAGCTGCGCTGGCGGCACATCCCGATGTTGACAAGATTGCTTTCACCGGCTCGACCGAGGTTGGCAAGCTCATCTTGAACGCCGCGTGCGGAAATCTGAAAAAAGTTTCGTTGGAGTTGGGCGGCAAGTCCCCCAACGTTGTTCTCCAGGATGCCGACTTAGAGAGCGCTATCCCGGAAAGCGCCATGGCTATTTTCTTCAACCAGGGTGAAGTCTGCGCCGCGGGTTCGCGCCTGTTTGCGCATAAGAGTATCTTCGACAAAGTGGTGGAAGGCGTTGCCGACTTCACTAAGAGCTTTCACATCGGACCGGGAATCGATCCCGCCAACAACATGGGACCGCTGGTCTCACAGGAGCAGCAGGAGCGAGTGTGCGCGTATCTGGAATCGGGGGCGAGAGACGGCGCGAAGGCGGTGGTGGGCGGCAAGAAGATCAATCGCTCTGGATATTTCGTCGAACCAACGGTGCTCGTCGACGTGAAGCCGACCATGAAAGTAGTCCGCGAAGAGATTTTCGGTCCGGTGGTTACCGCGATCCCCTTTGGCGACCTGGATGAAGTGGCAGGCTTCGCCAACGATAGCATTTACGGCCTTGCCTCAGCAGTCTGGACACGGGACATCAGCAAGGCGCATCGTCTGGCGGCGAAGTTGAAAGCTGGGACGGTTTGGATCAACTGCTATCACGTATTTGATTCGGCTCTGCCTTTCGGCGGGTACAAGCAGTCGGGGTGGGGACGCGAGTGGGGCAAGCCCGCGTTGGAGCTGTACACGGAAGCCAAATCGGTGTGCGCGCGAATTTCAACGAGCCATTCGTGAACGCAAAGCTGAGCCGCGCAAAGGAGGATTCGCTGTCTACAGCAGGCGTGGCAGAGATGGGGGTTGCATGGATTCTGTGACCACGCGGGTTTCAATCAAACCCTATGCACGGCCACCCAAGGGCAGCCAGCCACCGTCGTTGTACGAACCTTACCGCGCGACCATTAAACGCGCGCCGTTAAAGCCGCTCGTTGCCCTGCCACATACGCTATCAGAAATTACCGGACCGATTTTTGGGCAAGAAAAGGTTGGGGAAAAGGATAACGATCTGACCTGCCAGCACGCGGGCGAGCCAATCGGTGAGCGCATCATCGTGAGCGGGCGCGTCCTCGACAGTAACGGGCGGCCCGTCGCCAACGCACTCATTGAGATTTGGCAGGCGAACTCAGCGGGGCGGTATAGGCATATAAAAGAACAGCATCCCGCCCCGCTTGACCCCAACTTTACTGGTGCGGGTCGAACCTTGACCGATGAACATGGGGCGTACCGTTTCATCACCATCAAGCCCGGCGCCTATCCCTGGTTCAACCATTACAACGCGTGGCGGCCGGCGCACATTCACTTTTCGGTCTTTGGGACAGCCTTTATCTCGCGCCTGGTTACGCAAATGTATTTTCCTGGGGATCCGCTATTTGACTACGACCCCATCTTCCAATCGATACCGGATGAACGAGCGAGACAGCGGCTGATCTCGAAATTCGATCTGGAGACGACGGAGCCGCAATGGGCAAAGGGTTTCAAGTTCGATATCGTGCTGCGTGGTCCGGAGGCTACTCCTTTTGAAACCTGATACAGACCTGGTCCCGACACCTTCGCAGACGGTTGGCCCATTTTTTAAGATTGAGCTGACCACGGACGAGCACTGCGTTAAGTGTGTCGCAGGTCCACAGGCCAAGGGCGAGCGCGTGTGGATCGCGTTTCGCGTGCTGGATGGTGACGGCGCCCCGGTGAATGATGCCATGCTGGAAATTTGGCAAGCCGATGCAAATGGAAAGTACAACCATCCCGACGACCCGCAACCGAAACAACTCGACCCGGGATGGGCCGGGTTTGGCCGCATCGCCACAGGAGAAGATGGCAGTTGCGAGCTGGAAACGATAAAGCCGGGACGCGTGGCCTGCAATACTCTTCAGGCGCCACACCTCACAATCGCCGTCTTTGCCCGCGGAATGCTGAAGCAGCTCTACACGCGAGCTTATTTTTCCGGGGATGCCGCCAACGACGAGGATCCTATCCTTCGGTTGATTCCGCCTGACCGGCGCAACACGCTAATGGCCCGACCGGATCCTGCCCGTCCCGGATGTTGGCTGTTCGATGTGCAACTTCAGGGAGACCGGGAAACAGTCTTT
>DASPSE010000334.1:0-2399 GCA_035624085.1 Terriglobales bacterium
GATCAACTGGATTCAGTCGAGGCTTGCTGGCAGGCCTGTGCCCAGCAATTGCACCAAGCAGCACTGAAAACGCGCAACCGGGCTGAGCAAATGGCAAAATACAGGATTTACTGTATGGCTGCCTTTAGTTCGCCTTCTATAATGCCGAACAGTCGCGCAGTTTTGATTCGCGCTTAGCCCGCTGGCAGCCCTCCCCATTGATTGGCTCAGCGGGTTTTTCGTTTCCAGCGTGCAACTTTCGGTGCCCAGCAGATCGACCGACAGTCCGCTCGGCTCCCGCGAATCCGTGTTCCGAAACAACCAGCGGTTGGAACTTGCATTATGGGCTGCAACCCGAGGCTGTAAGATAGCCAGCGTCTGAGATGGTTCTCAGTTGGGGGTCGGCATGAACACTGGTTTCATCGGCATCGGCAGCATGGGAGGCATGCTGATTCGAGCGTTGCTGCGTTCTGGAGCATTGGCGCAGGGCGACGTCTGGGCAGCGAACCGCTCGCCGGCAAAACTCGAAGTGATCGCCCGCGACTTTCCTGGCATTCATATTGCGAGCGCGAGGCAGCTTGCGGCCAATTGCGATCTGATCTTTGTCTGTGTTGGAGCCGGGGACACAGCGACCGTCCTCGCGCAGATGGACCCCGAGCTGTATCCCGGGCAATTGCTGGTGACGACGGCCGGCGTGATTCCATTGAGGGCGCTGGAAGATCGAGTGCCTTGCCGCGTGGCCAAGCTGATCCCTTCCATCACCCAGGAAATCGGAGCCGGGATCGCACTGGTGATGTACGGTTCGCGAGTCACACCGGAGGATCGCAATCTTCTGGAAAATCTTCTGGGCCGGATCTGCCAGCTCGCAGCAATTCCAGAGTCGCTGGCGCGGCCTGCAATCGGACTCGCTTCAGGGGGCCCGGCACTATTGGCATACCTGCTGCAGTCGATGGCCGACGAAGCGGTGCGCAGCAATCCCGAGCTGTCGCCGGACCTAGCGCGCAACTTGGTGCAGGAAACGGCAGCCGCGACATTGCGGCTCATCCGCGAAGCAAAAATGACTACGCAAGAAATAATCCGCCGGGTGGCCGCTCCCGGAGGAATGACCGCGCTGGCGATAGAAATCCTTTCACAGCATGTGCCGCAGGCATGGCAGAGCGTTTTCCGAGAGGCTGCGAATCGGGAAAACAAGGCTCGCGAGTCGCTTGTGCTTTGAAGAAACCTGTGCTGTGTAAATCCAGTTGCTAGCTCACTGCAAGGGTGCGGAGACGTGCTCATGCACGATCAGCCACTGGCCGCTATCCTTCTGCCACACGACGGTCCAGCGGAAAGCGCCGAGGTCGCGTTTGCCGGATTTTTCGGTCATGTCGGACTTCACGGTTGCCGTTCCCCACACCGTCTGGCCCGCCGAATGGATTTGTGCGTCGTCATTAACGGTGAAGGTCGCGGCTTTGTATCCGGCGAGCACATTCTTTACGTTTTGTTGATACTCATCCCAACTGTCGTACTTCAGAGGCGCGATGTCGAAAAAAGTGTGTTGGCCCTTTGCATAAAACTGGGCGGTATTGGCGGGATCAAGAGTGGCCCAACCATCCCAGATTTTCTGCATGAGCGCTTTATCCGGCATGCCGCTGCCCGACGTCTTCTTGGGCGCATCCTGCGCGAGTCCGAAGAGCGTAATACAAAGAATGCAAAGTGACAGGGAAAAGAGAAACCTGGTCATCATCTCCTCCACTGGACCATGAGATTTCTTATTTCTTCGCGACCAACTGCTTGGCGTGGCTGAGTTCCGGGCGATCCGAGCTGGACCCGGCGCAAATTTGCAGCAATTGAGTGTAGTAAGTATTTGCCTTGTCGTTCTTGCCAGCCAATTCAGCGGCATGAGCGGCACCGTAGAGACCGTCAAAGCGATTGGGATTGAATTTCAAGTCGGCCTCGTACTCGGCCAGAGCTTCCTGAGGGTGGTTCATATCAAGCAGCATGTCGGCCATCATCTCGCGGGCAGGAATGGCCAGAGGCTCATCGCCCTCAGCTTCTTCCCTCTCCGCAATCGTACGGAGTATTTTCAGAGCGTCCTCGTTCTTGCCTTCGGCGTGCGCGAGCCAGGCCGATGCCTCCTGGTGATCCTGATCAACCGCCTCAGCGAAGTACTTCTTCTTCTCGTGTAACAACTGTCCGTGAATGGCTTCGAGCTGGGCTACGTCTTTGCGAACTAGCTCAATATTCCCCGTGTGAGCGGCGCCGATAGCTTGGGCCCAGTAGGTGATCGCGCTGTCACCAGTATCGGCGTCCGGCACCGGTTGCAGCGCAGCCGCATCGCTCCAGTGATGTAGCTCCAGGGTATATCGGGCGGGGAACGCGACCAGCGCCCATATGCGCGGATCGAATCCCATGCCGTACATGTCTTTCTGCGCAGGCAT
>DASPSE010000339.1:0-2003 GCA_035624085.1 Terriglobales bacterium
ACTCACACGCCAGAGCCTACTCTGATGAGCCGAAGCCCTGAGCCGAGTCGAAGCTGAGTCCGAGCGACAGCGGGGATGACTCGAACGGGAGGCGCGATCACCGCCGGCTCCCCGGACGAGAGCCTTGTGGAAGGGCACGGCCTTAGCCGTGCCGTAAAGACACCGACATCGATTGACGCGCCGATGAGCCGCAATTAACTGCGGAATCGCCCGCGTGCGAGCGATTCCCATTCTTGCTTGTCATCCCGAGCAAGCGCCTTTTGCGCTGCGAGGGATCTGGGCGAGCCGCGCGAAGCGTCGCGTTCTTTGCGACGCAATAACCGCGCGTTTGGCTCGCGTCCCTATAAACTCCCCCAAACAAAAGGCCGCAGCCAGCAGCCGCGCCGATGGTTTTGGATAGGGCATGGCCTCAGCCGTGCCGAAATTGAGGCGTTTGTGCTGCGTCTGAGCCGCACGCCGAAATGCTGAGCCTGCCGAACGCATCCTGAGCGAGCGCAGCGAGCTGAAGGATCTGCCCCAGGTTAGCTCACAAAGCCCGCTCCCAGAACCTGCGGCACCGGGCTTGACTAGCGGCGCTATAATAAAAACCCATCGAAGCGTCCAGCGATTCCGAATCGTCCAGGCTCGTGCTCTGGCTTGGGACCCAACGGTAGCTAAGCGGAAGGGAGGTCGAATGCCTAACGGAGAGGGTGGAGTGTTCGTGTTGAGCAAGAAAGCATTCATTTCAACCGTGGTCGCGATTGCCCTAAACCCGATTGGCGTAGCAGTGGGGTATGGAGTAGGCAAGTGGCTTCAGGCCCCGAAACTCACGGTGCAGACGCTGAACGTCGATGTGGCGACCGCAGGCATACAGCTCCCCAAAGATATGCTTCCTATCCTTCAAGGTTTGCAAGCCACAGGTGTGATCACAACGTGGCGCTTCAAGCCCGATGAGCAGGAAAGACTAAAGAAGGGCAATCTCACTAGCGCCGCCGCGCGTAGCATAGCCTCCGATGCCGAGGCATATATGGCGTCGTTGGCTATGTGGACGCAGATTCTGCAAGACAACATCACGGCAACGCAGCAGTGGAGTCGAGGCCAGGATCTGATTGTCAAGCCAATTGTGTTGGCCAACGGTGCTTCCATGGCCGAAGCTCCGCAGACCATCGTCAATCGGAACAAGAACGAGCTCTTGGGCATTTACCGCAGCGAGTTGAGGGACATTCAGGGATCAAGTGACGATGCAGGACGCCTGATGAATTACCTTCAGGCTCAGCCGGCCAACGAAACGCGAACCGGAGAAGCAACGATCGTAGCCGGCATACTGAACTCCGGCGATTCCGAAGGAGTTGTCTACCCGAAGGCCCTGCTTCGCTCTGCGGCAGGAGAAATCGACCTAGCCCCTAGTGCCGCTGTCAGCCAGAGCGTGGCCGTGGGCAATGTCGCGAACGCAGGGGGGTATGTTGTTGTCCCTCCCCGCTCGTTTCGCGAGATCACATTCGCGATGGGCAACTCCACACGCGGTAACGCTGCGGAGAATTGGAAAAAACTCGTCCAAAGCGGAAGAGGTGACGATGTCACTGTGATACTGCAAACCTCGGGTGGCAGTCTGCTCGCCAAAGGAAAATTGCCGCTGTAGCAAAAGCCGAATGCACTCGCCCCAGGTCGATGAGGTGTGCGCTCTCTCTACAGATTGATGGATAAACTTGCCCCCGCCCGTCCACGCCGGGCGCAAGCTCCGTCGGCGATGAAAGCCGGATCCCGGATGAAGTGACGGGGATGGCCCACCGTTCGCCTTTCGCGAGAGCTGCGGAAGGCATTCACCTTCATCAATCTATTCATATACTTACGGACACTGCCAAGGACCCTCTTGACAGGCGGTAATCCTCTTTCTACAATTAGCACTCACCAACTATGAGTGCTAACAGTCAGCTTAGCGACATCGTTGGCGAGAGTCCTGCAAATCTAACCCAAATTCCATTTCGAACGAAAGGAGTCTGCATCTATGGCTAAATTCACCCCAC
>DASPSE010000352.1:0-2541 GCA_035624085.1 Terriglobales bacterium
CAACGTTCGGCCCATGCTGCTGGTGCTACTGGGTGCGGTAATCCTGATCGTTTTCATCGTATCGTTGAACATTGCCAATCTCCTCTTGGCGCGCGCTTCGGGGCGACAACAAGAGATGGCGGTGCGGTTAGCGCTGGGGGCGAGCCGCGGCCGCATGGTGCGCCAGATGCTGACCGAGTCCATGCTGCTATCGCTCATCGGCGGTACCGCGGGAATCGCAACCGCAGTGGGTACTTTGGGTTTCATCCTGCGCTTTGTGCCATCGAACGTTCCCCGGCTCAACGAAGTACGAATCGACTGGGTGGTGCTGGCGTTCGCTTTGCTGATTTCCATTCTCACCGGCTTAGTGTTTGGACTTGCTCCAGCGCTTCACTCGGCAAAATCCGATCTGGCTTTGCAGATTCGGGAAGGGGCGCGTGGTTCCGGATACAGCACCAAGACCGGCCGTCTGCGGGATGTTCTGATCGTCTCTGAACTGGCGTTTGCGGTTGTGCTGATGGTGGGAGCTGGCTTGCTGCTGCGTACGCTGCGGGATCTGTTGCAGGAAAATCCAGGCTTTAATCCAACTCAAGTTGTCACGGCAAACATACAGCTTCCGCATCCCAACGAATCGGAGGCGGATCCGTATCTCGATATTCCTCGCAGAGCCACCTTTGATCGTGAGTTGCTGCGGCGCATGAAGGCAATTCCGGGAGTGGAACTCGCCGCAATCACCTCAGCTCTACCGACCACCAATACCAACCCCAACGCGGTCGGTGGCACAGCGATTGAAGGCTTCGCGATTGAAGATAGACCGGTCGAGTCCTCTCAGGATCTGAGCGCCGAGAGAATTCGGATAAGCTCCGATTATTTTAAGGTGTTACAGACGACGCTCCTACGCGGCCGCTCATTCACCGAGGGCGATGAAGACGGCAAACAGCTGGTTGCCATCATTGATGAAAGCACCGCTCGTAAGTATTGGCCAACCGGCGATCCGCTGGGCCGCCGAGTGCGGTTCGCACGAAACCCTACCAAGCCATGGACGACCGTCGTGGGTATTGTTAAGGATATCAAGAGTGACGGTCTGGACATCGATGGCGTTCCCCACATCTATGTTTCGACCTATCAAGACCCCAGCAAGGAACTGAGCGTGGTGTTGCGGACGTCTCTGCCCGCGACCCTGCTCGAACCACAGATTCGGCATGAAATCCAGAGCATTGATCCCGGCTTGCCGGTATTTAATGTTTCTTCTATGAACGACATCCTTGATCGGTCACTGGCTTCACGCCGTTTTTCTGCCGATCTGGTGGGCGGATTTGCTGGATTGGCAGTGCTTCTGGCCTCCATCGGAATTTACGGCTTGTTGGCTTATATGGTCGGCCAAAGATCGCGCGAGATCGGTATCCGCATGGCCCTGGGCGCGCAGCGGGACGACATTCTGAGAATGTTCTTACGCAAGGGGGTCGCGCTTGCTGGCGTGGGCATCGTTGCCGGAGTGGTCTTTTCTGCATCCACTGCGTCCATGATGGCAAGTTTGCTCTATGGTGTTCGCCCCCATGATCCGGCTGTGTTTCTGATCGTGCCTCTGCTTTTACTTGCAGTGGCCGCGCTGGCTAGCTATCTCCCAGCACGCCGCGCGGCCAAGGCGAACCCGATCGTCGCCTTGCGAGAGAGTTAAAAGCAGAATTCGGGATTCAAGGGCTAGCCCGCATGGAAATCCTCGCCTTCATATTCGTCTGTGATTCAGCCAGCTAATCGATTGAAGTGGAGACAGAACCAGAAAAGAGACCGAGACCGCAAGTCGATATTACAGAAACGCGTTGCTCAAAGCGTGGCAGCTATTGACTGTGTAGAACGTAGCCGGGTTCGAGGGGAAATTTGTTATCGACCTTCCATACTTCCACTGTGCCGTTGATGGAGTAAACATTCACCAGGCCAATGGCAGACGTATTCGATTGCAGCTTGGGGACCGCGTCCTCTCTGGAAGCTACCCAAAATGTGAGCTTGTGTTTTATTCGTGTCTGCGATCAATTGCTTAAACTCCTCACGCACAAGCGATAATAGCGCCGCGCAGGCTTGTTTCACATTTCCCAGTTCTGACATCTGCCGCTATCGCCCTGTGAAACGGGTCGTCGATAAGCGACTCAGTCAAAGCTGACGATGCTTGCATGAGTGGTATTTGATCTGCCGCCGAATTATGCATCGTCAGCTCTCCTCCGCTCCAACCTGCCGTGCGCCGCAACTCCGCTAAGAGCGGACCGTTCCTTCGCCGACAACCACCGCCTCGCCGCCGACCCGAACTTCCTCGAGAACTCCTGCACGGCTCGAGAGCGAAATGTAAATACGACCCGGGCGGCCCATGCGGACGCCCTGAAGGTTCACGAGCCTCGAGGCATTGTCGGCTGACACTGCATTGTGCTGGAGGAGATACGCGCCCAGCGGTCCACTCGCGCCGCCAGTGGCCGGATCCTCCGGAATGCCGAAGCACGGCGCGAACATTCGACTGTACACCGTGGCATCAGCGTCGGCCGGCTCACGCGAAAATACGAAAACGGGGAGCTC
>DASPSE010000372.1:0-6554 GCA_035624085.1 Terriglobales bacterium
CACACAATGCATCTAGGTGAATGGTCGAAGGCGAATGCTGACTATGGCCGAAAGCTGTTCAATTCCGGACTGGAAGGAGCACGTTCTGGTCGAGAAGCATTTCTTCATGGAGGATCCTTTGCTCCGTCTCTTGGCGAGTCAGCGCGAAGCGCGTTGAAGCCAGCGGCCTTTGGCGTTTGCCTCGGCGTATTGAGTAGTTGTCCAGGAAATGGGCACAAGTCCGTTGGCAGGGCAATCGCGCGCGGTATCGTGGGTGGTGTCGTTGGTTTTGGGTTAGGCCTTGCGTGGCTGAACCGCGGTCTCGCTGTGAGCGTGGCGTCGGCCACGTTTGGAGGTATGGAGAAAGTGCGCGATGAGCACTGGCTAGAAAAGCATCCGATCGACTACGCTTAGAATATGGAGCACGTTGCGCGGTAGGGCGGCGAGTATGTGTTCAGTTCGCCGCCAATAGGACCGAAGGATCACAATCAGGAATGCACTTCTCGCAGGAACTGGCCCCTACCGGTTAGGGGGCGGTAATGATTGCGAGCGAAGCAGTGCAGGAGCGGGTTCAGATCCCGCTTGCCACAGAAAGCCTCAGTGCTGAACGAATTGCCTACCTGGAAGGCCTGGTCAATCAAGCCAGCGTCGCCGCTGCTGTCTTTACCCAGTTCACTCAGGAAGACGTTGATCGCATCGTCAAACCGATGGTTCTGGCTGGACTGGAGGAAGCCCAACATCTGGCGCGGCTGGCGGTTGAGGAAACCAAACTCGGGGTGATGGAAGACAAGGTCATCAAGAATATGGTGGCCACCGAGTTTGCCTATAACTACGTCAAGGACAAGCGCACCGTCGGCGTCATTCGCGAGTTCCCCGAGCGCAATCTAGTCGAGTTGGCTGAACCGATCGGGGTCATATTCTCGCTCATACCGATTACGAATCCGACCTCTACAGTCCTGTTCAAGTGCATCATGGCGATCAAGACGCGGAATGCGGTCATTTTCAGTCCGCATCCGAAAGCCGGACGGTGTGGATTTGAGGCGGTGAAGATTATGTATGAGACGGCGCTGAAGCACGGAGCGCCGCAAGGAGTCTTCACTTGCCTGGAGTCGCACAACCTGCAGGACAACGCCTACCTGATGCGGCACAAAGACGTGGCGCTGATTGATGCCACCGGGGGACCGAGCGCTGTCAAGGCCGCGTACAGCTCCGGCAAGCCGGCGCTGGGTGTAGGGCCGGGGAACACGCCAGTTTATTTGGAGAAGACGGCGGACCTGAAAACGGCCGTGGTCGACATCATTATTTCGAAGACGTTCGACAACGGAACCATTTGCGCTTCCGAGCAGACGGTCGTGATCGATGATGAAATTTATGACCAGGCTTTGAAGACATTCGCTGACCTGGGCGCGCACATATGCAATGAAAACGAGACCGGACTGCTGGGACGCACGGTCATCGATCCGCAGAGCGGATGCATGCAGCCCCTGGCCGTTGGCCAAAAAGCTACCGATATCGCCAGGTTTATCGGCCTTTCCGTTAAGCCGAACACGAAACTTCTGATTGCGCCGATTCAAGGCGTCGGCCGTGAACATCCACTGTCGGTCGAGAAACTCTTTCCAGTGCTGGCAGTCTATCGAGCCAAATCCGTCGATGAGGCGCTCAAGGTGTGCGTGGATGTGAACCATGCCGGCGGGCTGGGACACACGGCGGTGATTTTTTCGCGCAACGACGAGATCATCCAGAAGTTTGGCGAGGTGATCAACGCTGGGCGAATTATCGTGAATTCGCCGGGCTCAATCGGAGCGCTGGGCGCGGTTTACAACGATCTGGTGCCGACGTTCGCTTTCGGATGCGGGACGGGAGGCGGCAACAGCACGACCGACAACGTAAATATCTATCACTATCTCAACATCAAGCGGCTGGCCCGCCGGACGCAAAACCATATGTGGTTCCGAGTTCCCAATCAAATTTACTTCAACATGAATGCGGTAGAGAACGTTCGCCAGTTCCCATCAGCTTCCACCGTCATCATTACCAATCCGGCTTTGGAGCGGGTTGGCCACGTCGATGTCGTGCGGCGCTGCATTTCCCCGCAGACTCACGTTCACGTGTCGGTGATTCCCGATGCAGAGCCCGAGGTCAAGGTCGTCATGCAGGGAGTTGAGGCACTCAATTTCTACAAAGCCGACCAGATCATCGCGCTGGGTGGCGGATCGGTGATCGACGCAGCCAAGATCATGAAGCTGAAGTACGAGTCGCCGGACGCCGACCTGGAGGAATTAGCTGCGCCTTTTCTAGATTTGCGCAAACGCGTCGTGCAATACCCGACCGAAAAGGTCAATCGGGCACGGCTGATTGCCATCTCGACGACCAGCGGTACGGGCAGCGAGGTCACTCCGTTTGCCGTCCTCACCGACACGGAACGCGGACGCAAGGTCACACTCGCTGATTACTCGCTCAGTCCTGACGTGGCCATCGTCGATCCGCAGTTTGTTATGTCCATGCCGAAGGGGCTTACCGCGGATACCGGCATAGACTGCCTGACCCACGCATTGGAAGCTGGGGTTTCGAATTATGCCTCGCCTTATACGGATTCCAATGCCATGCAGGCGATTCGGCTGGTGTTCAAGTACCTGCCCATCGCTTATGAGAATCCCCGCAATGAAGAGGCGCGCTGCATGATGCACAACGCGGCTTGCATCGCGGCGATGGCGTTTTCCAACGCGTCGGTGGGCGTGAATCACGCGCTGGCACATGCCTTTGGCGCGCGCTTCCACGTGGCACATGGCCGAGCCAATGCGCTCATGTTGCCGCACGTGATTGCGTATAACGCGGCCGTGCCCACCAAGTTTATGCCGTCGCCCTATACGCAGGGATATGTGGCACACAAGAAATACGCGACGATTGCGGATTTGCTGGGTCTGGGCGGCCAAACGGTCGAGGAAAAGGTGAAGAAGCTGATCGCAGCGACGGAACAATTGCTGGATCGCCTGGAATTTCCGCG
Source organism: Terriglobales bacterium (assembly GCA_035624085.1). GTDB lineage: Bacteria > Acidobacteriota > Terriglobia > Terriglobales > Acidobacteriaceae > JAFAGX01. The sequence goes on from DASPSE010000372.1 coordinate 2,984, forward strand.
TTCGATCGCAGAGCTAGGAATTTCAAAAGAAGAATTCGAGAGGGCAGTGCCGGAGCTGGTCAAGATTGCTTTCGATGATCCCTCCTGGCGCTCGAATCCACGCATGCCGCTGATGAATGAGTTGGTTGAGTTGTTCTGGAAGGCGTATCAGGGACGGGGATCAGGGAAGGCGCCGAGCGCTGCGCAGCAAACCGCGTAGGAATGGGTGGTGCGTGTATGGCAATGACTTCGGTGTGGCTCAACATTGATGAGGACGGCCTGGTTCCGGCCCTGCACGACGCCGCAGGGAAGCTGGACGGTGCCGAGGGTGAAGTGGTGCTGGATTTTTCGTCCGTGCGCCGGATCGATTCCAATGCGGTTCGGGCGATGGAAGAGTTAGCGCAGAAAGGTGACGAGAAAGCCGTCAAGATCGTGTTACGCGGCGTCAACGTCGATGTTTACAAGGTGCTGAAACTGGTGAAACTCGCGCCACGATTTTCCTTCGCAAGCTGAAGGGCGGGAGTGCTCGGTAACTATTAGGAGAGCTGTCATGCAGAACCATCCGCGAGGTGATCGCCTTTCCTGGGGCGACACCGTTTTCCTGAATCTCGAACGGGAGGGTATGCCGCTCAACGTAGCCAGTGTCTGCGTGTTTGAGGGTGAGATTCCGTTTGGCGACTACAGCCAGTTCGTGGAGTCGAAACTGCCGCTTCTGCCTCGTTACCTCAAGCGGGTCGTGGCTCCGCCATTCAATATTGGCCTGCCGAGGTGGGAATACGATCCGAACTTCGATATTCGGAACCACCTGCGCGAGGTGACGCTGAAACGTGGTTCCGAGACGGAGCTGAAGACGCTCGCCGGGAAGATCTTCGGCAAGGTGATGGATCGGCAACGTCCTTTGTGGGACCTAACCTTGGTTCATGGTTTAAAGGGTAATCGCACCGGTCTGATCGCACGCCTCCATCACTGCCTGGCGGATGGCATCGCTGGAGTAGGCATCATGAACGCGCTTTTGGATGCGAGCCCGGTGGCGTCCCGTCTGCCGAAAAGAAAGCTGCGGCTGCAGGTCCCGCGGCCGCGCGATCCGTTGACTGCATTGGTGGGCGGCTTCGTGGATTCCTATTCCGACTTCGTGCACCGAATTCTCTCCGCGCTGGCGGACCTTTTGAGCATGGCGGAGCGGGTTGCCGCGAATGGCGGAAACCTGCCCTCCGGCGAACTTTCCCGCCTGCTGCCGGAAATCACAGCATTCACCGAGCGGCTGCGCTTCAACGTTCCCTACCGCGGGCCGCAGAAATTTGCCTGGGCAGACATTCCGCTGGCGGATGTCAAGATGATCCGGCACACCTTCGGAACCAGCGTGAATGACGTCATCTTGGCGCTGGTCACGGCGACCATCCGGCGCTACTCAGAACTTCATGGCGACCGCGTCAAGGGCCGGTTGTTCCGCATGATGGTCCCGGTCAATCTGCGCGGCAGCGACAGTCCGGGCGAGTTGGGGAACCAGATTTCTTTGGTGCCTGTGACCATCCCGCTCGACATCCGCAATCCTCAAAAACTCCTGGCGGCCGTGCACAAGAGAACAGAGTTTCTCAAGCGTGTACACGCTCCCGAGTTGGTCAGTTTAGCTGGCGGCCTGATCGGGATGTTCCCGACGGCTCTGCAGGCGGCGGTTGGCCCGATTGCGAGCCAGTTGCCGATAACGCCGTTCAACCTGGTCTGCACCAATGTGCCCGGACCGCAGTACCCGCTCTATCTGCTGGGCCACAAGATGCTGCACTGGTATCCGTATGTGCCGGTGGGCGGCGAGATGGCGGTCAACTGCGCCATCCTGAGCTACGACGGCAAGCTATATTTCGGGTTCAGCGGAGACACACATGCCGCGCCGGACCTGCGGCGTTTGGAAGCGCTGTTGAAAACGAGCTTCACCGAGCTGCGAGATGCTGCAGGCATCCACCCGCCGCGCAAGAAGAAGAAAATTGTGCGGGGCAAGGCGCAGGTGAGATCCAAACCTGCGCCCTCGGCGGTAACCGTAAGGGTGCCCATCCCCATTCCGTTATCTTCCGCTTCGGTTAAACCAACGGCGGAACGGGGGTCAACCAATGAGGAGGAAAAGATCCTCACGCGACTGATCGCGTAAGGCGGCAAGTAGAAGGGAAAAGGTCCCAGGTTCTTTCGGCAACGCGAACGTTATGGTGGTAGGTCTCCAATCACCGGCGCAAGCTACCTTCTGGTTGATTCAAGGGCGAGTCCTTTTTCTGATTATTCCAATTCTGGGTACCGCACTCTTTGCCTACATCGTGGCGCGACGTCTGACGCCGCTCATTCGGGCTCAACGGGATCTTCGTTTCGATCGGCCGCTGATCCGGCTAGAGAGAGTCTTGAAATTCTGGCTGGGGCAATGGAAGCATCCGCGCTACCGCTTCGCCGGGACCATCCATATTCTGATCTTCGCCGGCTTCATTCTGCTGGCGACGCGCGCCTTCACCTTATTAATTCAGGGTGCCTTGCCGAATTTCGTGATGCCCGGCTTGTCGGGCGAGGCCGGTCACGTCTACGGCATCATCACGGACTATGCGGCGACGATCGTCTTTCTCTGCATGATGGTCGCTGCGATTCGACGGATCGTGTTCAAGCCTGCTCGTTATGCGGTGCCCGCGCGCTACGGTAAGGGACATCCCATCGACGCAATCTTTCTGTTGGTGCTGATCGCGATTCTGATGCTAGCTGACAGCCTTTTCCTGGGCAGCAAAGCCGCAGCTGACGCTCAGCAAGGCCAGTCCGCTGAATTCCTGGCTGTGCTGTCGCTGCCCTGGGCGTTGAAGAGTTTACTGCTATCGGCTTCCATGGCGCGGTTGCAAAGTCTCTATCTCGGCGCCTTTCTCACCCATGAACTGACATTTTTCTTCTTGCTGTGCTACCGGCCGTTCGGAATCCAGTTCCACGTGGAAACGTCTTTATTCACCATTTATTTCGCAAAGCTGGACCGGGAAATTCTGAAGCCGGTGCGCTGGGGAGTTCCCGATGAAGGCTTGGATCAAGTGAAGTCCTTCGGGGTGAAATCGTTCGAGGATTTCACCTGGAAGCACATGCTGGACTTTTACTCCTGCGCCGATTGCGGGCGATGCTCGGACAATTGTCCAGCCAACGCGGTGGGACGACCGTTGTCGCCGAGGTTTATCACGATCAAGGCTAGAGATTACGCCTTCCAGCATTATCCGGTTTTCAGCCCCTTGAAGAACAGCAATGGCAAGCCGCTGGTCGGCGGCATTTATTCCGAGGACGAAGTCTGGTCGTGCACCACCTGCGGCGCCTGCGAAGAAGAATGCCCGTTGCTGGTCGAGTACATCGACAAGATCGTCGATCTGCGGCGAGGGCTGATCGACGACGGAAATGTGCCGCAGTCGCTGCAGAAGCCTCTGAAGGCGCTGGAAAGCCGCGGGAATCCTTACGGCAAGATGGAGAAGAAGAAGGCCGACTGGACCAAGTCCGCAGATTTCCAGCAATGCTGCCACGTCAAGACCCTCGACAAGAGCAATGGCGCTGAAACGTTGTATTTCGTCGACAGCATGACTTCCTACGATGAGCGGAT
>DASPSE010000378.1:0-3491 GCA_035624085.1 Terriglobales bacterium
CGCATGGCAATGCGGGCCGCATGCAGGAAATGGCCGTTCTCTTCCTCGGTCATTGCAACGCCCTTCAAGACAAGCACAATGGCGCGGCGCGCAGCGCAGACGTTGATAGGCTCATACGAAGCATTCAGCACCAGCACCGGAGCGTGCAGCACGTGACCATCCCCATCGGAACGTAGAGAGACGGAAGGCGCGGGTACACTGTGGGTCCGGCTCAGATTTGGCGAATTGTGCCACTTGCCTGACATATGCATCATCAATCGATCCGCCGAGCTTCGCTCGGCGCGACCGTGTGCGTCTAGCCCGCAGCCGCTGCGGCGACGGAGGTTTCGTCCCCATCAAATTGCGGTATCGCATGCTGCGCGTCTGCCTTTAACGTTCGCGCCACTGTAGCTACAAACACTTTAGCTGCTCCTGCGCGGCGCAGCACCCGAGCGCACTCGGAAACCGTCGTACCGGTGGTCAATACGTCGTCCACCAGCAGAACGTTGCGCCCAGTGATCTCTTCGGGCTTGACCACAGCAAACGCGCCACGCATATTTTCCCGGCGCTGATGACGCGAGAGTCCAATTTGCGATTGGGTCTCGCGGCACCGCTCCAGCGCTCTGGAACTCAACTGCAGATGGCTCGGCCCGCCCATTAACTTCACAGCGGCTCGAGCGATCAGCTCGGACTGATTGAAACCGCGCTGCCGCAGCTTTCTCACGTGCAGCGGAACCGGCACGACCGTTGGGTTGTCCTCGAACCAGGGCTGCAAGTCCGCAATGGCTTCCGCCAACATGCGTCCTAAGACATTGGCCGCGGGCCGGACATGCTCATATTTCAGCAGATGAATCAGTTCGCGCAACCCACTGTCGTAACTTCCATAGGCCGCCGCCTTGACATAAGGAGGTTCGACCCGGCGGCAGAGTCCGCAACGAATTTCCCCGGCATTGCCCGCCAGCGCATAAGCTCCCTCAACGCGCTCCCCACATATCGCGCAAAGCCCACCTGAAATCGGGTGCATAGCAAGAAGACAATCATCACACACTGGCAGGCACGAAATATTAAGGAGTGGGTTCCCGCAGAGTCGGCAATCCGATGGGAATAGCGTGACAAACAGGGCCGCCGCGACGCCATTAACGCCGGAGGCCAAGGAAGAAAACAACGACCTTTTCCGGATGACAATTCTGCCATCCGCCAACCGAGTTGGGATACTGCTGCTACTGCTGAAGACGACCCTCCCTCGTCCAGCCGTTGCTACGGGGGCTCCAGTTGGACGAATCTTCTTAAGTATAGCGGCGCTGGACTCGACACGCAATCAGCGCTGCAGTATCGAAAGTAAGGTGCTTCGGTAAGCTGAGCGTGGGGAGTCTCGCTGTCGCCCTTGTAAAGCAGGCTCGACACGTGCTAACTTGCGCCGTCTCGGGTTTTATATATTCAACATCTCTCGACGTTTGCGAGAATCTCTTCATGAGCACTCAAATCGCAGTCCCGCCCAATCAGAAGAAGTATCAGCCCTACGTCCCCCAGCACATGGAGATGCGCGAATTCACCTTCCGCGCCGTCTTCCTGGGAATGGTGATGACCGGCATTCTTGGCGCGGCCAATGCCTACCTCGGGTTGAAAGCGGGCATGACGATCGCAGCGACTTATCCCGCGGCCGTCATTGGCATGTCGATCCTGCGCTTAGTCAAAGGATCGTTGCTGGAAGAAAACATCGCTCGTACCGTGGGGGCGATCGGCGAATCCGTGGCGGCGGGCGCCGTGTTCACCATTCCGGCATTCGTGCTCGCGGGATTGTGGCCAAGCCTCGGAATGGGGCGGTACTGGCAATCCGTGGCTCTTATGGTGATCGGCGGGCTGTTGGGCATCCTGTTTGTCACCCTGCTGCGGCGCGTCATGGTGGAAGATCCCGAGCTTCCTTTCCCTGAATCGGTCGCTGCTTCGGAAATTCACAAGGCCGGGCAGCAAGGTTCGAAGGCCGCCAAGATCCTGTTCGCGAATATGGGCTTCGGCGCCCTCTGGTACTTCCTGTCGCAGATTAACCTGTTTTGGTACACAAGAAATATTCTGGTCAACATTCCGAAAATGCCGGCCGGCTTGCGTCTCGGTCGCAGCGCGAGCTCACCAATGCTTGCCACAGGCGGTATGACCACGTTCACTTCGCCTGCCGTCAGCCCCGCCTATCTGGGAGTGGGTTATATCATCGGGCCGCGGCTGGCATCGCTGAACTTCGCCGGCGGCGTGCTCGCCTGGGGTCTGATGGTCCCGCTGCTCATTTATTTTCTCGGCCCCAACCTTCCGCCAATGGCACCGGGCGCAGATTCGGCGGCGTACTGGAGCAGCATGGCATTCAGCGTGTGGTTCTCCATCGTGCGCCCCATAGCAGTAGGCGGGATGTTGGTGGGCGCAGGCTTTACGCTGTTCCGCATGCGCAAGCAACTCGTCGCAGGCATGAAGCGCGCGGTTTCGGATCTCAAGAAATCAGCCGAAGCGCATAAGGCTACTGATCGAACTGAACGCGACTTGAGCGCAAAGGTAGTTTTTCTCGGAGTCGGATTGGTGTTCATCGCGATGATCGGACTCTATTACTTTTTTATCGCGGGCGCGCATAACTTAACCTCCAACAAAGTTGTGGCAGGAGCCGTCGTGGCCGCCGCTGTCATGGTGGTTCTTGGGTTCTTTTTTGCGGCCGTTTCCGGAAACCTGGTCGGCATGATTGGCTCGTCGAACAATCCGGTCTCAGGTCTAACGCTGTGCACGCTGTTAGTAGCAGCGCTGATGATGGTGGCGTTGGGCGTCTCGGGCATCGGCGGTGTGGCGGCGGTGCTTGGGGTTGCCGCTGTGGTCTGCGTGTCTTCTGCCGTCGCGGGCGAGATGCTGCAGGACTTGAAAGCAGGCCACATTCTCGGCGGCACACCGGCAAAAATGCAGATTGGCGACATCTTTGGCACGATTGTGGCGTCGCTGGTTTTATTTTTCCCGCTGATGATTCTCGACAAGGCGTACCACTTCGGCAGCGCGGCCCTGCCCGCGCCCCAAGCCGGGCTGATGGCGATGCTGGCGCAGGGGATTGTCGGCGGCAACATGGCTTGGCCGCTGGTAGTTGTCGGAATCCTGCTGGGTTTCTCCATGATTCTCGTTGAAGTGAAAAGCCCGATGCTGTTTTCCGTCGGGATGTACCTTCCGCTGGAAACAACTTTCGCCATCTTTCTCGGCGGAGTCATCCGCTGGTTCACTGACAAACTGCGCGACCGCCGCGGCTACAACGACGCGCAGAAAGCGCGTGTTGATAATGCCGGCGTGCTGACCGCTTCGGGTCTGATCGCAGGCGAGGCGTTGTGCGGGTTGGTTATCGCGGCTATTGTGGGCTCAAATCACAAGCTCTGGCATATCGATGTCGGCGATGTTTGGTTCTCCGGTTTGATCGGTATGGCGGTGCTGATTTTCGTGATGATGAAGGTGCCATTGGCTAGCCCAGGCAGCCCGGATGAGCCGGCTCCGCCGACCGC
>DASPSE010000381.1:0-3604 GCA_035624085.1 Terriglobales bacterium
TCGCGCGGCTCGCCCAGATCCTTCGCTGCGCAAAAAAGGCTTGCTCAGGATGACAATCAACCTGCACCACTACCGTTATTTTCGCGAATGGTAACATTTCATGAGCCTGAAAAAGCAGATGCCCCTTTCACGCACAGTAGCGTCTCCCCGGGTGGTTAGCATCGCGGATCTCCGGCCGGCAGCCCGGCGCCGGGTGCCGAAAGCAGTTTTTGACTACTTAGACGGTGGCGCGGAAGGTGAAGTTACGCTGCGGGAGAACTGCCGCGTATTTGATGACGTCACATGGCGACCGCGCCATGCCGTCGCGGTGCCGGGCTGCGATCTGCACACCCGGGTTCTGGGCTTCGATCTTGCTCTGCCCTATTTGCTTGCTCCCGTGGGGTACAGCCGGCTGATGCATCCCGGTGGCGAGGTCGCGGCAGCCCGAGCCGCAGGCGCTGCCGGTACCGCGTACATTCTTTCAACCATCTCCGGGCACCGGCTGGAAGACGTCAAAACCGGTTCTGCCGGACCGGTGTTCTACCAGCTTTATTTGATGGGCGGCCGCGGGGCCGCTGAAGCCGTGATCGAAAGGGCGCGGAAAGCGGGATACTCCGCTCTGGTGGTCACCATCGACACCCCGGTTTCCGGCATGCGGGAGCGCGACTACCGCAACGGCATGAAAGAACTCATCAGCGGCGGTCTGGTGGAGAAGATACCTTTTCTGCCCCAGGTGTTGGCACGTCCAGGATGGCTGATCGGTTTCCTGCGCGATGGCGGCCTGCCCGCTCTGCCCAACGTGGTTGTTCCCGGAAAAGGGCCGATGCCGCTGGTCGACATCAATGCCGCGCTGGCCAGCGCGGCCGTCACCTGGGCGGACCTGCGGTGGATCCGCGAGCTCTGGCGAGGCCCGCTTGTGGTGAAGGGCGTGCTCACCGGCGATGATGCGCGGCGCGCGGTGGACGAAGGGGTTACGGCGATTTCTGTATCCAACCATGGTGGCCGACAGCTCGACGGCGTGCCTGCGTCCTTACGAGCCTTGCCCGAAGTGGTGGCAGCAGTAAACGGCCAGGTTGAGGTGTGGATGGATGGAGGCATTCGGCGCGGCACGGATATTGTGAAGGCCATTTGCCTCGGAGCCCGCGCGGTTCTGTGCGGACGCGCTTACGCCTACGGCCTGGCGGCAGCGGGCGAGGCTGGAGTGGCGCGAGCCATCGAGATTCTGCGGGTTGACCTGGAGCGAACTCTCAGACTGCTCGGCTGTCCATCGGTTAGCGCACTGGATCGATCCTACGTTAATATTCCAGCAAGCTGGGGATGAGCTGACTGTTAGGGATATCTGAACTCGCCCACCAGGCGTCATCCATTGCATGGATTTCCGCATCTCACGACAGAGGCTCCATTTCTCCGTATCTACTTTTTCAGCACAATTCGCCCTTACTGAGGTAATCTATTGCTAATCGCTTCCTATCTCATATCTTGTAGTTCCAGTCATTTTTTGTCATTCAGGTGTAGTGGACCTGCGTGATACCGAGGAGCGGTCATGAGACGTACGTTGGGGATCATTCCCACTTTGCTGTTTGCAAGCCTTTGTTTTGCCGCACAGCAGGATCGAATCGCGGGCACTATCGAAACCTACCCGGCAGTTGTTCTGGAGGGTAGTGTTTACGCGAAAGCTCAGCCGCAGTTCGACCAGGGGCCAGTCGAGCCTTCGTTCAAGCTTGCTTGTATCACCATGGTGATGCAGCCGTCGGCGAAGCAACAGGCGGACTTGCAACAACTGCTCAAACAGCAGCAAGACCCATCGTCGCCCAACTACCACAAGTGGCTGACGCCAGAACAATATGCCGACCGCTTTGGGTTAAGCTCAAACGACGTCGAAAAACTGACCGTCTGGCTGCAGTCTCAAGGTTTCAGCATCGTGCAAGTCGCACGCGGCCGCAATTGGATCGCCTTCAGCGGCACGGCAGCGCTGGTTGAAAACACCTTCCATACGCAAATCCATTACTTCGAGGTAGATGGCGAGCGGCATTTCGCCAATGCTACGGAAATCTCGATTCCCCAGGCCCTGGCCGGCATGGTGGTTGGTTTCCGTGGCCTCACCGACTTCGGCCCCAGGCCCATGGGCATAAGGGAGCTTGGCCGGACAGAGTTCTTTCCCATGATAGCCCGGCCGTCGTACGATCTCGGCGGATCACATTTCCTGGCTCCGGGCGATATCGCGACGATCTATAACATGACCCCGCTCTATAACTCCACTCCCCCGATAGACGGGACGGGAATGAAGATGGTGATCGTTGGGCAAGTGGACGTTTCCACCAGCCTCAGCGATATTGACAACTTCCGTTCTGCGTTCGGTCTCGCCAAGAACGATCCGCAGGAGACTATCGTGCCCGGTAGCCCCAACCCAGGGACCAACAGCGGCGACATGGGCGAATCTAAGCTCGACCTGGAGTGGGCGGGTGCGGTGGCGCGTAACGCGACCATCTTGTTCATCACCGCAGACACAAGTGTCGGCGGTGTGTTCGACGCCGCCCAATATGCGATCGACAATAGCCTGGCGCCGGTCATCAGCATGAGTTACGGAGGCTGCGAATCCCTGAATGTAAGTTTCATACCCAGCAACGAGCCCATCATGCAGCAAGCAAACACGGAAGGGATCACATTCATGGCCTCGTCGGGTGATGAAGGGGCGGCTGCTTGCGACGCGAGTTCCGCGATGGTTGCCGTAGGAGGATTGGCAGTGAATTATCCGGCCAGCAGCCCCGAGGTGACCGGAGTGGGCGGCAACGAGTTTAACGAAGGCAGCGGAAACTACTGGGGCGGCACGAATGGCAACAATGGCGGGTCCGCGATTTCCTACATTCCAGAAATGGGTTGGAACGACACACCCCTTGGGTTCGGGCTCGCAGCCAGCGGCGGTGGGGCCAGCAGTTGCGGGCAGTCCTCGGGAACCACCTGCACGGGTGGCTTTCCCAAGCCTTCGTGGCAGACAGGGACAGGCGTGCCAAACGACGGTGTGCGCGACGTTCCCGATGTGTCCATGACTGCCTCGGCCGATCACGACGGTTACATTATCTGCGATTCCGGCAGCTGCGCCAGCGGCATTGGCGCCAACCCGATGATTGTTGGTGGAACTTCGGCCTCAACGCCTGTGTTTGCCGGAATCGTCACTTTAATGAACCAGCTTCTGGGAGGCACCGGACTTGGGAATATCAACACGAGGCTTTACCAGCTCGCCCAAAATACCTCCAACGGCGTGTTCCACGACGTGACGACCGGAAATAACATCGTGCCCTGCACGCCAGGCACGCCATCCGGATTCCCAGCTTCGTTGCAGTGTCCGAAAAGTGGTTCATTCGGCTACACCGCGGGCGTTGGTTATGACCAAGTAACCGGTCTCGGTTCGGTGAATGCGGATGCGTTGGCGACCAGTTTCAGTGGTGCCGCCACGACCACAACCGTAACTTCTAGTTCGAATCCTGCGAATTCCGGGGTCGCCGTAACGTTTACCGCAACCGTGACGACGACCGGCGCTACTACGCCTACGGGTAAAGTGACGTTTAACGATGGCGCCACTGCACTGGGTACGGGGACGTTGAATTCTTCAGGTGTGGCAACATTC
>DASPSE010000330.1:0-4239 GCA_035624085.1 Terriglobales bacterium
CCAAGAGTCAGGATCATGTCGCCTTCATCAGCTGTAGCGGCGACCGCATCTGCTGCGTCGCCGAAGGAGGGAACATAGCGGGCATCGTGCCCTGCCTCCTGGATACGGCGGGCCAGGGCTTCGCTCGTAACTCCTGCAATGGGTTTTTCGCTGGCGGCATAAATATCAAGGATGAAAAGCGTGTCGGCGTCGCCGAAGGCGATGGCGAAGTCGTCCATTAAATCCTGCGTGCGGGTGTAGCGATGCGGCTGAAAGATCACGTGGACCTTGCGGAATCCGCACTGCCGGGCAGCGGCTAAGGTGGCGCGAATTTCCGTTGGATGATGGCCGTAGTCGTCGATGACGCTCACGCCTGCGGCTTTTCCCCGCAACTGGAAGCGCCGATCGACTCCCCGGAAATTTTCTAGAGCGGTGCGGATCTGATCGGGCTGAAGATCGAGCCCGATGGCGACGGCTATGGCCGCCGTGGCATTCAGTACGTTGTGCGCCCCAGGGACGTGCAGGCTGAATTCGCCCAAATCCTGGTTCCGGTAAGAGACCTCAAATCGGCTGAGCGGCCGGTTTTCAGTCGAAATCGTGGCGGATTCGCCCAGCTTGATGTGGAAATCGGAGCCTCGGCGTGTTCCGTAGGTGACAGTGCGGCGGCGAATCTGGGGCAGCATGCGGCGAAGGTTGGCGTCATCATTACAGACGACGACCATGCCATAGAACGGTACGCGGTCCATAAAATCTAGAAACGCCCGCTTCACATCCCGCATATTGCGGTAGCAATCCATGTGCTCACGATCGATATTCGTAACGACCGAGAGGATAGGCGAAAGCTTAAGGAATGAGCGGTCGCTTTCGTCGGCTTCAGCGACCAGGTACTGCGACTTGCCCAGCCTTGCGTTCGAACCCATAGCATCCACGCGGCCGCCGACAACCACGGTTGGATCAAGGCCAGCACTCGCGAGGACCGCCGCGACCATGGAAGTGGTCGTGGTCTTACCGTGCATGCCAGCGATGGCAATGCCGTACTTTAGGCGCATCAACTCGGCGAGCATCTCGGCACGCGGGATAACCGGAATGTGCAGGTCTCGAGCTTGAGCCACCTCGGGATTGTCCGCGGCGATAGCAGAACTTGTGACCACGACCTCGGCGCCGGTGACATTTTCCGCGCGATGGCCTTCGAATATCTGCGCACCCAGGGCTGTCAGGCGCTGGGTAATAGGACTGCTCTTAAGATCGGAACCGGAAACCTTATATCCGAGGTTCAGAAGCACCTCGGCGATACCACTCATGCCGATACCGCCAATGCCTACGAAATGGACGCGCTGGATCTTGGCAAACATACAAGTTCGTGGCTACATCAACTGCAGATTCCTCGACACGCTCGCGCCGCGACAAGCTCGGCTACGAGCGCTCGGAATGACAAGATCCATAGATCAATCCTTGATTCTTGCCAATCGTGCCGCCAGTTCCGCGATTTCCGAGGCGGCATTGGGGTGCGACAGCTTGCGTGCGGCTTCTCCCATCACCTTTAAGCGAAGCCGATCCGCAAACAGCGACGTCACGGTCTGAACCAGCAGGTCTCGCGTCAATTCCGACTGCTCCAGCATGACGGCTGCACCTGCACGCTCCAGAGTTTCAGCATTGCGTTTTTGGTGATCATCAGCCGCTCGCGGAAAGGGCACAAAAATCGCAGGTTTGCCCGCCGCCGTCACCTCGGCTACCGTGCTGGCTCCGGAGCGGCAGACGAGTAAACTGGCCCGACCAAAGAACCCAGGCATGTCATCGATAAAGCGATGGACCTCGACTGCACCACCCAGATTCGCGTATGCCACCTTCGCGTCATTATAGTCAGCTTCGCCGGTTTGATGGACGATGTGCAGGCCGGGAATTCGCTCCACTAGCTCTGGGGCAGCTTCAATCACAGCTTGGTTGATGGCGTGCGCACCCTGGCTTCCACCGAAGACGAGCAGAGTAGAAGTGACAGATTCGCTGGCCATATGAAAGAACGCCTCGCGCACCGGCACTCCTGTGACCGTACAACGTCGAAAGTATTGTCCCGTTTCTTTGAAGTGAACAGCAGCGGCCGAGACAAACGGCGCAACAACCCGGTTGGCGAAGCCGGGCACCACGTTTGGCTCGAAAATCAGCGTGGGAATTCTCCGCAGGACCGCGGCCAACATTGCGGGTCCGGACGCATATCCCCCGACTCCAATTACGACATCCGGCTGGAATTCAGAAAGAATGCGACCCGCAACCCAGACTGCTTTCGGCAGATCGAAAAGAGTCTTCAGTCGCGTCGCTAAGGCAACATTCTTCAAGGCGCCGACATCCACGAGACGAAGCGGAAAGCCGGCGTTTGGCACCAGGCGATTCTCGATCCCCCGGCTCGTGCCGATGAACAGGACTTCGGCAGCAAACTGCGATTGCAGTTGCTGCGCAATGGCGAGGGCTGGAATTACATGCCCGCCGGTGCCGCCTCCCGCCAGAATTGCTCGCATGAGGTGACTATAAACCGTAACGCCGGAGGCGCGGGTCGCGCCACATCGAACCTAGCATCCTTCTCATAAATGGTTTTGGGTAGGGCACGGCTTACAGCCGTGCCGCCAAAGGCACTTTAAGACGCGGGCTTTAGCCCCTGGGGAAGCGCGGAGGGTTACTTCCTCGGTTCGCTGCGGGCTGGATCAGCTTTCGCTTAGGCACATCAATGATTTTCCATCACCCCTCGGAAGTTCGGCCGATGACGGCTGGCGATACTTTTAGTTCAGATAGGAAAGGAGAAAAAATGTGACCCACGCTCAAATAGCACACGAATGCGGACACGCCACCGTTGCGAAACAGCTCGGGTACGGAGCCTCCGTCAGCAACTTCGACGAGCTGCCCAAAACTCACTTCGACCCGCCAATTTGGGAAATGCGTCACGGACTCGACCTGAACGCGCCGGCCGGTCCCGGCGTGAGCAGGATGCCGCGCAAACATCGCCTCCTCATTTGGGCGGCCGGTCGAGCGGCGATGGAATTAATGGGCGCTGAGAATCCTTGCGATGGCTTCGCCGACGACCGCAGCAATATGGTGGCCCTGGGCTGCTCGGAAGAAGAAATAGGGAGCCGCGTGCAAAAGGCTAAGGCAATCATTAGGGCAAATCACAGCAGATGGCTAGCGATGCGCCACTTGTTGCACCAGCGGGATGGGCTTGGCGAGCAGCAAGGGCTCTCCCGGGACGAGATTGACGAAATCTGGCGTCAGGTTGATCCCGGATAGCCGTTATTCGGCTTGCTTTGAAATATTCAACAGCACGCCCACGCAGGTCAATGCAAAAAACAACGACGAGCCTCCATAAGACACGAAGGGCAGCGGGATTCCCTTGGTCGGCATCAGGCCGAGCACCACGCTAATGTTGATGAGTGCCTGCACAACGATCATGCAGGTGATTCCGACGGCGAGGAAACGCCCGAACATGTCGTGAGTTCGTAGGGCAGTGCGGATGCCGCGCCACAGGAATATCGCAAACAGCAGGACGACCGCCAGCGATCCCACTAAGCCTAGCTCCTCCGCGGTCACGGCGAAGATGAAGTCTGTGTGCGGCTCAGGAAGATAGAAAAGCTTCTGCTTTCCCTCCATGAGGCCCACGCCCGTGATGCCACCGGTGCTCACGGCAATCAGCGATTGGATGATGTGGAATCCGCGGCCCTGCGGATCGGAATAAGGATCGAGAAAAGCCAGAATGCGCGCCCGCCGGTAAGCCACGTGGAAGATCAGGAAATATAGAGGAAGTAGCGATGCCAGCAATGCATATCCCAGGTAACGCATCTCCATTCCCGCCACAAACAGCACACAACCGGTGATCGCAGCGCAGGCAATGGCTGTGCCCAAATCTGGCTGAAAGACGATCAGGCCGATAAAAACCAGCGTCGGAAGCACCGCCGGCACGACCGTGTTGCGCCACTGGTCCATCGACTTGGTCCGGCTCTCCAGGAAAAATGCGAGAAAAAGAATGAGCGCAGGTTTAGCCATCTCCGAAGGCTGGAATGAGAGCGGGCCCCAGTGGATCCAGCGATGCGTGTGGTGGGCGCGGTCTAGAAAAAAAACCGAGATCAGCATCAGCGTCGTCAGACCGAGAAGCGAAAAGACGACAGCCGGATGCCTGTAGCGGCGGTAGTCGAGCTTCATGGCAACAATCATGAGCAGAAGGCCGCCCGCTGCCCAACCCAACTGTCTCAGCAGAAAAAAATAGCCGGAACCGTAACGCTC
>DASPSE010000333.1:0-7345 GCA_035624085.1 Terriglobales bacterium
CCCACGCGCAGGACACGTTCGTCTGTATCTCCGAACAAAGCCTCGAGAAGTTCGGGCCGGTTGCGCTGCAAGGCGCGGCTGTTGACCGTGCCTTTCTCCGTCAGTTCGCCCGCCGCGCCGGATGGTGGGGCTTCGACCAGCAAAGCGGCCACTATACGATTGGAGCTTCCGGTTCCGGCGGCATAGAGTTTATCAAGGCGTTCGTGAAACATCGCACGGAGGGTTTTGTTTGGGGCGATTTGTGCCGGCCCAGCGGCACGTTCCAGACCTGCGGCGGCGGCGCAGACCTCCCAGTCGGGAAAGACAAGAATGCGCACATCCTTGCGGTCAGCCCCAGCGACCACAATTTCGTTGGCGAGCGGCCGCAGGACATCTAGTGCATCGAGACGCAACTTGCCGGCGCTGACTTTGGTGCCCGAGTCCAGTTTGAAAACTTCGTTCATCCTTCCATCGAAGCGCAGGCCCGCCTGGGGCCGTTCCGGATCGATAAAACTCAGCAGATCGCCTGAGCGCAGGAAGCCTTCCTCATCGAAAGCAGCCTCGGTTGCCGCGGCGTCGCGCCAATAGCCCGGCGTGACGTTCGGACCTCGGTAGCGGACCTCGAAACTGTTGTCGTCCGGGATCAGCTTGAGTTCGACGCCCGCGACTGGTATGCCGACCACCCCCGGGCCGCTTGCGTTCGCGTTACCGAAGAGCGCAATGGGCGCGGTCTCGGTCATGCCGAGGCCGCTCACGGTTAGAATCTTGTGCCCGACCGTTTTCACGGCAAGGCGTTCGAGATCGAACCAAGTGGCAGGCTGCATCGACGCCGCTGCGTACCAGAGAAACTTCAGCCGTTGAAAAAAACGCTCGCAAAAGGCGCGATCGGCCTGCAAGTGAGGAATCAACAGTTCGTAGCCGCGCGGCACATTGAAGTAAATGGTCGGCGATACCCGGCGCAGCAGTTTCAGACTTGCGTCAAACAGCGCGGGAGTGGGTTTTCCCGGATCGACGTAGAGGGTACCGCCATTGTGGAGAATGATGCTGAAATTGCTATTGCTGCCCGCCGTGTGGTTCCACGGAGCCCAATCCACCATCACTGGCGGCTCTTCGGCGAGGAAGGGCGCCACCTGCCGCTTCATCTGGGAGTTGCAACAAATCATGCCGTGGGTGTTGATAACGGCTTTCGGCATGCCGGTCGAGCCGGAGGTAAACAGGAACTTGGCAATCGTTTCCCGGCCGACCCGCGCTGCCGCTGCGCACACTTCATCGCGTTGGCTGCCGTCGCCCTGCAGCGATGCCAGATCCCGCATGTTCAGGGACGCGTTGCGAAGAGCTATCACTGGAATGTCGGTCTTGAGGGCGTGTTCAATCGCTTTGCGATAAAGCTCGCCATCATCGACCACGACCATTCCAGGAGTTAGCAACTTGAAGGCATAGAACAGCTTCGCATAATCGATGGACTGGAGAGCATAGGCAGGGGCGATGGGAGCGATCGGGATGCCGACGTAAAGCGCGGCCAGCATGACCAGCGCGTGATCAATCCCATTGGCGGCTAGAATCGCGAGCGGCCGATCCGGACCTAGCCCATAGCCCAGCAATCCTTCGGCCAGGAGCAATGCCGTCTCGCGAGCTTCGCCGTAAGAGACGTACCGTTCTCCAGTTGGGGTCTGCTCGACGATGAAGATACGATCCGGCGCTTCCTGCGCCCAGCGGTCCAGCCAATCCCCCACGCGATGGTCATACTGGCCCAAGGGTTCGACTGAGCGCATCAGCAAACTGCCGTCCGCCCGGCGGGTCAACTCGACATCGGGTGAGAAGAAGCGTACTGGCCGCAGCGGTAAATTGTTAGAATTCGCGCTGTAGTTCAGTGTACTCAACGCGATGAGCTTAATGGATGTAATTCCACGCCGCAAGGGGTGGGAAGCAAGCATACCTTCCCTTACAATAGGGCAAGCATGACTCTCCATACCAAACGTTCATCTATGCGCAGGGCCAAGCGTAACGGCGGGTCAGGTCGCGAAGTCTACGACGAGCCGGGTCACTTAATCCGGCGCGCTCAGCAGATCGCGGTTTCGATGTTTCACTCGACCATGGGCAATGGCGTAACCCCCGTCCAATATTGCGTGCTACGGGTTCTTCAGGAGCACCCGGGGATTGATCAAGTGACACTGGCGAAATTTTGCGCCCTCGACACGTCAACCGCCGCAGATCTTGCCGTGCGGCTGGAAGAGCGAGGACTCGTACGCCGGATGATGCCCATGAAGAGCAAGCGCTTTCGCCTGCTTCATCTCACTCCGGAAGGAACCGTCCTCCTGAACAAACTTGTTCCACGCAGCACCGTTTTGGCGAGTCGTTTGCTTCAGGCACTTAACAGGGATGAGAAGAAAGTCTTTATGCATCTCCTAAGGAAATTCGTTCACTTGAACAACGACGAAAGCCGCGCGCCTCTTGATCGCGGGTTCGCTGGGTCACGAAATGGAGGAAGATAGGGCATCCCCCGCAAAGCTCTATGTCTGCGAAACCCCTTGCGTTTCGGGGTTATAATCTCCGCCATCATTGTGGGGGATTCATGTCCCTTAGACTGCCGGTCAGTCTCAGCAATCTGCTGCCGTGCGCAGCCAAACCGTCGATCGGAAAGCATGCATGAGCTCAACCGTCAAAACTCGATGCTTTCCGCTTCCGAGTTCCTTAAAGGTAGTTCCAGGGACAGAGCAGGTGCAGGCAGACTATCCGTACTACATGCAGTTTACCAAGGAAGACGATGAGCGTTTCTGGTTCTACAATTCCATGCATTTTCCGGAGCCGATGTGTGCTTTCGACGTTATCACTGCGGAAGCCGCCTATTGCGCTTTGGGCGCGGCCAACACGCGGGTGCACAGCTTACCGACGACGCTCGGAATTGACTATCGCATCATCAATGGGCGCATCTACATCGGCGGCAACGCTGTGACGGATCCAGCCGAAATTGCCCGGCGCACAAAAGAATTCCAGCAACGGGCCTTTTATTACTACGAACACTGGGAAGAATTATTCGAGCAATGGAAAAACAAGATGCTGGGTCTGATCCGGGTAGCCGAGGCGCTGCCGAAGCTGGCGCTGCCCGAGTTCGAACCGCTGGAGCACGTCCGCGCCGGACGCGGCATTGCGTCCAATCACTACCTCCTTGATATCTACCAGAAAACCCTCGAAGGCTACTATCGCATGTGGCACCATCACTTCGAGTTTCTGCTGCTCGGGTATGGCGCCTATCTTACGTTCTTCGATTTTTGTAAGAAGGCGTTCCCGGAGATTAGCGAACAGACGGTGGCTCGCATGGTGGCCGGCATGGAGGCGGAAATCTTTCGGCCCGATGACGAACTCAGGCGTCTCGCCAAGCGCGCCATCGAGCTTGGAGTGGATGCAGTCTTTCGCGAAGGCGCAGTCCCCGCCGATGTCATCAAGTCGCTGGAGGGTTCCAAGCCAGGCAGGAAGTGGCTGGAAGAACTGGCCGACGCCCGCGACCCCTGGTTCAATATCAATGTCGGTGACGGTTTCTACCACTACCATCGTTCCTGGAATGACGACCTGACCATGCCGTTTGCCTCTCTGCCCGGTTACATCGCCAACGTGAAAGCCGGCGAACGCATTGAGCGGCCGATCGAGAAACTCATGGCCGAGCGCCAGCAGCTCATTAATGATTATCGCGAGCTGCTTAGTAGTGATGAGGAGCGCGCCGCCTATGACCAGATGATTCAGCTCGCGCATCGCGTGTTCCCTTATGTCGAAGGGCACAAATTCTATTGTGAGCACTGGTACACAAACCTGTTCTTCAACAAAATCCGGGAATTCGGGGCGCTTTTGGCCGAACACGGTTTTTTCCCGAACACCGAAGACGTCTTTCACCTGACTCACTACGAAGTGGAGGCGGCGATCGTCGATCTCATGATTTCCTGGTCGAACGGGTCGCCTCCGCGCGGTCCCGCCCGCTGGACAGCGATTGTGAATGAGCGCAAAGCGGCGATTGCGGAATGGGCCAAGCATGAGACCCCGCCTGCGCTCGGACCAGTGCCCGACGTCATTGACGATCCCGCCATCGTCATGCTGTGGGGCATCACGCGCGAGAATCTCGAGACATGGCTGGCCGCCGGCGAGAAGCCGGACTCCGGTGAGATCAAGGGATTCGCCGCCTCCAACGGCGTAGTGGATGGCGTGGCCCGGGTGGTGATGTCGGTGGACGAAATTGATCGCCTGCGCCACGGCGACATCCTGGTCTGCCACGTTACTAATCCCAGTTGGGCGCCGGTTTTTCAGAAGATTGCGGCAGCGGTCTCCGACATCGGCGGGTCGATGAGCCACGCTGCCATCGTTGCCCGGGAATACGGCTTGCCAGCAGTCGTGGGCACGGGCACCGCTACACAAAAGATTAAAGACGGCCAGCGTATTCGGGTGGATGGCGGGCGTGGCGTTGTGACGATCCTGCAGTAACGTTCTTTCTGTGTTCCTCTGCGTCTTCTGTGGTTTCGTTGCAACCACAGAGGGCACAGAGTCACACAGCGCAGATAAACCGCACCCAGGAGGCACATCATGACCACATCGACCATTACGAAAATGACGGCTCCGCCGTCCACGGCTTACAAAATCGTGGATGTACCTGAAGCATATGCGGACGTGATCAAGCGGTATGGCATACCGGGCGCATTTGTCAGCTCGTCGGAACAGGAGAGCCCGTGGGTGCCGTTCGGCTCGCAGGCTGCAATCCGCCATCTTCTCTTCGACACCCGCCACAACATTTTCAGCAACATTCTTTGGATGAAGTCGGGCGGTGTGGTGGGCACGCACAAGCACCGCGGAACGGTCGTCATGGTGTGCCTGGAAGGGAGTGCCCGCTATCTCGAATATGATTGGGTGGCTGGCCCGGGCGACTTCATCTACGAAACCCCCGGACTCATCCATACTCTGGTGAGCGATCATCCCAATGGCGTCAAGCTGTTTGCCTGGCTCCAGGGGCCAATTGAGTTCTACGACGACAAGGGGAACTTCGTGGAAACGCTCGATGTGTGGTGGTTCATCAATCACTACGAGAGCTATTGCCGCGAGCACAATATTCCGATTAATAAACAGCTCTACATTTGATCAGCCGCGATGCGTTCCACCGCAAACATCAGTTGGTTCGCCGACATCACACTTGCCGATCGTGCCACGGTTGGAGGCAAAGGCGGTTCGTTGGGCGAGTTGATGCGTGCCAATATCGCGGTGCCACCCGGTTTTGTCATAACCACGTGCGGGTTTGAACGCTTCTTGGCCGAGCTGGACAAGGAAAGCTCAATCCGATCGCGTGTGCAAGCGCTGCACCATCATGACCTGGAAGGGATCCGATGTTTTTCGGAACAAGTGCGGGCGCGATTCGATACGTCGCCTTTGCCGGAAGAGGTTTGCGCAGACATCGTGGCAGCGCATGCGGAGCTGTGCGGCTTGGACCGCAACTGTCCATTGGCGGTGCGGTCGTCGACGACTGCTGAGGATTCAGAAGCTGTCAGTTTCGCCGGCCTGCAGGACACTTACCTGTGGGTGAAGGGCGCCGAGGCTGTTCTGAAATACGCGCGCTCTTGCTGGGCCAGCCTCTACTCCGCTCCCTCGATCTCGTATCGCCGCAAACACGGTATGCCGGAAAACGAAGTGGCAATCGCGGTCGTCGTACAGAAGATGGTGGACTCGCGCTCAGCCGGAGTGATGTTCACGCGCAGCCCACTAACCGGGGACCGCTCGGTGATTACGATCGAGGCAACCTGGGGTCTGGGCTCCGCCTTAGTGAGCGGCGAAGTCACGCCTGATCGCTTTGTGATTGCCAGAATTACCGGCGAAATCCCGGTGCGTGAAATTTCGGACAAATTTATACAGCATGTGCCGGCGGAGCGCGGCGGGATCAAAGAAGTAGAGACACCAGAGGAGCTCCGCCGTGTGCCTTCGATCAGCGACGGAGAGCTGAAAGCTCTGGCGGAAATCGGCCGCAAAGTCGAACGGCATTACGGGCGGCCTCAGGATATCGAGTGGGCGATTGATCGCTGCGGCGAGATCCTGTTGTTACAGAGCCGCCCCGAGACGGTGTGGTCGGGCAGAGACAAACCTCCGGTGGCGAAGCCGGCGGAAAACCCTCTTCAGCACGTGATGAACATTTTTGGAGGCCGCCGTTGACACTCACGGCCAAGGACGTGGCCGAGATCCTGCGCATCCTCGAGGAATCGAGCTTCGATCAATTATCGCTCGAAATCGATGGTGTCAAATTGAACTTGCAGCGCGGATCAGCGGTGCAGCAAGCTCCCGATCCTCCGCCGGCACTATCGCCGCTGCCGAATTCGCTGTTACAGCCGATACCCAAGCCGCCATCCGAGCCCGGTCTGCTGGAAATTCCTTCTCCTCTCGTCGGAATCTTCTACGTCGCGCCCAAGCCTGGTGAGCCGCCGTTCGTAGAGTTGGGATCCAAACTCGTGGAGGAGACTGTAATCGGAATCATCGAAGTCATGAAACTGATGCACACCGTGCATGCTGGCGTCAAAGGCAAGGTGGCTGAGATTTTGGTGAAGAACGGCGGAGCAGTCGAGTATGGCGAAGTTCTGATGCGCGTGCGTCCAGAGAGCTTGAACTGTGGCGAAAATTCAAATCGTTGAGACCTCACTCCGCGACGGCAACCAGAGTCTTTGGGCGGCGCTTGGCATTGACACCGCCAAAACTCTGACCATCGCTCCCGTCATGGACCGCGTGGGTTTCAAGGCGATTGACTTTACTACGTCCACGCACATGGGCGTCGCGGTCCGCTACAAGAAGGAAGACCCATGGGAGCGCATTCGTCTGATGGCGAAAGCCACGCCGAATACGCCGCTGCAATTCCTCTCGACAGGCTTCCGCTTTATTTCCTGGGAAACGGCCAGCCCGGAATTCATGAAGCTGGCTTTCGCTACGCTCGTGAAAAACGGAATTCGTCGTTTTGCGCTGGCCGATCCGATGAACAATGCCGATTCCAACATCGCCTGCGCGCGCACCATCAAGCAGGTTGGCGGTGAGTATGTCATCGCCGCTTTAGTGTTCACGATAAGCCCCATTGACGATGACCAACACTACGTAGAACGTGCCCGCAAGCTTGCTACCAGTCCGGACATTGATGCTCTGTATATCAAGGACCCCGGCGGTCTTTTGAGCCCGCTGCGTGCGCGCACCATGATTCCGGCAGTAAAAGCGGTGATGGGAGACAAACCTTTGGAGCTCCATTCGCATTGCACCATCGGTCTCGGCGAGCTGGTCTACATGGATGCGCCGAACTGGGGCGTTGGCACGGTGCAGTGCGCATCGGGCGCAGCTAGTGATGGGATTTCCAATCCGCCCGCCGAGC
>DASPSE010000409.1:0-6751 GCA_035624085.1 Terriglobales bacterium
CGTTTCACTCGCGGCTCAAAGTCGGCAACGTCTTCGGCTGTGGTGGGATGCTGTAGGTAATAAAGAGTGCCGCCATTGGCGATCGCCGAAACCAGCGCCCCTAGCTGGAGCGGCGTCATCGAAATACCTTCGCCGAATGAGCACATCTTGCCCACGCCGCCGAGCTTGGCAGAAATTTCCTCATCCGGGTAACTGCCGAGTTGCTCGCCTGGAATGTTGTATCCGGCCAACTCGCCGAGCCCGTATTGATGCGCATAATACGCAACCTTCTCAAAACCAAGCTCACGACCCAGCGTTTCAAAATAAGCATTGTTGGAATGCGCCAACGCCATAGTCAAATTCATGCGATAACGACCGCCCAGGCGCACTTCGGTATCCTTAGTAATAATGCCTTCATTCAGAGCCGCAAGCGCGACCGAAAGTTTGATGGTCGAGCAAGGCTGGGCGCCGCTGGATAACGCGAGCTTCTGATTGACCATCGCCAGAATGCGGCCGCTGGTGGGTTCAATCGCAACCAGTGTCCCGTTCATGTTGCCGAGGGCATCGAGCGCAGCCTGACGGACGATGGGGTCCTCGCCGGCCGTGACGTCGCCCTCAGCTATATCTTGCGCAAATGAACTGGTGTAATAGCGTTCGTAATAACGATGCTGACGATGGCGAGCGTATCGAAGGGTCGCAGCGCGGCTGCGAACCAGCCGGTGCATGTGTCGCTTAGCTTGCTGGCTCTCGCTGATCTTTTGCGCCTTCTTTCTGTGGGTGAGCGTATGCGTGTTCACCGTAGCGGCTGTGGCGCCCTGGCAGAGCACAAGCGCTGAAACGAGAACGAGGGCAAGACGAACGCGCGAAAGAAATTTTTCCTGGATCACTTCCCCTAACACCTATCCCCGGAGTTACTTTCACCACGGAGCAGGCAACTTGCCAAGGCCCGCGCCACGGCTTAGTTTCTGCTAAGTTCGATGTTATGAAACTTATCTCCGATTCGCAATGGAAAAGTAAGCCTCTGAGAAACAAGTCTCTTTTCTTATAACCCACTGTGAAGACGGGAGTTGTCCTGATTTCGAAGAAGGGCATCCATCTTTAGTAACCATGGGGCATCATTACTCCAAAGATACCCCTCTGGCTCTGCCCGTTCGTTCTATACGCACGCTAGTTGCGTTTACGCAAGAATGCCGGCACATCGAGGTCGGCCTGTTCGAAATTGGCGATCATGGCATCACGTATGGCATTCAGACCATCAGTCCCTGCAGCCATAGGTTGAGGATTGGCCGCTCCCATCACCATCGGCGGAGGCGGAGGAAGCGGATCAGCTTCTGGCTCTGGCTCAGGCGCTGAGGGAAAATCGTCGAAATCCCGCGAAACCTCAAATCCAGCGTGCGAATCCATGCGGCGACGCCGCACATCGGAATCCTTAAAGCCGGTGGCGATTACCGTGATCTTCACCGAATCTTTCATCTTCTCATCCAGCACTGCGCCGAAGATGATGTTGGCGTCCTCGTCAGCGGCGCTTTGAATGATGGTACAAGCTTCCTGCACCTCGGCCAGCTTGAGCGAAGCCGAACCAGTGATGTTAATGAGGATGCCGCGAGCTCCGTCGATCGCCCCAGCTTCGAGCAACGGCGAGGCGATTGCCCTTTGTGCCGCTTCAGTGGCGCGGCGCGCGCCATTCGCCGTAGCCGTACCCATTACGGCGTAGCCCATGCCGGCCATGATCGCCTTCACATCGGCGAAATCCCGGTTGATGATCCCGGGAATCGTGATGATATCCGAGATGCCCTGCACGCCCTGGCGCAGGATGTCATCAGCCACACGAAACGACTCGAAGAAGCCAGCGTCCTGGGCTACTGCGAGCAGCTTCTCGTTCGGGATGACGATAGTGGTATCGACCGACTCCATCAGCTCGGCGATGCCCCGATCCGCTTGCTGCATGCGGCGCTTGCCTTCGAAGGCAAACGGCTTGGTGACGACGGCGACCGTGAGCGCGCCCATTTCGCTGGCCAGCGAAGCAATGATGGGAGCAGCGCCGGTCGCGGTTCCTCCACCCATACCAGCAGTGATAAATACCATGTCGGCGCCTTCGAGAGCCTCGATGATCTTGTCGGAATCCTCCAGTGCGGATTTGCGTCCGACTTCAGGATTGGCGCCAGCGCCCAGGCCATTGGTCAGCTTCACTCCCAACTGGATTTTCATGGGCGCGCGCGACATGCGTAGAGCCTGAAGATCGGTATTCGCGGCAATGAATTCGATGCCCTCCATGCCGGCATCAATCATGCGATTCACCGCGTTGCCGCCGCCACCACCCACTCCGATGACCTTGATTTTGGCATCGTTGCGGGCCTCTTCGTTAAAGCTAATGCGAATATCATTTTCTTTTTTCATATCTGCACATCCTCGGTGTTGTGTCGAGCATTTAGCACTTGGCGCCTGGCATTTGGCCAGCAATGCATATTGCGGACCCTTCAAACCCGGGTGGCTAAGTGCCAACTGCTAAATGCTAAGTGCTGATTCGTCACGCCCCTTTCTTCGCAAACAAGTTCACTAGCCTCGAACTCCAGCGCGTGTCTTGCAGTCCGCGGGCACTGCGCGAGCGATGTCCGTAGAACACCATTCCGAGCACCGTTGCGTATTCCGGTCCGGCCAAGGTCGAGGGCATCTTTGCCAACGGTGTGGGCCACGAGAGCCGAACCGGGCGCCGCAATACAGATTCCGCCACATCCATAATTCCATTGAGCCGTGAACAGCCACCACTGAGCACAATGCCGCCCACGCAAACCTCGAGCGTGCCGCTTTGCCGCAGGCTGTCGCGCACCAGTTCGAACAGCTCACGCGCCCGAGGCTCCAGAATCTCTCCAATCATGCGCTGCGAAATCAGCCGCGACGGGCGGTCGCCCACCGACGGAACTTCGATTTCGTTCGCTTCCGGAATCAGGGTCACAATTACGTTGCCATATATCTTTTTGATTTTTTCCGCCTCGGCGAGCGGCGTGCACAGGCCTACCGAAAGATCGCTGGTGAAGTGATCGCCGCCAATGGGAATGACTGCCGTGTGAATGACCGCGCCCTCCTGAAAAACGATTAGGCTCGTCGAGCCGGCTCCCATCTCTACCAGGCAGACCCCTAGTTCGCGCTCATCGTTGCGCAGAACCGAATCGGCGCAGGCCAATGGCTCGAACACAGTGTCATCCACGTGTACTCCTGCGCGGTTCACGGCGGTGATGACATTCTGCGTGGCCGCTGAGGCTGCGGTCACCATGTGCACCCGCACCTCAAGGCGCATCGCCATCATGCCCAGCGGATCATGCACGCCGCTCTGGTCGTCCAGGATGAACTCCTGCGGCAGCAGGTGCAGGATTTCACGATCTGCCGGCAGAGGAATGGTGCGCGCCTTGTCCACGACAGAGCGAATTTCATCACGCGCGATTTCGCGGGCGCGAGTGCCGAAACTGAGCCCGCCCTGCGTATTCACCCCGCGAACGTGCGATCCCGCCACGCCAAGAAATGCGCGTTCGATGGGAACTCCACTAACATCTTCGGCCTGCTCCACGGCCTTTTGGATGCAAACGACGGCTTTGTCCAGATCGACGATGACTCCTTTGCGCGAACCGCGCGACTCAACCACTCCATGGCCGCGATAACGCAGCCCGCTGTCGTTGTTCTCCGCAACCAGCACGCAGGTTTTCGCGCTTCCCACATCAATTGCCGTTATGAAGTGCCGATACTGGTTCGCCATTCTTACTACTGCTGCTCCCTGGGACTTGCCGGGCTTGGTTTGCCCGGTTTCGCTGCACCGCTTGTTGCTGGAGCGGACGAAGTTGTCTTCTGCACCACAGGTTCTTGAGCGACAGGTCGTTTCGCACTGGCCGAGGCCGGCGAGACCTTAGGCGTCACGGCTTTCCCGGCTCCATGCTTCTTACGCCATCTCGCCGCTTTCTTCTTCGCGAGAACTGATTTTGCAGCCGGTGGCGCAGACCTTGTCACCGTTTTTGCCGTGTCCCTGCTGACGAGCGCAGCCGGCTTGACGCCTGCCGCCCTGGCCGCTCGAGCCGCCGATAAGGGAAGCGGCGGCGGCTTGGCTGCGCCTTGCAAATCCGGATTAACCACAATCTGATGCTCGTACCGCAAGTCCACTGAATCCAGCCGCGCAAACTGCTGCCGCCATTCCTGCACGTGGCCGGCGTAGATCTTGAAACGGTCAAGAAAATCGGAAGAGCCAAGATGCACGAGCACTTCGCCTTGCGCGTCATCCGCAAGCACCTTCACGTCATCCGGGTCCGACACATCGACTTCGCTCAACCCCTCCGAATAGCGGCCACCGCCGGAATCGAGATCGCTCATCAGCTGGTTGTACGTTTTCATGCGCGCTGCGCGAGTGGATTGCGGCTCTCCGAGGCTCATTCCCAGAATTACCGGAAAAGAAAATTTCTTTTTGCTGGTCATCGGCAGTTCCATCAAGACGCCGCTGGCATCCGTTAGGAAAATCCTGGACCCGACCCGCGCGAAGGCTACGGGTGTGCGTTCGTGAATTTCGATTCTCAGCCGGTTCGGGACGAACCGCATGACGCTGGCCGATCCCACCCAGGGAATCTGCTCCAGCTGTCTTTTTCGCTGCGAGAGAGGCACGAAAAAGATGTTGCGGCCGATGTCTTCGCCCATGACCTCGATCACTTGCGACCGGGTCACGTTGCCAAGACCGGTGATTTCGATGTCGTCACTCGATTCGATGCGGAAGCGCCAGGAGCGCTCGCCGTAGTGGTAGGCGGCGGCGACGACCACACTGCCGAGGGCGAGAATGCTCAGAGCAACGACGGCCAAGGCCAGGCGGGCAGCGGTTTTCTTGGGCAGAGAGGCCCGCCGAACGGATACGCGCTTTTGTGCGCGGAGGAACGGCGATTCCTCCTCCACATCCAGGTCGAGCACATGCGCGTCATCGAATTCGGCGCGCGTGGGTTCGTTGGCCTGTGGATACAACTCCTCCTGCGAGATGGTGGAACTGCCCTTTCGCGCCATCAACCCAGGTCAGTCGTCGTCGGCGAATCGCGGAGCGAAATTACTATAACTGCTTTTTGGGAATTGAGATAGACCAAATTTGGTGCATTTTGTGCACAGATCATGTAGGAGGGTGCCCCACCCGAGCCGATCTGCTTGGGTGGGGATTTTCATTGTCCCGCGATCACTCTACGCCGCTCGCTTTTGCTTCCTGCCGCTTTCCTTAGCGATCATCTCCACCTGCGACAGATGATTCAGATCGTGCCCGGCGAACATGCGCACTATGTGCGCGATAGTCTCTTTGCCCCGTTCCTGGTGCATCCCGTAGTTCTCCCACAGTTCTTTCGGAAGCGCCTTCAACATCCGCAGATTGTTTTCGCGGAGCACGCGGAAGGTTTCCAGAGAAATCTTGGGGTCGCGGCGCGAGTAAGCGAAGATTTCCGCCCATATATCCTGGTCGAAAGCTTGGATGGGCACGCCGTTGCTTCCGATGATCAACCGCATGCGCCAGCTCCCTACCAGCTCGGCGTCGGCTAGATGAGCCAGGATTTCGGCGATCGACCACTTATCTGGCCCGGGGCGACGGGCTAATTGCGCTTTGCTGAGCGGTTTGATCAGCTTCTCTAGTTTCTTAGGCGTGTCTTGTTGTATGCGTAGCGGCTCTTTGCCATTCAGGTTGTCGAGAATGCGCTGAGTGTATTGCTGGGGTGTTTCCTGCATGGAATCCTCCGGGAAGAAGTCGCACGGTAATTGGAGTGTCGCAGCTAAAGAAAGGAAGCGGGAAAATCTTGGTTCCCGCCCTTCGAACACCACAAACGGTGGGCAGGCATTGGAACAGCAGATCCCTCGACTCAGCGCGACGTGCGTCGCGCAAGCCTCACTCGGGATGATAACAATGAAAGAGCTGTGAAGCGGGCGAGACTAGATCGTTCCGTCGCTGACAACCACCGGGATCTGAGGAACTTCTACCCTCACGCTTTGGCGTGGGCAAATCACCCGAACCCGGACATGTTGCATTTGCTGGAGCGCCAACATCCGTGCACGCTGTGCCTCAAGCCGGGCGCAGGCGGCCTGCTGACGAGCCACCCCAGCCTGCAGGGAAGCGAAGTGGCTTTGAACCTGGGCCATCGCCAGCTCCGGGCCGGCAAACCTCGGAGTTCCCCCAAGCACATCGCGCGCCATGGTTACGAAATGGGTGGCCTCGCCGGAGAGCCCTTGCGCCGCCGCCATTGCGCGGTTAGCAAGGCAGCCGCCGCTATATTTATTCGCAAAATGATTGCCGACGAAGACGGCCAGAACCGCCACAGCTGCCCAGTACAGGATCTTTTCCGAAGCCATATCCGTACTCCTCATCCGCTCGTGGGTTTAGACGAGACAACCGGAAATTCGTTATCCAGATGTTGGTTGTGTTATGTACGGCGGCGTGGGGCAACGGTTCCAACAGGGCTTAACTGCAGATCCCTCGACTCGGCGCGATGTGCGTCGCGCAAACCTCGCTCGGGATGACAACGATGATGGGAGCTATCGGTGCGGATATTCGGAGCCGACGTCTAACCCGGCCGCGACCGGCTTCGCGGTCTGCAGCTTTTGCAGAATTAGGGGGCCGAGCTGAGAAACGTTGCCGGCTCCAAGAGTCAGGATCATGTCGCCTTCATCAGCTGTAGCGGCGACCGCATCTGCTGCGTCGCCGAAGGAGGGAACATAGCGGGCATCGTGCCCTGCCTCCTGGATACGGCGGGCCAGGGCTTCGCTCGTAACTCCTGCAATG
>DASPSE010000415.1:0-7114 GCA_035624085.1 Terriglobales bacterium
CATCAAAGGTCAGCCCCGCACACTGCAAGAGCACATCTGCGGAACCGCGAATATTCTGTACTTTGTTGGCAAGATACATGGCGGCTTGCTCGCGTGCGCCTTCTTTGCCCTTCGCTGAGTCACGGCTGATGCTCCCCACGATCACCGAGCCTAACACAAGTTTGGACGGATCCTTCCCCGCTTTGCGCGCACCCTCCTCCATATTCTTGCGCGAGTAGCGGACGAATTCCGGCGTCGTAATGCTGGCGGTCAGCAAGCCGTCTCCTACCGATCCCGACATTTTTTGCAGCACCGGTCCAGTTGCCGCGATGTAAATCGGCGGAATACCGCGTGGCGTGTGCGCATCTGGCTTTAGTGGCGGCACACACGCGGCAAAGACCTTGCCGCGATATTCAAAGCCATCCCCCTTGAGCACGCCTTTAATGACTTCAATGCTTTCGCGCATGACGGTTGCCGGCCCAACCTTCTCGCCTTCGCCTTCACCGATTTCGTTCATGAAAATCTTCGAAGCGCCCAGCCCCAACAGGAACCGATCGCCTACGAGATCCTGCATGACTCGTGCTTCCATGGCGATCTGCACCGGATGCCGCGTGTAGGGAGAAATAATCCCCCAGCCGAGCTGAATGCGGTGCGTTTGTGCCGCGATTACCGCCAGGATCGCCGTCGACGACCTCGCCTCAAACGAATGCTTCCGCCACCAGGGATAGGCTTCGGCAATCCAGAATGTGTCGAACCCCGCGTCTTCGCATGCCTTCGCCATAGCGACGGTTTCCCGTACCGGCTCCATGCTGAGTTGCAGAACGCCAATGTTGAATGGGATCGACACCACGCTCCTAGCTACTAGCCCCTAGCCCCTAGCTACTCGCTCCTACTCCGGATCTTTCCACGAGTGCTCCAGCCCTTTAATCAGCGCCCAGAGCGCCTGATTCAACGGAGTCGGCACTCCGACTTTTTTACCCCACTGCACAATCGCACCGTTCATGAAGTCTACTTCTGTCTGCCTTTTGGCCAGAACGTCCTGCAACATGCTGGCACGATGCCTTCCAGGAGCATTGGCTCCCTTCTGCACCAAATTTCGCGGATCGCCGTGCAGATTAATGCTCATTTTCTTCGCAACTGCTTCGCCTTCTGCGATCAGATCATTGAACAATTGCCCAGTCGGACCGAATCGTGTCGCTGCGCCGTGGTGAAGCAGCGTAAGTGCACCCACGGGATTAGTTGCTGCGTTGAAGATGAGCTTGGTCCACTGCGCACCGCGAGCATCTTGGAGCGCGAAGGTCTTCATCCCTGAGCGCGTAAGCAGCGCCGCCAGTTCTTCGACTTTCTGCATTGGCGTGTGAGTGGGCTCAAACGGCCCGATCCAGGTGTCACCTTTAATATCAAACCCAACATGCCCCGGTGCAATCGCGTGTCCCGCAGGAAACGTCGTACCGCGAATGACGGATCTGACGTGCTCGGCGATGATCTCTTCGTTGCCGACCCCGTTTTGCACCGAGCAGACCGCGCTGTTCTCATCGAAGATGTGAGCCACCTGCGCGATGGCGGTTTTCGTGCGGTTGGCTTTGGTCGCTACAATGCCATAATCGCATCGCGGCAGCCCCTTAGGATCGTTGGTGGCGTTGAGCCGGACCGTAAAATCCGCCGCGCCTGAAAGCCTTAATCCGGTCTGTCGGATTGCTTCAACATGGTCCTTCCACACGTCATAGGCCCAGACCTCCGCCTCGCCTGCCTTGGCCAGATGCGCCGCAAACAAGCTGCCCACCGCCCCACAACCGATGATGCAAATTCGCATGGAGAAAAGTCAGAAGTGAGAAGTCAGAATGAAGAAGTAAGACCTAGAACCCGCGCGTCTTACCTCTGCATTCTCACTTCTTACTTCTGCATTCGACCCCGGTGTAGAACTTCCACTCCACGTCCGCCAGGCTGCTTCCTACTTCTGCATTCTTACTTCTGACTTCTGCCTTCCTTCTGCTCCGCTGTAAAATTTCCATTCCACGTCTGCCAGACACTCGCCTTCTGTCGCTCCGACGCGATAGGTGTCCTGTGTGTAGAGGCAGACGTTGCCGTCTTTATCCACCACTTGCGGATGCAGAGAGAAAATCATGTTTTCCTGCAACTGCACGTCGCTATTTGCGCCGATTGCAGGATGTTCGATCATGGTTGTCCCGATGCTGTGACCCGACAAGTGGCCTAACGCAAATCCGCACTTGGCAAACGTCTCGGCCACGGCACGATGAACCTTGCTGGCAAGTTCTCCCGCGCGCATCAATTTTCGGGCGGCTTCGAGCGCCTCGGGATAAGCCTGAGCCATAGTCTGCGTCCGTGCGCTGACCTTGCCTCGAATAAGCGGGCGTGAAAACTCGACCCAGTATCCGCCGGCGCCGGTGATCTCCAGCGAGTAGAGCAGGAGATCATCGCTCGTCACCACCCGATGGCCCGGCACCTTGAAGGAGGCTTCCGCTTCACCTCCAGTGCCAGAGAGCAGGATGTTCATCATGCGCGGCCCTGCGCCGCGCGCAAAGAATCGTTCAACCGCCGGAGCCATGATTTCGGCCTCCGTCTTGCCTGGCTCGTAAGCTGCAACCAGGGCCCAGAATCCGTCGACGATGATGTCCATCGCATCACGGATCTCCGCGAATTCTTCCTCACTTTTGACCGCGCGCGCCATGTCGAATTGCAGATCCCACAGCACCAACCCGAAGGCTGCATTCGCCATTTCGCGATAATCGCGCACTGCCATGATGAAGTTCAGGCCGTAAACGCCAACTCGCTTCCATCCGCGCTCTTCGCCACGTTGCCGAATCCATCGCCCGGGAATGTCAGGCCACACCTGGTCTCTCACCCAGGCCTTTGCCTTGTCCCCAATCCATCGCGCCTCGCGTGGGAACACCAGCGTAGGCTCGCCTTCAAGCGGCAGCACGACATACACATAGCGGTGGACAATCTCGAAACCTGAGGTGTACAAGACCGCGCCTTCGAATCCCGCATACTGATTCCCGCAGACAATGAGCGCGTCAAGGCCTTCGCGTTCCATGCTGGCGCGAAGATTCTTATAGCGACGTTCGATTTCTGTTGGACTTGGCAATGGACCTTTGGAGCCTACGATTGCACCCCACACAACTCGGTCGTGATCAAAGCGTAAATTTTGGTGATGTCCACCAGAGTTTTAATCGCGACTTTTTCGCCTTCGGCATCGCGTGGACCGCTGGAAGGACCGTAGTTCACGGTTTCAATTCCATAGCGGCTGAGCACGCTAGCGTCCGAGCACCAGGTCACCACCTCGCGATCCGGGCGCTTGCCCGTGATCAGCTCGTGACTGGCGTCGATTGCCTTAATCATTTCGTGCTCTTCACTGATGCGCGCACCGGGCACGGAGACATAAGTCTCGAACTCCAACCCCCAGTCAGGATGTTTTTTCTCCAGCTCGAAAAACATCTGCTGAAAATTTCTGCGAGCTTCGGTCATCGGAATGGTCGGTGGCACGCGCACGTCCAAGAATAGTTCAGCCTTTTCCGGCGTGCGGCTGGCTCGCCAGGGATGCCCTCCGCGAATCCCTCCGAGATTCACCAGCGCCTTCTTTCCGCCGTGTGACGCGTTCTTCTCCCAGTTGGCGATCCACTTCATAATGGTGTCCATCAACTCATACATGCGCCGGATCGAGTTCATCTCTTCGCGGCCTTCACAAAATGCGGTGTGCACATAAATTCCAGTGCATGCAACACGCACCCACATCGACCCAAAGTGTTCCAGCACCACGCGCATATCTGTCGGCTCGCCCAGGATGCACATGTCGGGCAGCACACCGTGATTCACGAGATAATGCGTTCCAACGCCATAGCCGCGATATTCTCTGCCCTTGAACTCATCCCACTGGGTTTTCTCAATCTCGCCCGCAACCGCCGCGATGATCACATCGCCCCTCAGTCTAACCCCTGCGCGTTGCAGCGCCTTGACCGCGTGCGCATAGCAGACAAGCGCGCCCTTCATGTTGTAAATGCCGAGACCGTAAATCAATCCATCTTTCACGACTGCATTCGGCTTGTAACCGATGCCGGTAAGAAACTCCTCGCGGCCAGTGTTTGACGTATCCATGTGGCCGTTGAACATCAGATTCTTCCCACCGCCGCACCCGATCCATCGTGCGACGACATTTGCTCGTCCTTCCTCCACCTCTTGCCAGGTAACACTCAGGCCGAGCTGCCGCAGCGCATTCTGCAGGTATTGCGCCATCGGAAGCTCTTCGCCGGTTGGGCTGGGAATGTTAATGACGTCGCGAGCCATCGCGACGATTTCGTCCTCCCGCACCTCGGCGACAATCTTCTCGGCCAGTTTCGGTTCGAGCTTCAATGCTGGTTTCACGGTCACACCAACCGGAAATCGTCCGGATAACTACACAGCTTTTCGTTGCCGTTGTCTGTGATTAGAAAATCGTCTTCCAGGCGCAGCCCACCGCCACCTTCCCAATAAATTCCGGGCTCAATCGCGAGCACCATTCCTTTCTTCATGTTTCCACCACCCGCTTGATGCGCGTAAGGAGGTTCGTGCGCGCGTGCTCCCACTCCATGACAGATGGGATGCGAAGGCTGCCCCGGATACCCACCTTCTGCGATGCGAGCCCGAATCAAGCGATCTAGTTCCGGAAAGCTGGCGCCATCACGCGCATGAGAAATCGCCTCGTGGAAGACTTTCAACAGCAAGTCCAGCAGCTTGTGATACTCCGGCCTGAGTTCACCGGGACAAGCATTCTTTGTCAGATCGGTCCAGTACCCATCTACGCACACCCAAATTTCAAACAAAGTCGGCTCGTTCTTCTGAATGGGGCGGTTGCCGGTTGCGGTAAATGTGGCGATGCCTTTTCCCGACCACACCAGCGTGAACGCGCGCGCCATTTCTACTTTGCCCTTGTAACCGACGCCCAATCCGTGAACGAAGCTTTCATACATACCGCCAACTTCACTTTCCTTCATGCCGGGACGCATGTGCTCGCGAGTATGCTCCATGGCCAGCGCGGCAAGCTCGTTAGCCAGTTTCATGCGCTCGATTTCCTGCGGTGTTTTGATAGCGCGAGCGTCGTTTAGCAGTGGAGTTGCGTCCACCACTTTGCCCGCAACTTCACCGAAAGCATCGAAATAAAGCTGCGTAGGGGTGGTCGGCTCGCCCACCATGCGGTCCGACGCCTGCGTTCCCATATTCAACTCAATTCCCACTTTGTCGGTGAGCCCACGCTCCTTGAGAACCTGCAACGCCTGATCGAGCGCGCGATATTGCGGTGGACGAGGATCGCTGGGATGATAGCTCTTAAACAACCGGATGTCCCTGGTCCACGAATTCCGCTCCGCATCCGCAAGCTGCGGCTCGATCGCAATCAGCGTCGGGTCGCCTGCCCGCGGAAACACAACCGCGTCGTAGCCCTTCATGCACCAATAATTCGTCAGATAGAGCACATTATCGGGCGCCCGTACGACCAGCGCGGTCATATCCTGGTCGGTCATGAGCGAGCGCACGCGGTTTAGTTTTGCTGTGTCAATTGACCAAGGCATTCACGGCTCCCTAGGTTGCATCGGTTTCGCCGCTGACCGCTTTCCAGCCCCGCACCGGCTTGTTCTCGTCTTGAAATGTCCACGATGCTTCCTTGCCTTTAATCAGCCGGTAAACCGCCGTGTGCAGCGGCGCAGCAACGCCCAAACGTTGCGCCTCGCGGGCGATCGCGCCGCTCAGAAAGTCCACCTCTGTGCGGAATTGATGCCGCACATCGTACAGCATAGATGGTGGATGGTTGGTCATGGCGCCAATCTTGTTCATCTCCCACGGGTCCTGGTGCAGTTGAACATCCGCTGCCGTTGCTACGCGCTTTGCTTCTTCGATTAGCTCACGCAGGAGGCGACCCAGATCGGACAGTTGCGATTCATCAGAGAAGTGCGGCGAATGCGGCAACCCAGTCAAAGCCGATACTCCGTTCACCGAAGCATTAAAGATTAGTTTGGACCACTGCGCCGGGCGCGCGTCGTGCAGTGGCTCGGCTTTCAAACCGCTAGCGGTGATCAGATCAGCTGCATCCTTCACCAACGCGTACGCGGTGTGCCGCGGCTCGAACGGTCCAAGCCAAGTTGCGGTGTCGAGCTCGTACTGTACATGTGTGTCGCTGTGCTTGGTACCGCTCATGAATGTCGTACCCCGAATCACTTGCCCGCGCGTGTGTTCGGCGATGATTTCTTCGCTGCCCAGTCCGTTCTGCGCCGAGATCACAGCACCGTGGTTGAAACGACAGCCGGCTAAAACCATCGAGTCTTCCACTTGCGTGGCTTTGGTCGCAACAATTGCCAGATCGCAATCGGGAAGTTCGTCTGGGTGCGTGGTCGCCTTGAGCTGCACATGAAACTGATGCCTGCCAGAAACGGTCAATCCTTCACGATTGAGAGCCTGAGCATGATCTTCCCGTCGAACAAAAGCCCAGACCTCGGCAACCCGCGCCAGGTGCGCAGCGTACAAGCTTCCAATGGCGCCGCACCCGACAATGCAGATCTTCTTCATGTAACGCCGGCATCTCGCCGGCTGTTTTCCACTACGAGCGCTTCTCCACTTTCACCAGCTTCTCCGCCTGCCCTACTTCTCTCGCAACCAAAGCCCGAAACAGACGGTCAGCATTATTGAACGAGTCATCAATGATTACCCCGTTCGCAAACAGCGCATCCTGCAAGGCCGCCGAGATGGTATGCAGGGGCGCAGCACCGCCTTCGCCCATTCCTTTCGCTCCGCTGTAGCTATGCGGAGAAGGAGTTGCGATGTGATCGTACTTGACAGTGGGCATATTCATCGCCGTGATGGGCGTGTAGTCGCTGAACGTGCTGGTCAACATGTTGCCCACTGCGTCATACACACAGGTTTCCATCAAAGCTGCACCTATGCCGTGCGCGGTAGCGCCATAGACCTGACCTTCGACAATGGGCGGATTAATCACCGTGCCGCAGTCGTCCACCGCAACGTAGTCCAGAATCCGCGGAATGAACGTGTCGCGCTCGACCTCCACTACCGCGATGTGCAGTTGCGATGCATAGGTCAGCGTCAGATTGCCGTACTTTTTCTGCTTGTCTGGAACCTTGAAGGGCGCCCGCCA